>JAUILT010000030.1 GCA_030432925.1 Bdellovibrionia bacterium | reverse complement strand
CGCCACGGCTCTTCAGGTCGCGGATGATCCCGAAGATCCGGGCGACGATCTGCGGCGCGAGGCCGAGCGACGGTTCGTCGAGCAGCAGGATGCGCGGATTGGACAGGAGGGCGCGGGCGATGGCCAGCATCTGCTGTTCGCCGCCCGACAGCGTGCCCGCCGGCTGGTCGCGCCTCTCGCCGAGCACGGGGAACTGACGTGGAACCTTGGTGAATATGTCGAGGGATACACGAATTTCCTGTACGTGCTGATCAGCGCGGTACCGATCAAGTTCGGTATCGACCCTACCTATGCCGTCCAAATCATCAACTTAGCCGCTGCAATTTCGATGCTGATAATGCAAGTTTATGCATCGCGGCTTATCCTGCCAGGTTCACAGGCAAGATTGGCACGTGCATCCATCGTTGTGGCAACCGCGGCAACACCTGCAATAGCAATATGGGTAATGGGTGGCCTTGAAGCCGTGGTTGTATCAACGTTTGCAACTGCGGGCCTGTTGGCACTTGTTCCTATTGCGGGCAAGGCGGCTGCGCCACGCAACATTTTATGGGCCGCACTTGCATTTTCGTTGGCTGTTTTGACCCGTCTTGATATTGCAGTTTTTATCGCAGGCGCGGGTGCAGGTCTGCTAATGGGGGGTACCGGCACATTTCAGAAACGTTTATTGCCTGCCGTCATTGTTGTTGGCGTACCCGCCCTTGTTTCATTTGCCCATATGGGCTGGCGATATACATATTATGGCGACATTCTTCCGTTAACGTTTTACGCAAAGACAGACGTAGAATTTCTGGTTCGACTTAAGTTCCTTCCGGAATTCGTGTCTATGTCGCTTCCATCCGTTGGGATGCTTGCGGTCGCTTTTCTGACGTCGATATGGGCGATCGTCAGACGACAAACATCGCCTCATTTTTGGCTGCTTCCTTTTGCCAGAAAGTTTCAGTTCACTGGTTTTTTTGCTTATGGATTGATTCCGGAGCATAAAGACCATATCTTTTTGATGACTCAACCTCAGGTGCTTTATGATATCAGCACCATGACCGATTCTAAAAAAGGGTCCGCATTGGTGGGACTGGAATATTCCTATGCTTTGAACCGCTATCTGAAAAAAGGAGTGCGTGATTCGGAAGGCACTCCAGACCCGGGATTCAATGAAACTGTGGTTCAGGCTATGTTTAAATTTGTCTATTAATACTGATTCAGTTGGAATACACAGATCAATTGAGTGAATTCAAACTGGATTGGTATAACTTTAGTCTAGATTGCTTTTTAATAAGTAAGTGATTGCGTGTAGAAGCCGATAAATATTTGTCATGAGACTTCTTAAGTGGTTGCTCTTAAGAGCACTTATTTTGGTATTTACGTTTGGCTTTTTTACTTGGGCTGGTTCTGTCACTCGGTTGCAAGGAACGAATATCAGAGCCTATGTACCAGATAAAAATAACAAAGGGGTGAGGGTCTGTAAGGGACTGAGAGCTGGCATGTCAGCCCAAGTTTTAAGTCGTGGCAAAACCATGGCTCGAGTCAAATTTGGCAATGATGCTCAGCCGCCAGAGTGTCGAAACAGATGGGCATGGGTTCCTCATAAGTATATAGCTGGGGGGACTTCACCTAACGCTGCTCGCCCTCCAACTCAGGATGATGCAATAACCGAGGCGGGGCGATGTCCCGGAGGAGACTGTAGCCCTGGTGCATCTAGACCAACGGCCTCTCTGGAAGCTCTTTTTTCACAAAATTATCAGCCACTTATCATAGTTAATGATAATGATGGAAGTCGCCAATCAATGAGAAATTGTGATCAATTCATTAAGCTTGATGGGTCTTTGGGACCTTTTGGTCGTGGAACTCTTCAAGCTATTGAAGCTGTGGATCCAGGTGGACGATGCTTTGCTGGAGGACAGATTCCATTGGCTGTTTGCCCCAGGTATGGGAGTTTTTCTCCCTCTCAACGCCTTAAGTTTTGGGTTTATGCATTTGCAGCCATTGCTCATGATGAGTCTGGCTGTAATCCAGCTGCAACCAATCCAACGGACGGCGTTGGAGGTTCTGATGGTATGTTTCAATTGGAATATGCCTGGTGGAGACGGCGTGACAGCGATCGTAATGCAAGATTTTGCCCACACAGGCCCACCAATTCAAGAAATTTGACATTTCAGTTTCAGTGTACAGCCTCTATACTCAAAGACGTTCATTGTGCCAGTAGTAAAAGACCAGGGGGAAGACCTCTGGGGAGGGGAATGGCTTTTTGGACCCAGTTGCAGGGAACCAGCCGTGTGACTTCAAGAATGATAGCTGCTTATCCAGGATGTAGATAATGATTGGGAGATTGAAAATGAAGTTTATTTTGATATTTCTGTCTTTTTCTTTTTGGGTCAACGCCAATGAAACACTGACGGTTAATGAATTTAAAGAAATCACAGGCTTCACAGATGGAGTTTATATTCTAAATGAAATGCAACCTCATTCAGATGAGTGTTTGGGGGCAGGGGAAATGATCGTCACCCAGAGTGAAGAACATTTGAGTTTTGTTGAAGAAGCCTCACACATATTTGAAATAGTAAATATAGGTGGAACGGAAAAGATAGTTCAAAGAGATGGGAGTTGTACTACAGAGTTTCAACCATCTGTTCTGAATAAGACTACGAAGATTTTGACTTCTGTGAGGGTAAGGACCTGTTACAAGGGGAAGTCAAATGAAGTTAAGGCGGAGGAGCAATATGAGATAATTTTTACTCCTAATCAGTTTGTTTATAAATTGAAAAAGAAAAAAACTGGAGAGAAGGATACTCATTACAGCTGTACATTGGTCAGCGAATCAGTCGCTCCAGAGATTAAAGAACCCATTGTCAAAGACGAAGAATAAGAGTAGGTGCCGGGCTCCGAATCTGAGTCACACTGCTTAAAAAAAGCCTCCAGAAGCAGAAGGAAGGCTTTTTTTAATGCTTTTAGATATCCGGCTATTCATGGATGAGGGCTCTGTTCGAAACTATCGTAAGCGATATGAAGAGGGCGGTATTGAAAGGCTTGTCAATGACCACTATATTGGCAGAAAAGCCTTTCTGACTGATGAACAACAGCTTCTTTTGATGCTGGAACTCGAGTCAAAAGTATATCCCACAACGAAGTCAGTAATAGAGTTCATCAAGTCTGAGTTTGGCGTGATCTACTCAGTCGGTGGCGTCACCGATCTTCTGCACCAACTCGGGTTCAGTTACAAAAAGCCAAAGGGAGTTCCAGGCAAGGCCAATGCAGAAGCACAAAGAAGATTTATCAACCAATACAATGCTGTGAAAGCCCATGACCCAGTGTATTTCGCCGATTCCACTCACCCCATGTTGAATCCTGTGCTGTCTTCTGGCTGGATTAAAAAGGGGGAAGATTTTGAAGTCAAAACCAACTCCGGTAGACAAAGAGTCAATATTAATGGAGCCATTGAGATAGGGTCTTTGGATGTTGTGGCAAGAAGTTGTGAAACCGTGGATCGCTACTCGATGTGTGATTTACTGCGAGCCATTAGAGCTAAGAATCCAGATGAGGAAAAAATATACTTGGTTTTAGATAATGCTCCGTACAATAGATCGAGAGTCGTAAGGGACTTGGCAGCGAGACTTGAGATACGGTTGCTGTATCTGCCGCCATACTCCCCAAACCTGAACCCGATTGAAAGGCTTTGGAGGTTCATTAAACAAAAGGTCATGGCCAATAACTATTTCCCTGACCTAGAAATATTCCGGTCTGAGATTATGAGGTTCATGAGGGGAATCAGAAAATATCGCAAAGAACTCTCAACTCTGATCACTGACAACTTTCAGGTCTTGGGAGCCTGAAAACTCAAACCGGATCGGTATAGATTTGAAGGCTACAATATAGGAATTTGGGAGCACTATTTTTCAAAATACTATGATAAAGTATATTTTGATAGAAGTGGTGGACATGAAGACCATATGCATTATGAGATTAGGCAGTAGTTGGGATTTGTTGTGAGGTACTAGTATGAAATACATATTTTTCTCTTTTATATTTGTTTTTTCATCTAGTTGCGTTTCTAAAGAGGAAATAAAAAGCAAGGATATATCGCTCTCTGTAGGAGAGCTGGATGAGATGGTTTTAGATAATGATGAAAATGTGGTTGCTTTTAAATTTAGAGATGAAGCCTTGAGAAATAAAAGTCTTTATGAGTATAGATCTAATTTGATAAAAAAAATTAAGAGTTCTAATGAGAAACAGATTAGAGCTCTTTTAGAAGGAAGATTTCATTGTGCTGGCCTAAAGCATATGCTGCCTGGTTCCACAAAAAGCCATTCTGAATATTGTTTATCAATACTTAAAATGTCATTAAATGAATTTAGAAAGAGGCTTGTTTATACGCTAAATTCTGGCGGTTGTTATATGGAAAAGGGGAGGTTCCATGCTCCTGTTAGTGCATGTTATAAATCAAGGAATATAGACGTAAACGGAATGGAATCATCACCTGTTCTTCTGTCAATAGTTGGTGAAGCAATATCTGTGTATCGGGATGCAGATAAAGGAGCTAAGTTAACGGAATTGAGGAAGCTAGATGTCGTAAGATTTGAAAATAATACCGATACTCCAAGGTGCCCTTTAACGAAAGGTTGTCCAGGATGGACTTATATTTCATCTGCAAATGGTGTTAGAGGATTTGTGCAGGAAAAAGATTTTTCAAAATTACTTCTATCAGGTTATGTCGTAAAGTTTTTTAAAAAAAAGAATGAATGGAACTTTAATCTTGTCGAGTATATTCATTAATCAATTTTTTTGTAAATCTGCCACCCACAAGTGGCCGAAACCAATAAATCCACAGCAAAACCAAAACTCCCGGTTTTCATGATCAGACTTAAATTGTCAGTATTCATAATTGCCATGGGCAACAATGTTGAAATCAAAAAGGGAATAAAAAGCTGCTTAGCGAGCTTCTTTGATTGGTCTTGAACTTCTGCAAAGTCACTGGCTTTTCCTGAAGCCAGTATAAGTCGAGGCATTCATACAAGACAACTTTGGCGAGTTTTTCTTTTGGAAGTGGGGTACTATTGCTTTTTGAGGCCTGTGAGGCCAGAACTAAAAATATTAGGTATTTCATAATTAAGTTCTCCTGTTATTAAAAATTAATATGCCTAATATTCATGGCTTTCTGATGTTGATCGAGATGGAACTGGTGTATATGCTCACCAAGTTGATGCTAGTGCTTTCTCAGGAAGGCCTTCCTGTACATGCAGTGCTAATGATATTGGGGACGGTAGCAGAATATGTTCAATAGCACCAACATCTAGCTCCTCCGAAATTTTTGTTTATGTTGCTGATAACAGCTATTCCTTTCATGATGCTGTTGTCGATGTGGTATGTATTGGGCCTCGCTAATATTAAAGTTTTATGGATCATAGATCATTCTATGATCTCTTCTCAATATTGCTGAACAAAGATCACATCAAATAAGGTGGATCGCTCCAGGTCTTTGGACATCATCAACACTTCGGCTTCTGGATCAAACTCACGGATATGCTTGGCAATTTCAATTCCCACTGGATTGTCGATACCCCAGTGGCAGTCCAAAAGCACTGCGGCCACTTCGTTGGAATTGGCTTTGTACACTCTTCAAGCAATTCATGGGCGTCAGAAAAGGTAATGATCTTCACCGAAGGCCCGTCTTCGATCAGATTCTTGAGCAATTTCAACGTCAAAAATATCCACTAAGATGCCAACTTCATTGACATTAAAGGTAAATTTCAGCATAAGGTAGCAGCAATGGACGAGCTGGGTCATTGGCTCATTAAACCGAAAAATAGTGGGAGATTAAAATGAAATTTATCTTGTTGGTCATTGTGACGACTCTTTTCTCTGGTTGTGCGACCCTTTCAAAAGAAGGGAAAAAGGTGGAAATTGTAACGGTTCAAAGTGCAAATAAATCTGATGTAGAGAAGGCGATTAAAGACCTCGAAGCCAGAGAATGCAAATTCATTGAAAATGTTGAAGCAAGGGTCGCTGCGGGAGGTAGCCCTGTTAACGGTAGACTCATTATTGGACTTAAAAACAAGACCGCAGAAGTTGGTGGAAACACAGTCATTTCTAGTTTGAGGGTATATTCAGGAATGCCAATCTACACAAAAGGAAAAGTTTACAAATGTCCTGACAAAGTAACATCGGACGATGTTTAGAAATATCGATATACCAGCGAGAACTAATCACCAGTTCTCGCATTTATAAAAATATGTCAATAATTTCAATATTTTAACATTTTTTCATAATAACAATTAAAGACTATTAAGTTTTAGCGTGGCGCGTTAAAAGGGGCCGTTTATTATTCCAACTAGAATTTAAACGGAGACCTTAAAGTGGAAAAGATGATTCTTAAAGTATTGTTGATGGTGGCTGTCACATCATCACTTTCTGCATGTAATAGTAGTGGTGGTGGAGATGATGCACCTGACGCAAGTCCAGCACCCAAAACTGTAGACTCAAATGGCGCATGCACTACCCAGTTCATTTCGGGCTATAACAGTATTGTTTTTGAGCTGAAGTCGCCAAAATTGACTAGCAGATTTTCTTCAGATGCAGAAAAGCGAAAACAAATGCAAGTAATTGATAATGCATGTAAAAAATTTTACAGTACTCATCAAGAAGGTGTTAGCTGCAAAGCTGAAGTGAATTATGTAGAAAAACAAGTCAATAGCTCAGACCACAAGGTAGTATGCAACAAGGTTGATGCTTTTCTCAATCCAAAACCAGAAACAGCGGAACAGCCTGTACAAAATGAAACTCCAGCTCCTGTCACAGAAACTGAAGTTGTTGAAAAGTCTTATGATTCCGAATACGTCTACAAATTTAAGGCTGAAGAATTCCAATTTGAAATTCTTGATCTTGCTAAATTAAAAGAGCAATACGAAGACGACGACTTATTCATGATCAACGGTAAGATTGCTTCAATGGAAAGTAATGCTCAACAAGTTCTTGACGGAGCAGCAATTTGCTTTATGGGTCAGGAAATATGGTCCGATGAATTGGAAAATGGTGATCTTTTGGAAGGTCTTAGCAAAGAAATCAATTCTCGAAGAGCAGATAGGAAGCAATTGTCGATTATCCTGCAAACATCTGAAGGTTTTTTGGATAAAGTTGGTTTTGGGTGTGTAAGGTATGGCTCAAACCCTCTCAAACTTCACGAAATTCGTGAGGCGGTTCAAGGCATTTTAGAAATAAGTATTGTTGAACAATAAATAGTAATTTAAATATCGAAAAACTTTATAGAGCCAAAACAATGTGTTTTGGCTCTTTTTATTTTATTTTACTTCTAAATCTATGACTTTTCCATGACCGCGGCGACGGCCAAAATTCTTAAGTAATTTCAACAACCATTCTTTTTTGTGACAGTCCAGCAATTCAAATTGTCGGTCGCTAAAATTCCTTCAACTTTTTATCGCCCCTGAATTCTTAATCATTTCGGCAACCCAAAGAAAAAACTGCGGGTTGAGCCTTTAGTTAAAACATATGTATAATTCTCCAATGCGGTAAAGCAATGAGGGATTTGTGGAACTGACTTTTACTGCCTTAGTAACATTTCCAATTTTAGTGACTCCTGCTGTACTACTTCTGGGAATCTATCGATTGTTCGTGCCTAAATCACGGTCAATTTCTTCAAATGATTTTGTCGCTAATATTAAAGTTTTATGGATCATAGATCATTCTATGATCTCTTCTCAATATTGCTGAACAAAGATCACATCAAATTCGGCAATAGTGCCATCAGGGTTTCTTACGGCAACCATTATATCTAAAAATTGAAAGTTGAAAGAGCTAAAATAGCTAAAGATCTCATCCCATTTTCCTTGGCCTTCATACATATCTGAAGTTAAAACTTCGATAACAACTGCTTTAATTTTTCCGAATTTAAAGAGTTCACGAGCTCCTTCAAGGATGAAAAGTTCACTGCCTTGAGTATCAATTTTGAGTAGAAATTTATTCTCACTTGAATAAGCGAGAAACTCTTTGTCCAAGGTCGTACACTCAACATGATCAACCCTTTGTATAGTTGTTTCATAATTTTCAGAAAACGAGTGTTTTTCAGTCAATTTATAAACTGAAGATAAGCCATCAGTCGTGTATACATTCAGATCCTTTTTACCCGAACAATTGCTTAATATAGAATTTCTGATTTCTAGTTTTTTAAAGTATTTTTTAGTGGCTCTATGAATTCATTAAGCTCAGAATTTGGTTCAAAAGCGAAAACGTGATTCACGTTAAAAAATCGTCTTGTAAGTCTGATAAACCAACCACGATTTGCTCCGATATCAATTAAAATAACTTCGTCACCACCAAGAAAATCGGAAAGCCTCTTTAAATAGTCATAATATTCACGATCTAAAAATGTTTGCCCATATTTTATAGAAACTATGGCTTCTTTTAGGGAAAAAAATTTATTTTTAGATTCTAAAACCTCTGATGCAATGGAATCAATATTATAGATTAAACGTTAAACCGAAACAGCATGATATCGCCGTCTTTGACCAGGTACTCTTTGCCTTCGGAACGGTACTTACCGGCTTCTTTGACGGCGGATTCAGATTTCAGTTCAAACAGATCGTTGCAGTGATAGGTCTCGGCGCGGATAAAGCCTTTTTCAAAGTCTGTGTGAATAACGCCAGCGGCCTTGGGAGCCTTGGCGCCCTGTTGGACCGTCCAGGCCCGGACTTCTTTCTCACCGGCAGTAAAAAATGTGATCAGGTTGAGCAGCTTGTAGCTTTCGCGAATCAGTCGGTGAAGGCCTGGCTCTTCCGCACCAATGGACTCTAGAAACTCTTTTTTTTCTTCATCATCCAGCTGGGCAATTTCACTTTCCAGAGAGGAGCAAACCATCAGGCTGTGATTGTTTTCCTCCGCAGCCCTTTGTTCCACAAGTTTGACCAAATCGCTGCCACCGGCTGAGAAGTCATCTTCGCTGACGTTACAAACATAAAGCACCGGCTTGGAAGTGAGCAGGTGAAGTTCTTTGTACATCTTTTCTTCCGTTTCATCGGGAATCACAGTTCTGGCAGGTTTGCCCTCTTTAAGCGCGTCGTAGACTTTTTTGACCAGCGTGTACTCGGCCTTGATTTTGGCGTCTTTAGTGGTCTGAGCGACTTTTTCTGTTTTTTTGATTCGTTTTTCAATGGAGTCCAGGTCGGCCAGTAGTAGTTCTGTGTTAATCACGTCAATATCACGCAATGGGTCCACAGACCCATTAACGTGCACCACGTTGGAATCTTCAAAACAGCGCACCACATGCAGGATGGCATCTGTTTCTCGAATGTTGGCTAGAAACTGGTTACCCAGGCCTTCCCCCTTGGAGGCTCCGGCCACAAGGCCAGCAATGTCCACAAACTCCATAGCTGTGGGAATTTGTTTTTGCGGCTTGTGAAACTGGGAGATCTTCTCCAGGCGGGCATCTGGTACCGTCACCACACCCACATTGGGATCAATGGTGCAGAATGGGTAGTTAGCCGATTCGGCGCCGGCAGCTGTCAAAGCGTTGAAGAGAGTGCTTTTACCCACATTGGGAAGTCCCACGATGCCACATTGTAAAGCCATTTGTTTGCCCTTTATTCCTTGGAGTTGAATTGATTGGCGGCTTTTGCCGTTCCCTGTTCTACCCAGAAAGCAACGCCTTCACAAGCATTGGAGAGAAAATCCGGCAGCTCTTGCATCTCTGTCTTACTGAAATTGGAGAGTAAAAAGTCAGCAACGTCTTGTCGTCCTGGAGGCCTTCCCACCCCCATTTTTAGGCGAGCATAGTCATTGGTGCTCAGATACTGATGGGTGCTACGAATGCCGTTGTGCCCCCCATGACCTCGGGCCTTTTGAAACTTCATCACCTGAAACGGAAAGTCCACTTCGTCATGAATAATCAGAAGGTCTTCTAGTTCTATACTGTAATAGTCGACGAGGGCCCTGACAGATTCTCCGGAGAGATTCATGAATGTCTGGGGCTTAACCAATAAAGCGGACTCACCACCCAGGCGGATCTTTGTGGTTAGGGCTTTCTTTTCGGATTTCCATTGGGAGTCAGAAATTCCGACACTTCCAGCCAGGCCATCTAACACCATAAAACCCAGGTTATGTCGGGTGAGAACGTATTTGGCCCCGGGGTTACCGAGGCCAACCAAAAGCTTCATCCGTCTTTTTTATCACCGGCAGGGGCGGCTTCTGCCTTGGGATCAGCTAGGGCTGCAGCGGCAGCAGCTTCGGCATCCTCAGGCTTCACTTCTTCTTCTTTCACTTCGGCAACCGAGCAAATAGTGAGCTCAGGGGCCGTGATGATTTTTACATCACCCAAGGAAAGGTCAGAAACGTGAAGAGTGTCGTTGAGGTTCATTCCCGTAATATCTACTTCGAACTTCTCAGGAATTTCAGCAGGTAGACATTCGATCTCAATCTCACGTCGGATAGCATTAAAGACCCCGCCGTCCTTTTCACCCTGGGACTTTCCGGTAAAGGCCAATTCTACGTTCACGTACACTGTTTGGGTCATGTCTGGAACATAAAAGTCAATGTGTAAAGGCTTTCGGCTGACGGGATGTACAGATAAAGACTTCTTCAAAACCTGTTTTCCGTTCACAGCTTTGTCATCAGACTTCAGAGTGAAAATTGTGTTTTCGTAACCATGTTTTGTGTACTTAACAGCGTCGCGCTCTTCAATGTAAATATTGAGAGGCTCCGTCTTTGGACCATAAAGAACAGCAGGGATGTTTTTCTCAGAACGCAGTTTACGGCAGTTGCCTTTACCAGGTGTTCGTAGAGAAGCGTTGATTTCAATTTTCTCTTTGTTTGTCATAACTCAATTCTCCGTTTAACAAATTCTTCTGAATCAATTATCAAAAAGGGCGCTCACAGAATCATAGGTATAAATTCTGCGAATGGCCTCAGCCACAACTGGAGCCAAGCTCACCACCTTAAACTTGGGGTCTTGCGCCGCTTCCGGTTTGAGCGGAATGGTGTCAGACACCCAAACTTTCTCAACAGAGCTTTCCTTCAGGCGGCTGATGGCCGGTCCAGAAAACAGCGGATGAGTTGCTACAGCAAACACCCTTTTTGCCCCATTATTCAGCAGGCTGTCAACAGCCTGGCACAAAGTTCCTGCAGTATCGATCATATCGTCAGCAATAATGGCTGTTTTTCCTTTTACATCCCCGATCAAATGCAGCGCCTTGGCCTCGTTGGGGCCGGTTCTTCGCTTGTCCACAATGGCAATAGGGCTTTCAATGCGTTTGGCAAAAGCCCTCGCCCTTTCCACTCCCCCAGCATCGGGGCTGACAACCACAAACTCTTCACCATGGCCCATTTCTTCGCGCCAGCAGCGAGCCATAGTGGGAATGGCAAACAGGTGATCCACAGGCCCGTCAAAAAAGCCTTGAATCTGAGCTGCGTGTAGGTCTACAGCCACAAGACGGTCGGCTCCAGCCACACGGCACAGTTTCGCCACAGCTTTTGCCGAGATGGGGGCTCTTGGAGCCACCTTGCGATCTTGCCGGGCATAGCCATAGTAGGGCATGACCAGGGTGATTTCTTTGGCCGAAGCTCTTTGTAGAGCGTCCAGAATCATAAACAGTTCCATATAATTATCATTTACAGGAGGGCAGGTGCTTTGAATCACAAAGACATTGGCCCCTCGCACACTTTCATGAATCTCCACTTGGACTTCGCCATCAGCAAAGCGACCAATATCGCAATGGCCAAGTTCCAGCCCTGCAGCCGCAGCAACTTTATGCGCAAAGTCTAAGTTGGAATTACCTGCAAAGATTTTCATTTGTTCCATGGGGGACGTTTGTTACATAAAATCCCTCTAAAGTCGAGAAATCGTTGAAAAAACTTGCTAATACAACAGGCACTTGAGAGGGGTCCCTACGAATTTTTGCAGCTATTGACAACTTTGACGACTATGAAAATAATTTAAGGATCATGGATTTGCAGCAAGACCTACCCATACAGCAAAAGCCCATCACTCGAAAATTCACTATCGAGGAGGTGGGGCCCTTCCATTTGTTCTCCCTGGAGGGGCGGGTGGATTCGTTCAATTATGGCAATGTTAAAAATGCACTTTTGGGATTGGCTAATAAGCATGCTCATGGGTTGGCAATCAATTTAGAAAAAGTGGAGTTTTTGGGCATTCCCTTTATTAAGCTGATGGCTGAGGTCGCTGATACATTAAAAGCTAGCGATGCGCGGCTGGCCTTGGTTGCTCCTACCGAAAAGATCAAACGGCAGATTGATATTTTTGCCTCTCTTGATGATATGGTGATTTATCGCTCAAGACAGCATTTGGAAAGCTAAATTTACAGTGTACTAGTGTGACGTCAGATAAGTTGCACTGGTGCTATGATCAGTTCTATCAGATCGGTATTAAAGGATTTCACGAAACTTCCGAATGGCTTGGGATCGGTGAGAGATTTTATTTTTGAAGACCTGTCCCAACTCAGCAAATGTTTTGATTTCTCCTTCAGGAATAAAAATCACGTCATAGCCAAAACCCTCAGAGCCCTGAACTTTTTCAGAAATCGTTCCTTCAACGGTACCGTCAAAGACAAACTCTTCACCCTGAGGAGAGTAGGCAACCATAACACAGCGAAAACGAGCCTCTCGTGCCAGGGGACTTCGAATTTTGAGCATCTTTAGAACTTTAGCATTGTTTTCACCATCAGAAGCATGATCTCCGGCATACCGAGCAGAGTAAATACCAGGATTTTTACCTAAACCATCAACCTCGAGGCCACTGTCTTCACCAACAACCCAGCAGCCTTTTTTGATAGCCGCCATAGAGCGGGCTTTGATTCGGGCATTGGCTTCAAAACTATCTCCGTCCTCAATGGGGGAGGCATAAGTAGGTAGATCCGAGCAGGACTTTACTGAAACCCCTTTGTCCAGGAGCAGGTTTCGAAACTCATTGAGTTTGCCTTTGTTAGAGGTGGCCACCCAAATTTCCATCATTATTTAAAGGCCTTTCAGAGGAAAAAAGTCCCCGATAAACTCGGCCTGTTTTAAAAACAGTTGTTGGCAACCTTCAAGAGCCAGGTCCATCATATTTTCCATGGTGTCGCGACGGATTGTCTGTCCTTCAGCGGTTCCTTGAATTTCAACAAAATTTTTATCACTGTCGACAACAAAGTTAGTATCTGCGCCGCAACTGAAGTCTTCTTCGTAGTTGAGGTCGAGAAGAATCTCATCGCCTTGAAGTCCTATACTTGTGGCAGCTACATAGTTTTTTAAAGGAATTTCTTTTAACTCACCCTGCTCTTTCAAAAAGTTCAAGGCCAGTGCCAGTGCCATAAAACCTCCAGTTACAGCCGCTGTTCTTGTTCCTCCGTCAGCTTGTATGACGTCACAGTCCACCTGCACCTGTTTTTCGCCAAGAGCCTTCAAGTCCACACAGGAGCGCAAGGATCGTCCAATCAGCCGTGAAATTTCTTGGGAGCGTCCACTATTTATGGCCTTATCTCTCCGGATACGCGTATGTGTGGATCGTGGGAGCATGCCATATTCAGCAGATATCCAGCCTTTTCCAGACCCTTGCATCCATTTAGGTACCTGAGACTCCACTGAGGCAGAGCAAATCACTCGGGTATTACCAAAGCTGATATCCACACTGCCCTCAGCGTAGCGTAGGATTTCCGGAGTTATTGTTATAGGGCGAATTTCATTATTATTTCTGTTGTCGGCTCGCATGGGCTCAATTTAGGTGGGGGATCTTCATTTGTCCATTGATTCTTTAAAATCCACCAAGCTTTGATAGAGGTTTCTGGCTATGGACTTTTGGTAGGACGCCGTGGATAGCTGACGAGCCTCTTTTTTATTGGAAACAAAACCAACTTCAACGAGAACAGAAGGCATATTTACGTTGGACACTACAAAAAATGGGGCTTGTAGAACAGAGTGCTGTTGGGATTTTCGACTCCCTGTCCAGTGTTTCACAACATTTTGCGCCAGAAGACTGCTCTCTCGAACGCGGTGTCCACGGATCAAATCTTTAAGGATATTTTTAACTTCGGGAGTTGTAGAGACAGGAATTTGTAGACCCTGAAGTTCATCTCTGTTGGAATAGCGTTCGTCTTCCTTATGGCCTTCATGCTCTAGATTGGCGAGATACATGGATTCTTCGTCTGGAGGCAATTGGTTTTGAAAATACACCTCCAGTCCACGGGCTCTAGAGTCTGGCGAGGCATTGGCATGAATACTTAAAAACAGATCGGCCTCTTTATGGTTGGCCAACTGAGCTCTCTGAGAAAGACGAACAAACTTCTGCGAAGTGCGAGTCATAGAAACCTGAAATCGAGCGTCTCCCTGTAAAAGCCTTCGTAGATAGTGGGAGATATTCAAGACAACCTCAGCCTCATTGAGTTGACCTCGAGTCGCACCAGTATCATATCCACCATGACCAGGGTCAATCACCACATGCATGGGACGGGCAGTGATGGTGGGTGAGATCAGTAATAACAGACCTAAAATAGATCCTCTCATTTGGTTATACATATTCTTGATTTTACCTTGCAGGGAGGGGGAGGTCTCTATGCCTCAGCAGAAATCTCAGCTTTGGTCCTAGTACGCAATAAGAGCGCTGAAGAGTTTAAAAAAGCGACCTGGACAATATAAAAGGAGGGGGAAGCCAGGTCGCCAAGGGGGATATGCCATTAGATTTAGCAATAGCAGTGCCAATAATTTTTTTGGCTCAGGTGTAAAATATTAAGGCTCCACTCAAATCCTTACCTGGTAACGGTTCCAAAAGACACCTACTGTTTGTAATTTCTATATTGTGAGTGTCTCTCAATGAGAAGTTAAAAATAATACTTCGCGTCATTTTAAGACTTTGGTCAGACTGCCGATAAGTGGTTGGGAATCGAAGAGGAGTGAGTTCTCATGAAGTATATAAACTGGACTGCAGCCTTGCTGCTCATATTGTTAATGAACCCATCTGTACAGACCTTTGCTCAGGAGGACTTATTAGATGTTGAAACAGAAATGGAAGACGCTATGGCAGAGTCGGAGGCTGCCATTGAGCGGGCTCGAGAAGCCGAAGCCACTCGAGTTCAAAAAAAGCGAGATGTAGAAGAAGCCAAAAGTCGTGCTGAAGCCGCAAAGTCCAAAGCCAAAACCAAGCTAAGAGATGCCAACGCTCGGATTGCCGAGGCCGAAAAAGAGATCTCTTCTTTGAAAAAGCAGGAAAATAATTTGGAAGAGCAAATTAAAAAAGCGGAGGAGCAGTACAGGGAGTACGAAGCTCGTATTGTTAAAAAACAGCAGGAGTTAAAAGTTGCTCAAGACGAAGTGGCTCAGTTGAAGAAAGCGGAAGCCGAGAAAAAAGATGCCACGGCTAAGGTTATGGGTGAACACCGCGAAGTTGAAGATCGTATGAGAAATCTCAAAGATGACAAAACTCTCGCTTTAAAGCAGTTGGAGTCTGCGAGGGAGGAAGAAAAAAAGGCCCAAATAAAGTTGGAGAATTTAAAAAAGAAAGAGGTTAAAGAGGCTCAGCGTATCAAATCTGAAATTGGAAAATACAAGGATCAGATGGACAAGCATAAAAAGAATGAAAACAAATATCGTTCGCAAATGCGTAGTGCCAAAAAAGAGGTGGATCGTCTCAATGAAGAAGTTGTCATTGCAGAAGCAGAGGCAGAGCAGGCTCGTCGAAGGGCTGCAGAAGCTGAGATGGCAATGAAAATACAAAAGAGTAAGACTGCAGAAAAGAAAAGTCATCTCACTCAAAGAGGCTTAGCTGCCAAAGACCGTATGAATAATGCAGAGAAGTTTGAGGCCAGTGCTCGTATTGGTGCTGCCAAAGCTCAGCAAGATGCTAGTCAGTATGCTGATAAAAGGGCATCCAACAATGTGAAGTTAAATCTTAAATCCAAGGCCTCAAAGATGAAAGTTTCTAAAAATTGCAACATCCGACGGGCTCCTAGCTCTAAGGCTCCTGTTATTACACAGGCCAAAGCTGGAATAAATATATATGCCAAGCCGTATAATAAATCTTGGAATAAAGTTTATGTGCATAAGAAAGCGGCCTATATGTCGAAAAGATGTTTGAAGTAGGAGGCTGTTATTTCAAAGGAAAATCTTTGGTGTCTCTATTGTAAGTCTCGTGGGGAGTTCATTCAGGGGCTGACTCTGAATGAGGTGCGTGTTCTTGTGACAACACAGCCTAAAGAGGAGCTTGTTGACTGGATGGTCTGGTTAGAGGGTTGGGATATCTGGAAAGAGCTCTGCGAAGTAGACCAGCTCATGGAACCCATCAGCCGAACAGTGGACGGTCCCATTCCCGATGTAGAGACTGTTCGAACGGGAACAATGACAGACTCTATGATTATTGACTCCGATAAAGAGCCTATGGAGCGGAGGTTCAAAGATCTAACTACAGGTGACTTTGATATCAATAGCAATGATTTGGATATTGAAGTGCTAGAGAGCAAAACAGGAACGGCCTCAGGTCTGCTTAAGCGATTTGTCAAACGCAATTTTACTCGTTACAAAAAACAGATGAAGATTCAGGTAACTGGTAAGGATGGCCAGACTTTTACTTCTTTTAGTAAAGATATATCTGTAGGAGGTATTCTTTTAACGGAGCCTCTTCCTCGATGGGTGGTGGGCTATCTGCAGGTAAAAATTATCGATAGCTCTCGCAAACAGGCTATTGAGGTGACCTGTTCTATTGTTGAAGATCAGGACCCTAACTATCGGGTGCGCCTTGAAATACTGCCGCTCCAGAAAAAAGAAGAAGAAGTGCACTTTGATAAGTGGTTGGCGGCCTAACTCAAATCAGATCGGTATAGATACGATCAAACAATCATTTGCGCATATTTTCAAACTGTAAGGGCTGACCAAAGTCTTTGGACTTTATCCAAGAGATACATTCTTGAAGAGTATCAATGCTCTTGGAGGATACTGTGATCTTGTCGTTGTTGACCTGAGTTTGCACTTTCAGTTTAGATTCTTTTATGGAGGAGTTGATCTTTTTGGCTGTTTCCCGGTCAATTCCCTGAACGAGTGAAACCTCTTGCTTCATGAGCATTCCACCTACTTGGTCAATATCAGAAAACTTAAGGGAAGAAATATCCACGCCCCTTCGGTGCAGTTTTGTCTGAAGGATATCTTTGATGGCATTCATTTTGTAGTCATCATTAGATTTGTAACTGATAGTGGCCTTGTCCCAGTTCAGTTCAGTGTTACTGCCTTTGAAGTCATAACGGTTAGCGATTTCACCCTTAGCTTGATTGACGCCGTTTTCTACTTCTTGAAGGTCTACTTTAGAAACTATATCAAATGAGGGCATGGGTTCTCTCCTCCTTATTTTATCGGGAAAAGTAATCATTATCTGCCCAATGAGTCAATAGAATCTACTGATCATCGTCTCCGGGGAGGGCCGTCTGCCCAAAGGGACGTTTAAAAATCCCAAGGCCTCTTGGTTTTGCAAGAGCACCTCCCTTGGCAAACCCTGCAGCTGTAGAGCGGATTTGTTCTTTAGTCCAACTTTCATGTCTGATAACTGTAGGGGCTTTTTCTGGAAAGGTCTCCATGTGTAGAGTTTGGGTTGGATAGGCAAAATCCACCTCCAGGTTATGGGCGAGTCTCAGAATCTCCAGGAAAATATTTTGTTTTTCAATGAGTTCATCTGTCCAGTCAGGAACTGTCAGAAAGTAATAGACCATGATATCTAAGCTGAAGGAGCCGTAGCCATTAAACACTACGTGAAAGTAGTCTTTGCGAGTAGAGGGGTTGGCTTGAATAATATTTTTGATTCCCTCAATGAAGGCCTCAATTTTTTCAGGAGGAGTGTCATAAGTCACTCCAAGATCTGCTCGTACACGGCGATACTCTCTCAAACCCATGTTATCAATATTGGTTGTGGCCAATATTGAGTTAGGAATAGAGATCAGGGAGTTATAGAACGTCCGGATGCGTGTGGATCGAAAACCAATATGTTCGACAGTTCCCTCCACAGAGGAATTTCTGATCCAATCTCCCACTCGGAAAGGGCGATCCAGAAGAATCATAATAGAGCCAAATAAATTGGCTGCAGTGTCTTTGGCTGCTAGGGCAAAAGCTAAGCCCCCCAGACCCAAGCCAGCAAGAAGGGACATCACGTTGAAGCCTAGGTTTTGAAAAATAAGTAAAATCCCAAAAACCACAATAAAGATTCGTAGTGATTTAGTGAGCATGGGAACTAATTGGTCATCTAAGTCACTTTCTGTTCTATCGGCCCATTTATGAAGGGTCAGGCTGACGACGTCTACCAGTCGATAGGCGGCCCAGATGACAGAAATTCCGAGAATAACTTGAATAACTCCGGTTAAAAGTGCGAGGCTTTCTCCTTCGAAGCGTAGGTAGTGAATAGAAAAAAACCAGAAGGCAGATGCTATAAGTAAACCAATAGGTTTTTCAAGGGCTCGGATGAACCGGTACCTGAATGACGATTCTTCCTCAGTGATAAAAACCTTGATACCTTTGACAATGAACTCAGCCAGAGTTTTTAAGATAAAACCAAACAGTATGGCTATAAACAGCCCTAAGGCCTGCCAATAGCAGACTCCAAGAACTTGTTTTTGAGCCCAGCTTGGAAAGTATTCAAGGTCCCAGGACTCTCGGAACATAGCTCCTCGACCACTGTTTTTCAGGTAAGGGAGGTCTTTGACCTTGGCGAAAAACTCTTCGGCTCTTTCCACAGTGGAAGGCGTGAACAAAAACTCTCCGGTACGGTCTCCATCCATTACTTTTGCTATGGTAATTTCCGTATCCTTTAGGCGCCATCGTTCTATTTCGATGGAGTTTGGAATGAATTCCGGTCGGATGATGATGATTCGATCAATCACCTCTTTAAGGAGAATAGCTGCTTTTTTACCTTGTTCTTTTTTTGTGATAACGGGAAGATCTTTGAGGTTGAGTGTTCTAATGGCATCGTTAATCCGGTTGAGCTGTTTTGTGTTGCCACTTTCTAACCCTTGACGATAGTCGTTCATGGCTTGCATAAAAGTCACCATGGTATCCCTAGGGTGATCTGTCTTCACCGGCTCTAATGGGGATCGGGCCTGAGAGGTCGAAATGGTAGAAAAAAGTAAAAGTGCAAAAAGCATTTTAAGGTCAATCATGAAGTCTCCTGGATCAGCCTTGAGCCCACTCGACAATATGAATCTGTCGGGGGGTTAATGGCCAAATCAGATGTTTTTTGTTGTTGGTGGATTTAAATTTTTTAAAAGTCATATGATCTGTCAAGGGACCACCCTTTGTGTCTTTCCAGAATTGCTTGAGCGCTTCCAGCGAGTGGAACTCGACTTGTTGCCGCTGCTGGATGTGACTCCACTTTTTCCAGTGGGAGGGACCTGAAAAAAGATCATGAAAGCTCGCCCAATTGGACTGAGTGTAAACCTGATGCAGTTGATCTACGAACTCCTGAATGTCAGAGTCAGCCACTTTTTCCATGAGGGGCCATTGGCCAATCACATTGCAAAATAAAAGGGCCG
Organism: Bdellovibrionia bacterium; assembly: GCA_030432925.1. Lineage (GTDB taxonomy): Bacteria > Bdellovibrionota > Bdellovibrionia > Bdellovibrionales > UBA1609 > JABSOQ01. The sequence goes on along the minus strand of JAUILT010000030.1, from coordinate 14,741 downwards.
CCTCCGGATGTTGTCTTCGAATCCTCCATAGTGATTGGATAGAATGAGTGCTGGGGCAAAAAAAAGGGCTGTTCAATGACCAATGAATTGGCAATCTTGGAAAGCGGCGCTGAAATAACCAGCGGGCTAGGGGGTCTGGGTCATAGATATGGATGGCCTCAAAGGTTTGTAAAAACTCTTGACTCAAACTGTATCCAGCACTGGGGCCAATGAGAATAATCTCTTTAGAAAAGTGCCGCCAGTTGCAAAGAAGTACATTGAGGTTTTCATGAAAGCGACGCCATAACCCAGACCGGTATCTTAAAGCCATATAGTGATAGCTCAGTCCTCCTGTTGATGTCAGTGCTGCTTTTAAACGATTCATAGTCTGACTATGTTCACATTCAGAGGCTGGAAGCAATGGTTTCCATAGACAATCACTGTTTGGCCTTGTACTTTTCAAAGCCATGAAGTCCATTGATATTAGGAAAATTGTTTTTTCAGCAGCATTTGTGGTGCCACTGAAATCAGCAGACGGCTGGCAAAATTTAAACTTTTCAAAAATTCCTTCCAATCAGGTCGAATTTTCTGAAAAAGGCATCAAAGTGGAGGTCAAAGAGTCAGCCTCTCCTTTGATTTATCCATTGCAAAGCCCCAAACAGGTGCTGGGACTGAAGGTCAAAGGTAAGGTCAGTCATTTGATTCCCTTTAAGAACCCGCTCAAGCAGGGAGAAAAGGGCCTGGATGACTGTGTATTGCGAGTGGGTCTGGTCATTCTTGGAGATAAAAAGCTCAATTGGGCCAGTAAAATGGTGGCTGCCGACTGGGTTAAAAAACTTTATAGTCTGGCCCCTGAAGAGTCTGGCATTGATCATATCTATTTTTTAAACCTGGTTCAGTCAGAGGCATTAAAAGGTAAAGAGCGAACTCACCCACTGAGTGAGTTGATCAAAGAGAAAAATGAGTGGGTGATTCAGGGGGCTGGGGAGTTTGAGCTTTCTGCAGACTTTCTCAAAGCTAAAAATGTTGTTGCACTGTGGATTTCCATTGATGGTGACGATACGGGGTCCCAATATAAGGTAGATATCTCCAATATAGAGCTTCAGCTAAAGCTCCCATAAATTTAGTTGGGGGGAGGAAAGTTGAGCACCTCGCTTTGGTCTCCAGATTGAATCTTCAACTGGAAGGGCTTTTTTTCATGTTTCCTTATTTTGTAATAGTGCTGTCCAGTTTTAGGGTCCTTCGTTTTTTCAGCAAGAAATGTCCTTTTAGCATCGCCAAGACCTATTGAGGCCTCTACAGTGGTCTCGTCAAATCGAAGAGCTCCTGCAGAGACTCCTGTCAAAAATAGATGCAGGTGTTTGTCAGTGGGCTTGATCTCCACCTGAAAAAGTTTTCCTGACTGTGTTAAGTGGCTAAAGCCTTTCTGGTTTGCGTCAAGATCTTCAGTTTGCCCTACTGCGTTGAAACTGAATAGCACTGCCATGCCTAGAACCCAATGCTTCATGTCATACACTCCTTTGTTGTGTGTATTTGAACTCAAGGCTTCCCAGAAGACAACCTGCTTTTTAAAGACTTTGGTTTGGGACAGAAAATCCCAAAAAATTTTAAGATTTGAGACTTTTCTTAAGAAAAAAACAATGAAGTCAAAATAAAAACTGTTTCAAGTTGGTACGGCAGTTGCTATTAAGACCTACTGAATGAAGCACCAACAATAACCAAGGGGGGTCAGGTGAAACTTTCAATTTTATTAACAGCAGTTCTTGCAGCTTTTTCTTTTACAGCTGGTGCAGCAACGGATGTTCTAACTACAAAAGATGTGGCTATTGGGGTCAGTGATGCTTATGTGCCAGGTGGGTTTGACTCTGAGTCTGATGTTTTTGTGATCGTCAGCGGTGTATTTCCCAACTCTTGCTATAGCTGGAAAGAAGCTAATGTGGCAAAAGATGACAAGTCTGCTAACGTGCTGAACGTCCAGACGATGGCTTCTGTGAGTCAGGGGATGTGTTTGATGGTTCTTGTTCCTTTTCAAAAAGAAGTTCAGTTAGGGGTTCTAGGAGAAGGTTCTCATGTGGTAAGATTCATGAGTGGAGACGGCACGTATCTGGAAAAAACCATCGAAATCGAGTGATCCATCTGGTTTCATGGAATTTTAAAGAAGGGAGCATGGATATGCTCCCTTTTTTTAAAAGGGGGCAGGGGGCTTTTGTGCTGACTGCCTTCGGGTATTGAGGGGGAGAATCATGAAACACCTTTTGTTGTTCCTACTTGTGGGTTCGCTGTGGGGGTGCAGTAACAATTTTCATAGCCAGCAGGAACGTTGGTCAGCTCACTCTCCGGGAGCTGAAGAATTTGCCGGTTACGGTGAATTTGAAGCACAGATTGCTGAACTCAAAATAAAGACAGCCCATCAAGAGATTGACAGTAAAACTGTAATTCGTACGCAGCAAAAAGTAGCAGGGTTTTCTGTAGAAGGTACTTGGTTTCAGGAAGTCTCTTCTGAAGAGAGTGGAATTGAATCCTATAGTTATCAGCTGGTGGAAGGCATTCCGGAGTCAGTGATACACTCGGCTCATGAAATCTATGAAAACCGTGAGGCTCTTATTGAAGTTGTCCGCGGTAGTCACAAAGTTTTGAAAAATAGTCCCAAAATTGAAAAGGTAGAAGTGGTCCTTGAGGCCGATGAGTTGAGCCCCAAGGCGTGGTTGAAAGTCAGTTTTGTGGCGCCGGATGAGCAAAGTATTGTTCATTTTTACATCAATGCTGCGGGTCGGGTGAAGCGCACTCGATCTTGGCGGCATAACTTTACAGATGGTGTGGGTTTTGTTTATGACTCTTCTCCGGAAGAGTCGGACCTCTCAGAGCAGATGCTTAAAAATCTTGTGGGAGATGGAAAGTTGGCCTCTAAACACCTGAGTGTAGAGTCTGTGATTCAGCCCACACCTGTTAGCGAGGACAATATTTTTAAAATTTCCACCAGCGAGCGGGAGTTTGATCTACTGCAGTCCTACTTTTTTGTGGATCAGATGATCAGCTGGTTTCAAGAGGAGTTAAATGTTTCTCTAGGCTACTCACTGAACATTAAAGTGCATATTGGAGGAGAAAAGCCCACCAATGCCGCCTTTTTCTACGCTGGGAATATTCGCTTGGGTGAAGGTGATGGCAAAGTTTACCAGAAAATTCCTAGAGACCCGAGTATTGTTTCTCATGAAGCCAGCCATGCCTACGTAGAAAAACTTTCAGGACTTGGCTTTGATGGTGAAGCTGGGTCCTACAGTGAGGCATTTTCAGACTTTTTCACAGCAGCTCGTTTGGGGCGCACGGATATGGGGTATTTCTCTTATATGAGAGCCCCTTACAAGCGCAATATCGACAATGACATGCGTGCGAGTAAAGACCTTAGGGGCAAGAAATACAACGACTCATTGGTGATTAGCAGTACATTTTGGGAGCTCAAAAAATTATTGGGTACAAAAAAAGCTACACAGTTAGCGAAGGCTTTCTTAATTGAATTGGGGCCTGGTGGGAAAATCAAGGATCTTCCAGAAGTTCTGACATCGGTGACACGGGCACAGCTGCCTTCTGAGGATCATCATGTGGTTGAGAGTGTGTTAGAGCAAAAAGGCTGGCGGAGTTTGTAACTTTTTCCGAGCACACCGTGGGCCTGCAATCGATACAACTAAAAACTATGAGTTGACCGAGTTTTGGGCCATCTGCGAGGGTGGGGGATATGTTCATCCGACTTATTAGACATTCGGTATTTTTGACTCTGTTAATAGGGTTTTCATGGCCGTGTCTGGCGGCAGAAAAAGCCAGCTCTGAAGATTCTTTTGAGAAGCTTATTGTAGGTACTTGGAATTTCTATAAGGTTTTTTATGATGGGACTGAGAGGCCACCTTTTAGTCCGAATCTTCAATTGTACTTCCAATTTGCTGAAGGGGGATCCTCTCATATTTTTTATTACCGGGTGGGAGAAAAGGGGTTCTGTGAGCGTAAAGGTCATTATTATCTGGATCAAAACACTCTTGTGGACAAGGTCACTTGGGTGAATTCCAATAATGGTGTGGGGTGTGGACAGGATCCTGATATGCGTTTGGGCAATGAGACCCGCACACAAATTAATTTTCAAAATGGAGATCTACATTTGTATTTGGGTCTTTCTGGAGAGCCGCTGATCTACATTTGGAGGCGAGTGGAAAAAATTCCTGTGCCTTAATTTTTTCAATTCAGTCAAATCCGTTTGCGGTCATCCATTCGGGATCTACAAACTTAGTCATGTAGTTGCGCACGCCGTCCGAGAGAATCACCACACAATTTTGCCCTTCTTCTAGTTGTTGGGCTGCCAACAAAGCGCCGGTCATTGTGGCGCCACTGGAGCCCCCTACCAAAAGTCCTTCTTCGCGGATCAGTCGGCGAGCCATTTGAAAGCTCTCTTTATCTTTGGTTTTAATCCATTGATCCACAAGGTCTCGATTTAAAACATCAGGAACAAAGTCATAACCAATGCCTTCAACAAGGTAAGTGCCGACTTCATCGTTGTCATCGGCCAAGATGGAGCCTACAGGGTCCACACCAACAATTTTTACATGGGGATTGGCCTCTTTGATTCGTTTGGCCACACCCGTAATAGTGCCTCCAGTTCCAGCACTCACAACAACCATATCAACTTTGCCATTGAGATCTTCCAGGATTTCAGAGCCTGTACCCTCGTAGTGAGCCATGACGTTGGAATTGTTAGAATATTGATCTAAAATATGGGCATTGGGGATTTCTTGTCGCATTTTTTGGGCCACACCAATGTGGCTTTCAGGTGCATCCCAGGCAGCCTCCGTAGGAGTGCGGACAATTTCTGCCCCCAAAGCCTCAAGTACCACTTGTTTTTCTCGACTCATTTTCTCAGGCATGGTGATAATCACTCGGTAGCCTTTAACAGCTCCAGCTAAAGCGAGGCCAATGCCAGTATTACCACTGGTGGGTTCAATGAGAGTGTCGCCAGGTTGGATGGTTCCAGCTTTTTCAGCGTCCACAACCATGCGATATCCAATACGGTCTTTAACAGAACCGCCAGGGTTTAAAAATTCAGGTTTGACATACATGTTGCATTTAAGATCACTGCCCAGTCTGTTAAGTTGAACGAGCGGGGTTTTGCCAATGGCTTCTAGAATATTTTTGTGCAGCATGATGTAGGCCTCCTGAGGTAGTATCAACCGTTTTGGTATAGAAAGGCTCAGCCTTTGAAGCAATCAAAAACTTCTTTGAAGACAAAAATGCCTTTCAATTGCCTTTCAACAGGCCACAGAAGTGGTCATTTTGGTCATTTAGCGTTACAAACAGGGAATGAACTTAAACTCTGCTAAGCCCCATGTCCCACTGAGAATTCAGCACATTGATGGCAATGAAAGCACTCTTCAGCGTTTACGGGAATTGGGGATTCTACTTCAGACAGAGGTTATGGTTGTGCGAAAGAGCCCTTGGTCAGGCCCCCTGGTTTTAAGAGTAGGAACAGCCTTTATTGCCATGCGATCTGTTGATGCTCAAGGGGTTTTTGTAGAGGAGCTAGCATGATTGCTCTTGTGGGAAGGCCCAATTCAGGAAAGACTACATTGTTTAACTGGCTCACCGGATCCAGATTTCGGGCGGTGAATTACCCTGGAGCTACAGTTGAATGTTATTTAGGGCAGACCCACGGTCGATACGGAGAGAGTCTTGAGGTTATCGATACCCCTGGTACTTATTCTCTATTTCCCAAGAGCTTTGATGAGGAAGTGACTTATCAGACACTTTTTAAAAATTACAAAGAATATGATGTTCAAGGTGCCGTGGTTGTTATGGACGCCACTCAATGGCAAAGGCAGTGGCCTTTAGTGGAGCAGATCAAGGAGTCAGGAATTCCTGCTGTAGTGGCCCTAACTATGACGGACCTCCTTAGGAAAGAGAATCAGAATCTGGATGACAAACAGCTCTCTGAACTGATGCAGCTGCCTGTGGTTCCTATTGATGGACAGCTTGGGGGAGGGGTTTCAGAGCTTCTACAGGAGGTGAGAAAGCTAGAGAGAAAATCGGGCTTTCATCCCCCTGAAGAGTGGAGTGAGGATAAATATAAAAAAGCTCAAAGAGAAGCCTCTATTTGGAGTGCTCGTGTTCAAAAAAACAAAAAGAATCCAGAAGACCTCACATACTTTGATCGTACTCGTTATTGGGATGATATTCTATTACACCCTATTGCAGGGTTACTATTGTTTTTTACAGTGATGTTTGCGTTGTTCTCCTCCATTTTTTGGTTGGCAGATCCGTTCATGGGTTGGGTTGATGAGGGTTTTTCTTGGTTAGCAAACAGTATTTTGGAGTGGGGAGGAGAAGGCTCCCTGTGGGCAGACTTTTTTTCCAATGGTCTTGTGGCTTCTCTAGGGGCGGTGATGGTATTTGTCCCACAAATTTTTATTTTGTTTTTTGGAATCAGCTTTTTGGAAGACACCGGTTATTTAGCTCGAGCGGCGACTCTTATTGATCGACCATTTTCTGCAGTGGGGTTGAGCGGTCGATCATTTGTTCCATTATTATCTGGTTATGCTTGTGCGGTTCCTGCTATGATGGCAGCTAGAAATATCCGATCTGCAACAGAGAGATGGATTGCTTTATTTATCATTCCTCTGATGACCTGTTCAGCACGCTTGCCAGTATATGCATTATTATTAAGTTTTTTATTTTTTGGAGATGCGGCTTGGAAACCTGGACTGGCTCTGGCTGGACTCTACTTTTCTGCACTGATTTTGGGGGCTATAGCTGCGGCCGTATTGAGTCGATGGCTTCCTTCGGATAATGAAATGTCCTTTCTTATGGAGTTGCCTTTATACAGAAGACCTTCATTGAGAGTTGTATTGAGATCCGCAATAACTAGGACACTCTCTTATGTGCGCCGGGCTGGTCCTATTATTTTTGTGCTGGCAATGTTGATCTGGTTAGGCACAACTTTTCCAAGACAACTTGATATGTCTGAAACCCAACAGCTGCAGAACAGTTATATTGGACAAGTTGGGCAGTGGGTTGAGCCTATTTTTGAACCTATGGGTAGTGATTGGAGAATTGGTATAGGGTTGATTTCTGCATTTGCAGCTCGAGAGGTTTTTGTTTCTACATTAGCTATTGTTTTTGGGGTCACCTCAGAAACTGAAGAAGGGCTTACAAACTCGCTGATAAGTAGTATGAAAGGCGCTTTATGGCCAGATGGGTCTCCACTATTTACTTTTGCTTCGGTTATGGCTATTTTAGTTTTCTTTATGATTGCGTTGCAATGTATGTCGACTTTTGCAATAGCCGTTCGTGAAATGCGTTCATGGAGATTTGCTCTTACACAGCTGATTGTACTGAATTTAATCGCATGGAGCTTGGCTGTAGTAACCTATCAAATTCTTTCTTAAATACTCTCTGATCTGTCTCCAAATTCCAAAAAGTCGGAAAATTCATCAGCTCATATTCGGGGCATAGATATGAAATACTCTGACTTTACTAAAAGTCAAAAGTCAGCGGCATAAGATTTTCAGGACTCAAGTCTAATCTACGGTAATTTTTTAAATTTCTCGACATGATACGCCGAACAAGGAAAGGAGGAGTTGGAATTTGCTTCTATGATGTGGCTTGAGAAAATTTTCTTTTATTTATTCCCCAGCCTTCTAGTGAAGGACACTCCGTGGCATCGCGAGTGGTCTCATCAGGAGCGTCGAGAGTTTATTTTTACAGCTAGAATTTTTTTTGCTGTTGCAGCTCCAGTTTATCTAGCTCACTACTTCTTTCTTGATGTACCTCTTAATTTGCAACCACAGGAATTATGGAGAAATTACAGATTTGCAATGACTGCTTTGGCTTTGGTCTGCCTAGGATTTTACTCTTGGCCATGGATGTACCAAAGGCGATTTTTCAAAGCTCCGGCGCTGATAGCTTGTTGGATATTTTGTTACTTTCAAGCTCGTACCATCATCTGGTACTCAGAGGTTCCCTATCTATATTCTTTCATTTTCGTCTTGATCTCAGTTTATATTATTCGTTCATCCATGTTAAATAGCCTGATACTTTCATGCTTGATCATCGGCAGTTTATGGCAAACTTTTATGGAAGCAGGTCTGGATATGACAATGGTCAGTAGCGCCGCAGTTGTAACGTTGACTTTCACGGTATTTCTTAGGTCTAAATACCTTTCGGAGGTAAAGTATTTTATAGCTAATCATCAAAGAATCGAGGCCCAAAAAAGAGCTATTGAAATCAACTTAGAGTTTACAGACCAGATTCGTTCTTTTTTACCTAAAGAAATCTCACGACGACTTGATAATAATATTAGGCATGAAAAAATGACAGTGGTACAGGCTATAGATGATGTTTTGCGACCTAAAAAATTAAATATTTCATGTTTGTTTAGTGATATTAGAGGATTTACTCAAGGAACAAAAAATCTTGAAGAGTTTATTGGAAACGGGGTAATGCCTAATGTGAAAGCTTGTACTGAAGCCATTGAACATTGTAGTGGAATTCCACGAAAAATAGGTGATTTGATTTTTGCTTATTTTGATGACAGTAGTGAGAAAGTGAACCTCTTAAATGCTATTATGGCAGGTATGGATGTTGCCAAAATTAATTATCGATTTAATAGATCTAGTCGAAATATGCCAATGATTTCTAGACATATTTTGATCGCCATGGGTCCTGCCATTGTGGGTAACTTGGGGGGATATAATTCTTCTGTGGAGATTACAGCGCTTGGTTCTCCTGTGAACTTTCTAAGTCGTTTGGACGATGCTTCGAAGCATCCAAAGCTCAAAGAACAACTTAGTGAGATGGATTTGATTATTTCCTCAGAAGCTGCGGAAACAATAAAAGCTATGCGTCTCAACTTACAAATGAAAAGAATTCAGTTGAAACAGCTAGGTTTAGAAATTCGTGATTTTTCTGAAGTAGATGAAATTTGGTTGCTCCCAGTGTCTGAAGACAATTACTCGGTAGTTGTTCAGTTTTTTAAGTATCTTGAGCAGTATGAAAAATCAAAATTGGAGGCAGCATGAGTGTGGGATTAACCGCTAGAGAGTTTGAAGAAGAACAGAGTTCATTTCAAATGTTACATGGCCCCTTCACTCCAGAAGAAGTCAGAAAGGGAGAGCAAATATCCGCAGTTGTGAGAAGTCGAGATTCAAAGTACCCATTTTCAGGAGAAATGCAAGTTTGGAAAATGAGCCCTCTTGGAGTGGAGTTGAAGGTAAACTCCGAAAAGGAAATGTTACCTAAAGGGCTGCCAGTAGACTTAGAACTAACCATTGGAACACAATCGATGACGATAAAAGGGCTTGTTGTTGATTACGTTTGTCCTCGCGTGAATGAGAATCGAATAGGAATTCGTATGGTTCAGGCTTCGTCTGGAGATGAATATAAGGGGGGCGAGCGTCGAAAAAAACGAAGGTGGTTATGTGCCCCTCAGTTTTTACCAACAGGTATCGCTCCTAATCCGGCTAAGTTCAATGATTTTATTTATTTTCGAATTTGTGATGTGTCAGCTACTGGTTTTCAACTTCTAACAAGCCTTCGAAATAAATTTATAGTTGTGGGCATGAGGATAGACTGTATGATTTCTTTTCCGATGGTGGCTCAGTTGCACACTATCCTAAAGGTTGAAAATGTTCGAATTATAATGGATCAAGGAGTAGAGCAATTGGCTGTTGGAGTAACGATTGAAGAGTTAACACCAGAACTCAGGGAGACTATTGGGCAATATCTTATGCAGTTTGGATTAGGAACAACTCCCAGAGAAATATATGAATCGGGCTTAGAAACACCAAGGGTATCAAAGGCCGTGGATTATACTTTTGTAAAAACAGAAGAGGAATTTCAGAAGGCATTAGAATTGCGAAGATTGTCTTATCTTCATGAAGGTAAAATTTCATTACAGACCAATGCTTCGGATTTGACGGATATTTATGACACAAGATCTCGGATAGTTATAGGCCGATATCAGGGTAAAATTGTGTGTACAGCCAGACTAACATTCAATGAAATTGATGAAAGAATGGAGCAGGAAGAATTTATGGAATGGTCGACAGACCTTCCACGTAGAGATAAAGTTGTAGAAATTATGCGTGCTTGTACTCATCCAGAGTTCCGGGGAAGCGACTTACTTATGGGGATGTTTCAATTTATTGCTTTGACGGTTGTGCAATCACGTCGCCCTTGGATTGTTATAAATACGACTGAAAAGTTCAAGCCCTTGTACCAGAAAATTGGTTTTACTGAGACGGGGCACAGCTATAAGGTAGAAATGTTTAACAACCTTGAGCATAAAGTGATGATAGCCAATGTTCCAGAGGCAATGAGTGGAATGAATGTTAACCCGATAGTGTGGAATTTAGTTTGGGAGGAAGTCTCAAGGTACATGGAAAATTATGGATTACTTAAGCCCGATTCATTTAGAAAGGTTCGCATGGGAGTTTACAGGCTACTGGCTCCTTTGGCTCAACTTGTATACAAGTACTGGTTGAAACCAAAAAAGCGGAAGAGAACATTCATAAAAGCTTAGAAGTTGGATTATGAGCCCTAGTGAACCTATTTTATTTTTAATATTACAAGTACTGTTCTTGGCAATAACTTTGCTTTGTTTTGGGAGTTTTCTTTGGTCTGTTATAGGGGTTTTTCGAAAACCTAAAGGCAGTATTTCTGTCATGTATCGGGTTTTGCAGGTATCCAGTGTATGGACATGGGTTTATTCCATTTATGCAATTAGTTTAAAAAGTTCTTTGGTTTTGTGGGTACAGATTCCGGCCTTGATACTAGCCCTCTTTTCTCTTTGGATTTTTTGGGCAACCAGAAATTGGATCAAAGAAAAGGATTTCTCTCTTGTTTTTAATAATGAGGCTCCTTCCCACCTAGAAACTTGTGGACCCTTTAGTTGGGTAAGACATCCATTTTATAGTTCTTATTTGCTTTGTTACTTTTCGGTAGTGTTATTTACATTGGACCTTTTAATGGCTGTCACTGTTATATTTATGGTGGCCTTATACTTCAAAGCATTAAATGATGAAGAGCGTAAGTTTCAATTAGGTGAATTTTCTGAGGCTTACAACCAATATAGAGAAAAAACAGGCGCTCTATTTCCAAAATTTTTTATAAGAGGGTAAAAATTCAAACCGGATCGGTATAATATCTTTAATGAAGATGATTGTTGAGTATTTCCTTTACAACAACTTTTGTTTTTTCATCCCCCTCATGAGAAAGGGTTTGTAGCTCTTCAAATATTTTAGTGACGGGAATCATAAAGTTGGATTTAGCCCAGATTTCATCTAAAGGCAGTTGATTCATGGGAGCTGAAAACTTCTCTTTAGGGTATTGACCAGTCCACACAATTCCTACAAGCTCATCATTTCCGTTAACTACAGGAGCTCCAGAGTCACCGTCATGGGCATCGCAGCCAATGGGAAGGCTCCATGAGGTGGTATTTGTGGGGTTGCCTTTATCAGGATCCTTTAGTCGTTTGGCCCTATGGTCTAGAATCTGGCAATCATCACTGCTATCGACAGACCATTGAAAAACAAAGTCTTGGTGGTGACGGTCAATAGATAAAAGCTTAAGAGGCTGATACTTGACCAGAGGATATTTGGATAAGGGAATTTTCTTAAATAGAAAATTAGGGTTGATATCTCCACCAAACTCAAAAATGAAGACATCATTTTCAGTGAGTCGGAGTGACCACCCTGTACAAGTGAAATAATGCATTTCTTTTTCAAGGCTCAAAAGAAAATTCACTTCATCGGCACAGTTTTTTAAGTCATGATAAACGTGGCCTGCAGTCATGGCTAGGTGTTTACCATTTACTTGTCCCAGGTAAATACCGGTTCCCACAGGACCCATGCCAGTCCGGTATAATTGAAAAATCTGACGTCTTTCAATGGCAGGCCGCTTAATGGGAACGCGGTCAAAATTCTCTCCAATTTTAAAGTCCTCATTATCAGTGGTGAAACGCCTGTCAAAGCTCTGTCCCTGGTGATCTGAAGTAATAACTCCACAAGCACCAAGGAGCAAAAACAAAAATCCAATAATGAGTTCTTTGAAGTTCATGAGGAAGCCTTAAAGGTTCACAATACCATTGGCATGGTCTTCTAGTTCAGCCAGGCAGGCGTCTGGATTGTCAGACATCATGCAAGCAGATGCGCCCATTTCTAGCTCAGCCCTATCATTAGTGCAAATCAGGTCAACCTTATTGGCCTTATTACGAACCCAATTGGCATAGGCACTTTTTCCGTTGTAGCTCGCCAATGCACCGGGGGATGATCCAGGAACAATATAGCCCCCAGTACGAGCCACCAGAAACTTTAAAAATATTGAAGTGGCGATGAGATCTTGAGAGATTTGTGAACCATTTCGAAACACTCCTTTAATGTGACTCTTGGATTGACTCATCAAATGAATGAACTCTTGAGTGCGGGTGGCTGCACTTTTATTTGACTTCAAAGGATAGCTATTATGACAACGATGTACCATTTGCTCCATAAGCTCTTTGGCCCTAGGGTTAGCTGCTCCATCTTTTTTACCGGGGAGCCGCATTTGGTTTTTGATAACATTGATTGCAGGTGAGGTAAATTGACCACAACCAGAGTCTCCTCCACCACTGGTACTGAGCCGTACTTTACACATACTGGACTCTTGTTCAACCAGAGCAGCAAGGTAGGTGAAATCATGGCCTGTACAATCTGCGGCCCACACAATCAGTTTGGCGAGAGCCTCATCAGTGATGATTCCAGAAAGCCCTCGGTGGTATTTATTGATAACGCGTAGAACGCGGACCTCTTTTTGTGATTGTGATACGTTGGCATTTCTAGGTTCTGTATAATTTCTTACAAATCGAGCCTGTGCGTTGGCAGAGAAGCTCCACGCGGCATTATAAACATTTGCAAATCCACAGTAGAGTTTTTCAGCCTGCGCTGGTGTAGTCAATAATGTGCATATGATTAAAAGTAATGTTGCCATCCCTGTTAGCAAGTGGATGATTTTTTTCATTTACAATGCCTTCCCAAAATTAAAGTTATTCAAATCAGATCGGTATATGTCATTCTCACCTCAAGTTATACAAAAAGCAGTTTTAGCGCCAAAGGGTAGGTAGGCTTAAAATATTGAAATTTAAGGACTTAGAACCCTCGCAGTAAAAGATTGGTATAAAATGAATACAAATCGAGGCCCAAAAACGTCATTTTCAATCAAGATTTTCTGAAGGACGAGCGAATTTACTCAAATTAAATGATACCGAAATGGAGTGATCGAAAATGTCACTTGACGTGATTTGGGTGCGGTTTTTAGTGAGGCAACCAGGACTGTGGTCCTGCCGCACTCAAAACTAAAAAGCCCGTTGAATCAAAAATGCTTACCTTAAGGAAATAGGTTTTCGGCAAAAAATCTAACACCTTAAGAGGAGGCACCCATGACCATCGAGCTAAAAAGATCATATATCAATTCCATAAGGACACGCTACCAAAATAGCACCAAAAAGCAGAAAACCAAGATTTTGGATGAGTTCTGTGCAACAACCAAGCTTTCTAGGAAACACGCGATCAGGGCTCTGAACGGCAAAGTGAATCTGAAGCTGGTCAAACCTGGAAGAAAAGCCAAGTACAGTGGTGCTGAGTTCTTGTTCCACTTGATTGAGTTGTGGGAGCTGATGGGGCGAATTAACTCAAAAAAGATGAAGGCTGCGATCCCTTTGTGGCTTCCGTATTACAAAGATGTAGCGGCCAACATCAGTTCACTGTTGCTTGAAGTGAGCCCGGCAACCATCGATAGGCTGCTTAAGCCCTATAAAAATAAAAAGCCAAAAGGTCTTTCAAGCACAAGACCATCGTTGATTAAGAACAAGATCCCGTTAAAGCTTCTTGATCGTGAGGTTGATTACCCAGGTTTTATCGAAGCCGACACAGTTGCTCATTGTGGAGAGAGTTTAAGTGGAGATTTTATATCAACTCTCACCATGACGGATCTTTACAGTGGTTGGACAGAGAATAGAGCCTTGTGGACCAAGATTAGTGAACAAGTAATTAAACAAATGAAGCGAGTTGAATCAAGGCTTCCATTTATGATGGTGGGCTTGGCCGTGGACAACGGTAGTGAGTTCTTAAACCATGATCTTCACGGGTATTTGACCAAACGTCAGGCTCCTTTAAACTTCGTCAGACGAAGACCCTACAAGAAGAACGACAATGCCCATGTGGAACAAAAGAACTACACTCACGTTCGTCAGATCATGGGCTATGAGAGGTTCGATGACTCCAAGCTTGTTGGGATGATGAATGAGATTTACCAGGCTTACTTCAACCCCTTACAAAACTTCTTCATTCCTTCTCAAAAGCTGAAGAGCAAAGAAAGGGAAGGTTCAAAAATAAAAAAGAAATTTGAAGACCCTCAGACTCCTTACCAAAGACTGATGGACTCCACATACCTCTCTAAGCTTCAGAAAAAGAAACTTAAGGAGCAGTACAAGCAGAAGAACCCGATCTTCCTTAGTACCCAGTTGAAAATAAAATTAAAGGAACTTCATGAATATGTCGCTAAGATGAAAGAACCTGTCCTTAAGGTAGCACAGTGACTCAGAGCTCCTTAGTATCATTTAGTTATGAGGAAATACGGCCCCTAAGCGGGGTTTGGCCATTTGAAAAAGAATTCATCAGTATTTATAGATAGATGGTTCAAAAACCCACAGCGTTGCAATATCTTTCTGCAAAACGAGATGGGGTTTGAGTAGCCGT
>JAUILT010000029.1 GCA_030432925.1 Bdellovibrionia bacterium | reverse complement strand
TTTAGAATTGGTGATGTTCACTTTCAGAAAAGAGATTACAAAGAGGCCGTGAATGCCTACGAAGCGGCATTAAAAGTCTACCCAGAATATGAAAGTCAGTTTCCGAATGCTCACTATAATATGGCAGAAGCTCATTTTTGGATGGGGAATTATAAGAAGGCTTTAAACCATTATGTGGAGTTTCTCAGTCGCTTTCCATCCCACTCCCATGGCGGTTATGCGATGACCCGAATTGGTGAGAATTTAGACATTTTGGGTGCAGATAGAAGGGATGTCATGGGGGCTTATTTGGAATCTTATTTTAGATACCGAGACAATCCCGGAGCTAAAGTGGCCAGAGTTCGAATGTTGAGTCAGAGAATGAAGGGCATGAAGGAGAAGGAGCTGGGCAAGGCTCTAGCTGAAATCGGAAAAATCGCAGAGGATTCGAATCTTCCGAGGATCAGGGAGTTTGTGACACTGATGATGGCTGATGGGTTTGATAAAAGAGAAGAGCACAAGCGGGCAATGAACCTGCTGATCACTTACTATCAGAGAAATCCAACGAGTACAGACCTTCAGTTTTTTAAAAAGAAGATTCTAGGGAGCATTGCAGAGGTTCTTAAGCAAAAGGTAGAGAGTGAGGACTTTCTGGCAGCCCTGGAGTTCAACGAAAATTATAAAGAGACCTGGTTGAGAAATTTAGAAAGAATGGACATTCCCTATTTTCTTGGAAGGTCCTATGAGCAGGCAGGCGTGTTCTCAGAGGCTCAGAAAATTTATGAGAATACCTTGAAAAAGCTGAATACCATTAAGGGAACCAGTGAAGATCGTGAGCGACGTGTGACAGAACATATTCCAACGTTAGATGAAATTCGTCTTCGTGTGGCAAAAACTCATCTGGAGATGCGTGAGTTTAAGGAGGCTCAGTCACTGCTCAGAAATATAGACAGTGATCAACTTCGCAGTGAGCAAGAAAAAATTGAGCTTGTGCAAGCTCAAGCCGACGTGGCTGAAGAACGAGGACTTCTAAGTTCTGCTAAAAAATATCTTGCTGTACTGGAGGAGGATTGGAAGGGGCAGCCAGAGCTTGTGGCTCCTGTTATTTTGAGGTTGGCTTCATTGCGGGAGAAAACCGGTGAGTTGGTGGATGCCATTCAGTCCATTGACAAGATTGAAGCCATGCAAAAGCAGGAGTCACTTAAGAATGATGACTTATGGGCAGAAACCCTTCAGACCAAAGCAGGAATTCTTGAAAAACAGGGCAAATCCATTGCTGCAGTGGAAACTTATTTAAACCTACTTAAAGGGTATGAAGACAAAAGACCCTTGGCCTCCATTCGTTACAAAGCTGGTCGGCTTTTATTTGATAAAGGAGATCTTAAAGGGGCTGAGAAAATTTGGGAAAAGATTGATTCTGAATCCCAACCCATGTTCAGAAAGTTAGCCGATGAACGTTTGAGAGATGCTGAATGGCAAAATGATTACAGAAGATACATAAACAGAATTCCGGCAATGTCGGACAAGCAATAGGAGTCACTTGTGGCAGGAAGAGATTTTTCAGTCATACATACTGCGGATACAAAAATGCAACATGTGTTGCAAATGGCAGAAAGTGTCGCAGGTAGTAGGGCCACGATACTGATCAACGGTGAAAGCGGAACTGGTAAAGAGCTTTTGGCTCGGTATATCCATGCTAAAAGCAACCGGTCAAATAAAGCTTTTGTGGCTTTAAACTGCGCAGCAGTTCCTGAAGGACTTCTTGAAAGTGAGTTATTTGGATATGAAAAGGGAGCCTTTACGGGGGCGGATCAACGCAAGCTCGGAAAATTTGAATTGGCCAATGAATCCACTTTTTTACTGGATGAGATTTCAGAAATGCCTCTGTTATTGCAGGCAAAGCTTTTGCGTGTGATTCAAGAGGGTGAAGTGGAGAGGCTTGGGGGGCAGGCACCTGTTAAAGTCAATGTCCGTCTGGTAGCCACAACGAATAAAAGTCTGCATGAAATGGTGGAAAAGGGTGAGTTTAGAGAGGATTTGTTTTACCGGTTGAATGTGATTCCATTGGAGATCCCCCCACTGAGAAAGCGCGTTAAAGATATAGAACTTTTGTCACGTCTATTTGTAGAAATGTCTTCTGCTGAAAATGGAATCGAGCCAAAGAGTCTTTCGTCTGAAGCAATGAAGAAACTACTTCATTGGGATTGGCCTGGAAACGTCAGAGAGTTGCAGAACGTGGTTGAAAGAACGGTGCTGTTGTCTCAATCACCAATCATTCGAGATAATGAGATTTCAATTAAAGACTATGGAAGATCCCGAGAAGAGAGAGGAATCAAACCCGGTATGACAGTGTCAGAAGCTGAAAAGTTACTTATCCTTAAAACGTTGGATTTTACTGGACAAAATAGAACCAAGGCGGCCCAGCTTTTGGGAATCAGCATCCGGACTTTGAGAAATAAAATTAATGAATACAAACAGGTGCATGCACAATGAGCAAGATCTTTGACAAGACGACAGATGCATTGGCAGCATCAGCAAATTTGAGGCTGTTGAGGCAAAATATTACGGCTTCAAATATCGCCAATGCTGAGACTCCCGGCTATAAAGCTCAACGGGTAGACTTTGAAGAGGCATTGTCTAGGGCTATTGATCATGAGGGCCTGGGGCGTCAGCACATTTCTGACAAGGATCACTTTTTGATCGGTCAGGGTGCCATTGGCCGAGTGAGGGCCGATGTTTATGACAACCCAGAAATTAATCTAACGAACGATGGGAATACTGTGGATTTAGAAAGAGAAATGGCGAATCTTTCTGAAAATACAATTCTATATAGAGCTGCACTTCAACTCATTAATAAAAAACTGGGGGCGATGAAGTACGCCGCGACGGAAGGGACCAGATAATGGATTTTTCAACAGGAATGAGAATATCAGCAAGTGGGTTGACAGCAAACCGTCTGCGTATGAACACCATATCCAGTAATATTGCTAATGTGAATACTACTAGAACTCCTGAAGGGGGGCCATATCGCCGTAAAGATGTGGTGTTCGAAGCCATGCCTGATGCTCGTAATTTTGGAGAGATTTTGACGAGTGCTCCAGATCAGAAATCCCAAAGAGTTCAGGTTACAGATGTCCTAGTAGACAGAAAAGCACCTATGTTGAAGTACGAGCCAGATCATCCAGATGCTAACGATGATGGGTATGTGGCCTACCCCAATATTAATCTGATGGAAGAAATGACAAATATGATTCAAGCAACACGCTCCTATGAAGCCAATGTTTCGGCCATGCAAGCCACAAAGGATATGGCAATGGGTGCATTAGAGATTGGAAGATAATCCTTTAATAAAGGAAGGGTGGCATGAGTAATTTAACAGTCAGATCCGCAGAGGGGCTTATTGATACTGGTCAGACAACCAGTCAGTTCAAGACCTCAAAGATGAAAGCAGAAATGCTGGGCCCAGAAGTCAAAGGTAAATCATTTGCAGATACTTTGAATGAAGCTGTTAACCAAGTGAATACTCTTCAGAAGGTAGCGGATAAAAAAATGGAGGACCTTGCAACAGGAAAAGCCAAAAGTATTCCTGATGTGATGATTGCCGCAGAGAAAGCCGACGTGGCTTTAAAATTGATGGTGCAGGTGAGAAATAAAATCATCGATGCCTATCAAGAAATTATGAAGATGCAGGTGTGAATTTATTATTTGATTGAGAGTAGCGAGTACTAGTCAACAGGGGGAGTTTCGTTGGATAAATTATTTGGAAATCTTGTGGTGCAGTTCAGAGAGTTTTATAAAACTCTCACACCTGTTAAAAGGGTTTCAATTATTGGCTCGGCTGTGGTATTTCTTGCCACAGTTGTTATTGTCTCTTTGATGCTATCAGGTGCTAACCATGAGGTGCTTTTTAGAAACGTTCCTCCGGACCAGCTGGCAATAGTTATAGATCAACTGCAAAAGAAAAATATTCCCTTCAAGATGGCCGATGATGGGACATCTATAACGGTACCCAAAGAACTACTGCACTCCACGCAAATGGCTATCATGACTGAAGTGGGCTCTGCAGAAGTTGGACAGGTTGGGCTTGAGCTATTTGAAAAGCAGGATTTTGGGGTGACCTCCTATGCTCAGAGAATCACCTATCAAAGAGCTCTTCAGGGAGAATTAATTCGGGCTATTAATACTTTGGACGCTGTCAGACATTCTAAAGTGATTCTGGCTATGCCGCCAAAGAAAACTTTTCTTGAAGAACAGGGAGAAACAACAGCATCTGTAGTTGTGGAACTTCAACCAGGGAAACACCTGACTCCGGATCAGGTACGGGGTATGACCTATTTGGTCTCTTCAAGCGTGGAGCACCTAACCCCTGAAAATGTGACCGTTGTGGATTCTCGAGGAAAGGTGTTAAGTAAGCATTATTCTGAAGAAGGAGTCATGACGGCTGAGCTTTTGGATGTGCAGCGAAGAGTGGAAGGGCAACTGGAAGAACGCATTGAGGGAATGCTGTCTAAAGTGGTAGGTGCTGGAAAAGTCATTGCAAAAGTAAATGCTCAACTGGACCCAAGGCACGTTGTAACTCGTGAGGAGCAGGTCAACCCAGATGCCACAGCCCTTAAAAGTCAACAGACAGAAGAGGAATTACTGGATGGTAGACGGTCGAACCCTGGAGGAATTCCAGGAGCACGGGCCAATCTTCCTGGAGCTGAAGATCAGGGACAGATCGGGTTTCAACAGAACGTCAAAAAAGAGCTTCGTTCTCAAAACTATGAAGTTCCCAAAACGGTACGTAATATCCGAAAGGGTGCAGGTGCTATTGAAAAAATCAGTGTGGCAGTGCTTGTTGACGGTAAAACTCTTTTTCAAGAAGGTAAGGATGGAACCACAGAGAACTGGACACCCAGGTCTCCAGAAGAGCTGACTAAATATGAGACGATTGTGAAGAACGCCATTGGTTTTAGCGATCAGCGTGGGGATTCTGTTACAATAGAGAACATAAGGTTTGAAAAAGAAGACTTTAGTGAAGCCGAAAAACTATTGACGACTTTAGAGAGAAAAAAATTAGTTAACTCTCTATTTAAATGGTCGCTGTTAGGGTTCAGCTTGGCGCTGTTTTTTATCATTGTGGTTCGACCGTTTATGCGATGGGTGACAGATTCATTTCAAGATAGTGTGGAAGATATGCTGCCAAGAACAATTGAGGAGCTGGAAGAGCTGCAGTCTGTGGATAATTCTTTGCCAGGAATGTCGGGAGCCCTTCCTGTACTTGAGGAGTCTATTGACCCCGATAAAGCAGAGAGTGAGTTATTAAAGGAAAGAATAATGTCATTAATGGAAAATGATGAAGAAAAGGCTGCCGGGGCCTTCAGTCTCTGGCTGTCCAGGAGGGATATGTAAATGTCACTAAGGCTTCAAAAAATTGAAAATATCAATTTTGAAGAATTGAGAGGGTTTGAAAAGGCGGCCATACTCATTAATTATTTAGGGGCAGATGCTGCCAAGTTGTTATTCAAACATATTGATGACGGCGATATTCGAAAGCTTTTAGGAACTATGCAGAAGTATCGCATTGTCCCTGTAGAAATCACCAAAAAAGTGTTAGAGGAGTACTACGAGTCAATCAGTGAATCTGAAGATTATATTTTTTCTGACAAAGTAACTAGTAAAGAGACAGTAATGGACTCCGTAGGAGAAGAAAGAGCGCGTGGAATTTTAGGTCACTTGAGTGCAACCTCACCGGCTCAGAGAAATCTGGAAAGTCTTGAAATTGTCGATGCAAAGTCTCTTTCTAACTTTCTTTTGAACGAACATCCTCAGACAATTTCTGTTATTTTAGCTCACTTGGAGCCGGAGAAAAAAGGGGAAGTTTTAAAGCGACTTCCTGAAAGCCTTCAGGCAGAAGTAGTTTTGCGATTGAGTAACTTGGATCACGTGGCTCCTGAGCTGATTTCAGAAGTGGACCGTGTTTTAAAGCAAGAGCTTTCTACCATAGGAACTGTGGAGCAAGCCTCTTTAGGAGGGGTTCAGCCGGTGGCAGAAATGCTGAACGTCATGGACAAAAATACAGAAACAGCGATTATGTCTCGGATTGAGGAGAAAGATCCGATTCTGGCTGAAGAAATTCGCAAACTTATGTTTGTTTTTGAAGACATTATCAAAATTGACGACCGAGGTATCCAGACCCTTCTTAAGGAAGTCGCCAATGATAAGCTGCTTTTGGCACTGAAAACAGCCAACGAAGAGATTCGTCAGAAAATTTTCAAAAACATCTCTCAACGAGCAGCACAATTGCTTAAAGATGACTTGTCCAATATGGGACCATCTCGGTTGTCTGATGTAGAATCTGCACAGGTAGAAATTGTCAATGTAGCAAGGCGCCTGGAGCAAGAAGGAAAAATTCTGATTGCTCGAGGAGGGTCAGAAGACGCGTTAGTATAAAATTTGATAATTTTTTGAAGGCTCATGATGAGCCTGGGAGTGACATAAGGATATGGCAAGAGAAGTTATCAGAAAAAATGATAGTGAGTCTATAGTCCTGGACTATATACCAAAAGAGTTTCCAGCAGTGGTCACTCATTCGGCTGAGAGTTTTGTGTCTTCGCAAGGGGAATCGACCTCTGATTTTAAAATTAGTGAGCTGGTTGCAGATCAGGTAGGAATCAGCGAACTTCAACGAAAATCCATAGAAAATAAAATTGAAGAAATGGCCCTGGATCGACTTAAAAATGTTGAAGAAAAAGCCTACGCAGAAGCCTATGAGCTGGGTCTTATTGAAGGAACAGCAAAAGCTTTTGAAGAAAGAAAAGCCGAATTTGAGGATCAAATCCAAAAAATGGCTGAGCTGTTGGAAGGTTTTGAGAGTATTAAAAGTCGGTTGCTAGATGAAAATGAAGTGACTTTTATGACAATGATCCATGAAATTGCCTCGAAAATCACCATGAAGGCTGTTCAAGAAGATGAGGGAATGATTATTGAAGTCATGAAAAAGGTGGTGAATGAGATTCAGGCTGAAGACCAGGTCACGGTGAAGATTTCTCCAGAAGACATGATATTTGTTGAGAGCTACAAAGAAAAAACAGGTAGAAATTTTGATTTTCTTGAAAGGCTCAAGCTAGAAAGTTCTGATGGAATTGTGCGAGGAGGGTGTCAAGTAGAAACCAACTCTGGGTCCATTGATGCCACTGTTCGGCAGAGGATTTCTAAGGCCTGGGATGTGATTGTCAACAGACTGCCCAAGATCAAGAGCACGGCTGATCATGAATCGGATGACAGTGGAAAAGGTGAAAGCGGAGAAGAGTAGATTTGGAATTGATTCTTGATTTAAACCGATACAGCAAGGCATTTGATTCTGCCAACTTAACTCTGGATGTGGGTAAAGTGACCCATGTCACAGGGTTTTTAATTCAGGGGTTTGTTCCAGGAGCCTGCGTGGGCTCTATCTGTGAAATTCATGCTATGGTTGGAAAACGCAGGTTTCTTGCTGAAGTTGTTGGTTTTAGAGATAAGCATGTCCTTTTAATGCCACTGGGTGAAATGCATGGTGTGGGTATGGGTTCAAGAATTGTACTTTTACGATATCATGCTGCAGTTCGTGTTGGAGAGGAGCTGCTCGGTCGAGTCATTAATGGTATGGGCCAGCAAATAGATGGTCTGTCGAATCTTGATTGTCAGGACGAAATGTCTATTTATGATGAAATCCCAGGACCTATGAGTCGTCCACCTATTGATCAGGCACTCAGTTTGGGTGTGAGAAGTATTGATGGTCTGACCACTGTTGGTAAAGGACAGAGAATAGGTATTATGGCTGGTTCCGGTGTTGGTAAATCGGTTCTTTTGGGTATGATGGCTCGATCCAGTTCTGCAGATGTGAACGTAATAGCCTTGATTGGTGAGCGTGGCCGTGAAGTGAGAGAATTTATTGAACACACTTTGGGTGAGGAAGGCTTAAAAAAATCTGTGATTATTTGTGCTACTTCCGACCAAAGTCCACTGTTGAGAATGCGAGGGGCCTTTGTGGCAGCAACGATTGCTCAATATTTTTCCTCCAAGGGCAAGGACGTTTTGTTTATGATGGATTCCGTGACTCGTTTTGCAATGGCTCAGCGAGAAATTGGATTGAACGCCGGAGAGCCTCCGGCCTCCAAAGGATATACTCCTAGCGTATTTTCCATGCTTCCTAAACTTTTGGAGCGAGCGGGTACATTTGATGAGGGAGGTAGTATCACCGGGTTATTCACAGTCCTTGTTGAAGGGGATGACATGGATGACCCTATCGGAGATGCTGTTCGTTCTATTGTAGATGGCCACTTGGTTCTTGATCGAAAGCTGGCGAACAAAGGACACTTTCCGGCTATAGATGTACTTCAAAGCACAAGCCGGGTGATGAGAAATGTAATTCATAGGCAGCACTATGATCTTGCAAGTATCATTCGTTCTAATATTGCGGTTTATCGAGAGGCCGAAGATCTCATTAATATAGGAGCTTACAGACAAGGGTCTAATCCTAAAATTGACCAAGCCATTCAGTTGCACGAGATGATTGAAGGATTTCTTAGGCAAGACATTGAAGAATCATCATCGTTAGATCAGGCATTTCAGGGAATGGCCTCTATGTTTCAGATGCCGGAACAGGAGCCTGAATAATGAGGTTTCGATTTCGCCTAGAGACACTACTTAAGCACCGGGAAACTTTAAAGGGTGAGGCACAAAGAGTTTGGATGCAGTCTCAAAACAGAGTGAATGAGTGCCTGGAGGAGATTCAGAAAATGTATAACCAGGTAGATCAGTCACGACAGACGATATCTAACTCTGAAAAAGCTGGAGTGAGTCATCAGTCAGCGGTGTTTATATCAGCCAATGAATTTCTTGTGGGCCAAAAGATAATAATTGAGAGAAAGCGTCAAGAAGCTCGGGAGTTGATGAGTGCCGCCGAACAAAAAAGAGAAGAGCTGATCTCTGCGACTCAGGATTGCGAGGTTTTAAAAAAATTAAAAGAGAGAAAAAAACAGGAATTTTTAAAGAGAAAGAAGATCAAGGAAGCCAAGCAGGTAGATGATCTTGTTACGATGAGATTTAAAAGGAGCAGATCATGAAGTCCTCCAGTTATGATAGTTTTTTTAAACAGGCACGCAAAAATGCAGGCGAATTTAAAGAAGCTCCCAAGAAAATAAAAAAAATAAGTAGATCAAAGTCTGGAAAAAAAGAATTGAGTGATTATTCGGAAAAAGAACTTCGAAAGATTTTTAATATGAAAGATCATCCAAGGCCTGAGAGAAAGCCACGATATAAAGCTTCTGTTAGAAAAACCTCGGGAGCAGGAGCCTCTGTGGGAGGGGGAGTTGTGGCATTATTTTTTATGGTGCTCTCGACATTGGTCTTCATGTATCCAGATGAAATCAATGTATGGTGGAATAAGATAGAGTTTAAAATAATGGGTCAGGCCAGTGCTGCTGACCAGGAAAAATCCTCCATGGAGTCAGAGGCAGAGAAGGAAGATTCTTCCCCAGACCAGAAGCAAGTCGAGAAGAGCAAAAAACCTGGTAAGGATCAGGAAGAAGTAAAAGACATTAGTTATTTCGCTAAGTTAAATGAGCGAAAAAAGCAACTGGACCTGCGTGAAATAGAGCTAGAGGAGTTGGAACAGGAATTGAATAAACAGAAGGTGGAGATAGAGGCACGGATTCAGTATTTGGAGAAAGTGCGAAGAGATATAGCAGGAGTCCTGAAAGACCGCGTTGAAGTGGATCAGGAGAAGATACAGAAACTTGTGGAGTTTTATTCGAATATGAAACCAGCTCAGGCCGCAGAAATTATTGCGAACATTAATGAGGACCTTGCCGTTGGAGTTTTGTCGAATATGAAGAAGAGAAGTGCTGCTGCGATTCTTAATATGATTGAACCCAAGAAGGCCAGAAAGCTTTCAGAGAAATTTGCAGGATATATCAAGGACTGAATAATGAATTTGTTGGGGTTGAACCAAAATCTAGCAAGCCCTTCAAGCGCCGACAAGCTTCCGGTTGCAGGGGACAACTCCCAGCTTTCGAATCAACCATCGGATAAATTCAAAAATACTTTAAACCAAATTTCAGAGAACTCCGAAAAACAGAGTCAGTATTCATCTCAGGCTGATCAAAGTGGCTTGAATCAGAAACAAGATCTTGTTCGAACTCAAAAATTTCCAGTGGCTCATCAACCCTACAGAAAACCAGTACAGTCTATTTCGAGAACTCAGCCACATCAGGCCGGACTGCAAACAAGTGATCCGCTCGTTGACGAACAGATTCAGTCACAATTTGAAAATAATGGTGAACTGGTGGCGGTATCGCCAAAAAGTGCGACTGTGGATTCGTTGACAAGACGAGCTGCGATACAATCTTTCATGCAGAAGATGGAAACAAAGCTAGGTATTGAGCCTTCTGAAATTGTTGAGGCTTTTCAGAGGTTAAGCCTGGAGGAGCTGGCGGCTCCTCCAGAGCAGAATGTAGACAAGATCATTTCATTTTTGAACCTCGATGTTCAACAGCAACAGACGGCCAGAACATTCTTTGATGAAATGTTGACACAGTCGAGTGCTCAGTCCATTGCAGATTACCTGAAAGCCACAGACAGGGAGCTGTCTTTGTCAGTGATGAGTCAGAACCAAATGAGGCGGGAGAGGTTACAAAAAGGTCTGGCCACAATGAATCAGCAGTTCTTCACTCAACCCCAGACTTCAGTGCAACCGGTGGCGAAGGAGTATCAGCAAAATCAGAATCAAAAGGTTTCCCCTGAGTTTTGGGCTGTTGGTGCGGGAGCTGCAGCTGCAGCAGTGGGAAGGGAGGCCACTTCACAAATGACAGCTGTCGGACAAAATGGAGCTTCTGCGCCTGGTTCGATGACACCGCAAATGCGGGGTCCGGAAGAGCTTCTTAATAGGATCGCAATGACTCAGCAACCTTCGTTTGTGGATAAAAGTGGAGTGGAGTTGGGACAGGAGTGGAGCCCGGTCTCAGAAAGGTCACAGTTCAATGCCGCTGATATTGAAAAGATGATTTCTGCCGGGAAAAGCTCTATCGGAAAGAATGCCTATGGACTGAATACTCCGGTGACTCCGGCATCTCAAATGCCAATGCTGGTCTCAGATACTGGCCAAAACTCTTTGGGCTCTGGAATGGAATGGTTGATGCCCGGGGCAGCAGCAGCCGATGGGCAGCGGCAAAATCTCACGGAGAACTCATTTCAGCAGTCGGAGGGCTCCTCCAATGAGGCTCTACAAGAAATGCTGGATGCTGGAGACCTGGCTGAGGCCGATGGTATGGAGTTTCACGTGAAATCTGAAGCTGCAGCTTCTGCGACCGGCTCCGGGAGTCAGGCATCAACGGCAAAATCCTCCCCCTTTATGGTCACCAGTCAGCCTACTGAGGCAGAGCAGGCACAGAATGTCAAAGATGTAGTGACCCATGCCAACCTTCTGGTGAAAAAGGGCGGCGGAGAAATGAAAGTGGCTCTTAACCCTGAAGGTATGGGGCAGGTGAACCTGAAGGTGGCCGTTCAAGATGGCCAGGTCTCCGTTGAGATGGTGACGGAAAGTAACGAGGCCAAAAAGATTCTTGAAAAGGGCCTAGGTGATCTGAAAGCTAATTTGGCTTCTCATAAGTTAAATGTAGACAATGTGAAAGTGGATTTTTCTGGTGAGATTGCTAAACAGTTTGATCACGCACACGATGAGGCACAAAGGCAGTCCGCGCAAAACTTTATGGAGCAGTTCCGTCATCAAAACCAATCTTGGAGACAGAACTTTTTTGACATTCCTGCTGGAAAAGTCACTGGGCACCCCAATGAGGGCGGACCTCAGGATGAGCTGACTCAGATTCAAAGTGGAAAAAAGAAATCCTCCAGTCGAAGACTGGACTTGGTGGCATAAGGAAGAGGCTGAATGATTAATATCAAAGGCGGAACGCAGACATGGTCGGACTCTCAACAGCAGACTGACTTTAAGCCAGATAAAAAAAATACTGTCAGCGCTGAAGACAGGCAAAAGTTTTTTGGAGATCAAAATCTGGGTGAGGTTTTGAATAAGGTGTCTGACCCCAATTGGGTAGATCCTGTTAAAAAACTACGGACTGTTGGTAACTCTCAGATGGACAAAGATGCCTTCTTGAAGCTGCTTTTGACTCAGATGAAAAACCAGGATCCAACAACACCACTGAAGAGCCATGAAATGGCAGCGCAGTTGGCACAATTTACGTCTCTAGAGAAACTAACAAATATTGCTGATGGAATTGACTCTCTGAGAAAAGAAGCCAAACCGGGTCAAAATTTTGAAGCATTGAATTTGATTGGCAAATCCATCAGCGTGGATGGTTCAAAAGTGGCGAGAACAGAAGAGTCAGAAGTCCATGACATCAAGTTTCGACTTATGGGAGCTCCAAACTCCACAGAGTTAAAAATTCGTGATGCTCAAGGCAACTTGATTCGCAAGTTGACTCTCAATGGACTTAAAGAGGGAGAGAACATTGTTTCTTGGAATGGAGTTCTTGAAGATGGAACCAAGGCGCCCAAAGGTGATTACACAGTGGAGGTAGATGCCATCTCTTCCAGTGGGGCCAAGCTGATGGCAGAAATGAAGCAAGAGGGAACTATTACCGGAGTTAACTTTACAGCGAGTGGTCCAGTACTGATGTTGGGAAATAAAAAAGTGGCTCTTTCTGATGTAAAGCAGATTGTAGATCCTAAGTTGGCCCCAGCAAAAAATGAAGCCTTAAAAGCAATTTCGGATGAAGCGAAAGTCGCACCAGATAAAATGAGGAAACCTCAAGTTAAACCTGAGGCCAAAGAAGAAAAAGTTGTCAATCCCAATGGGCTGCAGTCCGTTGCCATGTCACGGGGTATGCAGTCACAGTTGGAAAAAGATGGAATTGATGCGGGATTATAGAAGATGAGTATTCAGGGAGTTCCATTTAATAAAGTCATTGCTGGTGTCGGAACAACAGGGTCGACATCGGTCTCCAGGGAAAACCCTGGAGTTGATCATGGCCCCAGCTTTAGGGAAACTCTGGATCAACTGAAAAAGCCGATAATATCTCCTCAAGGGCTGGAGGGAGGAGTCCAAGGGGCTCTGACCTTTTCCAGCCATGCTGTGGATCGAATGAGGAGTCGGGGTGTTCATTTTGGACCAGAACAGATGCAAAAATTAAATTCCGCCATAGAAAAGGCTCGCGCTAAGGGAGCTAAAGAAACTCTAGTGCTGGCTGATAATGCAGCACTGATTGTGAGCGTGAAAAACAATAAAGTTGTAACCGTGATGGATTCTCAAGCATTAAAGGAGAACGTATTTACAAACATAGATAGTACAGTCGTCATTTAAGAGTTTTTTAAAAATCTGGGGCTGGACCTCTTTGAGGAGGCCCCTCCAAATAACCCGCTGACTGATTGAAGCGGTGGAAACATGGAGGTTTCTTATGGGAGTATTATCATCCCTTTATACCGGTGTATCCGGTTTGAGTGCACAGGGAGAGGCGCTTGGAGTGATTGGGGACAACATCGCCAACTCCAACACGGTTGGGTTTAAAGCCAGCCGGGCAGAATTTCAGGATATCATTGCAAAGAGCTTAAAAGGAATTCTCGGAGGAAACCAGATTGGACGAGGGGTTAAGATTGGTGCCGTGAATCCGATTCTGGTGCAAGGGAATGTGGATGCCACTGAAAAAGCCACAGACTTAGCTATCTCGGGAGATGGATACTTTATGCTAAGAGGCTCTGATGGCGAGTCTTACTCCAGAGACGGATCTTTTCATTTTGATCGAGAAGGCTATTTGGTGACCAATGACAACCAAAGAGTTCAGGGGTTTCAAGCGGATGAAGAGGGGAAAATTCTTAACAAAGTCGCCGATATTAAATTTCCAAGGGCTTTGATTCCTGCAAAAGCCACCAAAGAAATCCGCATGGATCTTAATTTAGACTCTCGGATTCAAACAATCAAGCAGTGGGATCCGAGTAAGCCTTATGATTCCTCACACTATTCTACGGGGATTGAAGTTTATGATTCTCAAGGGAATAAGCACCTGATGACAATGTTTTTTACAAAAACAGCAGATCGTACTTGGGAGTATACGGGGATGGTTGACGGTAAGGAGGTGACTGGTGGTCAGGAAGGCCAAATGGCCGAAGTGACCAAAGGAAAGATTGCCTTTACCGTAGATGGAAAGCTGGACACTGAAGAGATGACGAACAGTGCATTTAACTTTGCCGGTGGTGCCCTTCAAAATCAACAGATCAAAATTGATTTTGGTGACTCCATCACTACAGATCAGGGTGAGGGACTGGATGGAACTAAACAATATGGTAAGGACTCCGATTTGATCTCCTGGGGGCAAGATGGAAGCGCTGCTGGTACCATTAATAACTTATCATTTAATGATGAAGGTGTACTGACGGCTCTTTACAGCAATGGGGAAACTCAAGATCTAGCTCAAATTGCGCTGGCAAAATTTGAAAACCCAGAGGCGCTCTTTAAGGTTGGAAACAATCGTTTAAAAGAAGCTCGTGATTCTGGAGCTCCCGCAGTGGGGGCTCCTAATAAAGCCGGTCGAGGTAAGATCTTTGCTAAATCTCTGGAACGATCTACCGTAGATATGGCCAGTCAGTTTGTGAGCTTGATTCAAAACCAAAGAGCTTTTCAGGCCAACGCTAAAACCATTACGACAACAGATGAATTACTGGCTGAAGTGATTAACTTGAAGAGGTAATAGATAAAAGTCGACCTTAGAGACCTCCGAAGCCTATCGGAGGTTTATACCGATCCGGGTTCTTTCCGGATCGGTATTATATATCACTGACAAAGAGTAATCGTTCTGGAGTTATACCAGTGATAAAGTGAATATCAAAGTTTTCTAGATCTCTGACAGTTTTGAACACAAACTCAATGGAACCCACTCCAACCCTTTCGGAGTCCAAGCTGATTAATAAGTAGGTCATTGAGGGGTACTCCACAGCTGCTGCTTCTTCACCTCCGTCATACTCTGAGTAGACCGGGTCAGCGAGAAAATAGTGAGTAGAGGTATTGTTTCTGATGACAGTAACAAAGTGTGAAATAGACTCGGGAGCACTGTGTTCCAAGGTTTGTACACAAATTAAATCTTTTTTGGACCACCCAAAATAAGAAGTATCCAAAGAGCGACACTCTTTTGCATGAACTCTATAAGACAACTTATTGGAAGAAATATTTTGAATAAAAGGCTCTTGTGCCTGACTGTAAAAAGACAGAGTCAGCAGAAAAATCTGCAAACAGACAATGGGATACAATGAGTTCACATACATTTCTCTCAACCTACCAAAAATGTTAAGGTTCTACAAATTTAGCTGAGCTGTTATCGGACACCTAGTAAAAATGACCTCATTGTCTAAAGTCTTGTCAGTTTGTGGGAGAGATAGTGGTGATATAGCGATTCATGGGGCCTTCGACCTTCACCACAACAGCAGGCTTTTCAGCGTTTCTATTTTGGTTAATACTGGTTGGACCAGTCACTCCAGGGAAGTTTTTGATCTCTGCGAGCTGTTCCCGCAGACCTTCGCGGCTTAAGATTTTTGAGGACTTTAAGGCATGAATTAAGATCTTTGTGGCATCATAACCTCTAGCTGCTAGCCCGTCTGGGTTTCGTTGGTACTGTTCGCGAAAGGCTTGGATAAACCTTTGTGCTGGCTCGTCATTTTTTTCCAAAGCAAAATGATTCGAAAAGTAGCCTCCATTGACAGCATCCCGTCCAATCTCAAAAAGTTTGTCGGAGTCCCATCCATCACCACCGAGCAGTTGAGCTTGTATTCCCATCTTTCTTGCTTGACGCGCAATCATGGCAACATCTCTGTAGTACCCAGGGAGAAAAATAGCTTCAGGCTGGAACTTTCGAATTTGCTCCAGTTGAACTCGAAAGTCTCTATCTCCGGATTTATAAACCTCATCCATGACCACGTCTCCTTCAAGTTTTTTGAAGGTATTTGTAAAAAACTCTGCAAGGCCCTTACTGTAGTCAGACTGACGATCTTTTAAAACAGCTACTTTATTGAGGTTTAGGTGTTCACGGGCAAACTTGGCCATAACAAACCCTTGAAAAGGGTCGATAAAACAAATACGAAAAATATAATTTCCAACTTCAGTCACTCTTGGATTTGTTGAAGTGGGAGTGATCATGGGAAGGCCCGCTTGCTGGGCAATCGGCGCTACTGTGAGACTCATTGTAGAGGAAACTTCGCCCAATACGGCATAAATTTCGTTGTCTTTAACAATGGCTTTCATATTTTCAATGGCTTTTTCTGCTCGGCCTGCATTATTTTTGATAATCAATTCAATATTGAGTCCGTTTTGACGGGCCTCTTTTAGAGCCATTTCAACACCCAAAAGAGTGTTTTTTGAAAAGCTCGAAGTATTTCCTGTGAGTGACCCCAAAAAGGCCACCTTAATAGTTGTGTTTTCGAGTTTATCTTTGCCGCTATTATTATCTGTGCACCCAAATACAGCTAAAATTGATAATCCTGCAGCGAAAAAGGCAATGACACATCTCAAGGTTATCTCCAACTCAATCCCAAAAATCCTGAAAAATTCAAACTGGATCGGTATAAATACCGGTTACTTTTAGCAAGTCTTGGCAAAGGGGTCAAACATCACAAGACCCTTGTTTATTTTGAAAGAGTATCAATCAAACTCAACAGGTTCTGATGGACCAACTTTTTTTGATTCAGACAATTTTCTAGGGGTTCATACACAACTTTCTGATTTTGAACTCCCACCATGACATCTTTTTGTCCTTGCAGTAAGACTCGAATGGCTGCAGATCCTAATTGACTAGCGAGGACTCTGTCGGCGGCTGTTGGGTGCCCTCCTCTTTGGATATGTCCTAGAATACAGACCTTGGCTTCAAAGCCGGCTTTCTTTCTGATGTTCTCAGCCAAGTCATAGGCACGTCCAGGTTTCTGCCCTTCGGCAGCAATCAGGATGGAGCTTGTTTTCCCTCGAGCCATTCCCCTTTGAATTCTTTGAATGGCTTGGTCTACAGAAGTGGGATTTTCTGGAATAAATACTTCTTCTGCACCGCCAGCAAGGCCGACCCATGTGGCAATAAACCCAGAGTCTCGTCCCATAACCTCAACAATAAACAAGCGGTTGTGACTGGCTGCTGTATCCCTGATTCTGTCAATAGCCTCTAGTGCGGTGTTGACTGCGGTATCAAAGCCTACAGTAAAATCAGTTCCAGCAATATCATTGTCTATCGTTCCTGGAACTCCGACGACGGGGATGCCAAACTCCCTGTGCATTGCAATGGCTCCTCTCAAAGAGCCATCGCCACCGATGCAAACCAGGGCATCAATGGCAGCTTTTTGTAGATGTTCAAAAGCTATTTTACGAACTTCAGGCCTAAGGAACTCCTTACTGCGACCGGATTTGAGAATGGTCCCTCCTCGCTGGAGTATATTGGCCACAGAGCTTGTTTGAAGGGAGGTCATATCTCCATCGACCATTCCCAAGTAGCCGCGGAAAATCCCGATAACTTCAATATTTTGTTCAATACTACTTCTGACAACAGAGCGAATAGCGGCATTCATGCCTGGAGCATCTCCCCCACTTGTATAAACCGCTAGTTTTTTAATAGATGTGTTCATAACAAAGAGAATAGTTCTATAAGTGGAATAAAAAAAGGCCAATTCGTTGAGAATTGACCTTTTTCAAATACAATTGAGAAACTTTTATTTTCTCAACAAAGATTTGAACTCAGAACCTGGACGGAACTTGGGGTACCATGCTGCAGGAATTTTTATAGCTTTACCAGTTTGAGGGTTTCTTCCTGTTCTGGCTTTTCTTTTAGCTTTCGTGAAAGTTCCAAAACCAACCAGCTTGACTTCGTCCCCTTTTTTAACGGCTTTTCTGATAGTGTCGATAGTTGTATCGAGCATTCTTTCCGTTTGAGCTTTTGTCATATCGCAGTCTGTGGCGATCTTTTCGATCAATTGGGCTTTGTTCATACTTGTTTCTCCCTGTTGGAAAATCATGGTTGTTGTTATTCAATACCAAAATTGAAACGTTCAAACCCACCACTGGTCAATGCTTAAACAAGTAAAAATGTAAAAAAACAGTAAATTTCTGCAAAATGCCGGGATTTTCAGCGAGTAGAGCAGAAAAAAAGGCGACCTCGGGGGAGAGAGTCGCCAGTAGGGGGTATTGGGGGTGTCATCTCACCGGCCAGGCTTAGGGGGGGATCCTGACCCATGATTCTTAAATTCTAGTATAGGTAAAGGGTGGCTTTGGCGAATTGTTTGCTAAATATGTTTCCAGGATCACCAAAATAAAGCTTCACTTGCAGTCCAGAGTTATCAGTTAAATCAATGCGGTCACCTCTCAGGAAAAACATTTTAGGTCCATTGGGCCCTTGTAAAGTCATGGACAGTTGAAAGCCGACATCGGGAATTATCTGATCTCCTACTGTTTCACCATACCGTTTTGCAGTTACGGTTCCCGTTGCAATGGGCAGGTAAATTCCAACAACCTGACTCCAGTATCCAGATCGAGCTGTCAGTATTAAGTTGGCCTGAGTGGTATCATTTTCGGCAATGACTAGACTGCTGATATTCATTAAGAGAGTGCGGTTATAGTCATAAGTATTGCAGTTTTGAGCTCCTACTCGATAAGAAATACCATCATTTTCGTTATCACGGCACCAGAATCCGGCAGACACACTGTTCGTGTAGGCCTCTAGAAACTCGGCCCAGATCTTTCCGTCAGTGATGGATAAACTGTCATCAGAGAGCTGAAAGTTATCAACAGTAGAGATGACGCAACTTTGAGAAACTGTATCCCAAAATTCATTGCTGCCACAGGTGTGAGCACAGTCGGGCCCAGTGCATGGGGGCGGTGTTGGTGGTGGGGCTGCGCTCTTATTGCTTTCGCCACACCCAACGGCGACTCCAAAGAGAAGGGCCAGGGTGGCGAAAAAGAGAGACTTTTTCATGTTCTCATCTCCTTTTCTCACCCTTAAGCAATACATACATTGTGCCAGCCAAGTCCTTCTTATTTTGATATGAAATAAAAATAAGCCCCGATGCCAAAATTCGGCCCCAAAAAGGCACTGAGATGAAAAAAAAGCAGTCAATTTGAGGGGGGCTGGCCCTGTTTCCATTCTTTGAATATTTGCAGGAGAATAAATCCAACACCAGTGACAATCGCTATATCTGCCACATTAAAGGCTGGATAGGTGTAGACACTTTTAAGGTGAAAGTCTAAAAAATCCACCACATATCCAAAACGGACACGATCAATATAATTGCCAATGGCTCCTCCAAAGACACATGATAGAGCAAAAGTTTGTAGCTTGTCAGTATCAGGAGTGGAGTACAACATGGCAAGAATGATCAACATGACTGTTGGAGGTACAGAAAGAAAGAAAAGGCTTCGGAAGGACTCCGGGGCATCTCTCAAAAAACCAAAGGCTGCGCCGGGGTTACGTACATAGGTAATATTAAAGAAGTCTTGAATCACAATGGCAGACTCCCCCAACCGGAAATCTGTGTGAATATACATTTTGAGGGCCTGGTCTAGGGCAACGATGGCTCCTGAAAGGGCTAATAGGATCAGATATTTTCTTTTGATCTTCATTCAAAAGCCCTCACACATTTGGGGCAGATTCCAGGAAGATCTGCCTTCTCTCCTATTACATCAGAATAATTCCAGCAACGCACACATTTTTCTCCGGAGGCTTTTTTTGCCTCTACGCGCAGCTCGTCTCCTTTTTGAAGACGGACTTTGGAGACAATAAATAGCTCTTTGAGGTGGGCCTCATAGGACTCCAGGGTTTTATGTGTCGCTTCGGGGGCTGTGATAGTTATATCGCCATCTAGGCTGGAGCCAATGGTTTTGTTTTTTCTTAAGTCTTCTAGTTCCTTGGAGACGACAGACCGGACTTCAAGAAGAGTCTCAAATTTCTGCTCTAGCTTGGTATCCGTCCAATCCTTGTTGATGGCAGGGAAAGTCTCCATAAATACAGACTCTTTGGATTTTCCTTTGAAATGTTCGTAGGCCTCTTCTGCCAGAAATGAAGCCATGGGGGCCATCAATCGGGATAGGGAATCCACCAAGTGGTAAATCACCGTCTGAGAGGACCGCCTTTCGGGCCCATCTTTTTTCCATGTGTACAGACGGTCTTTGAGAATATCTAGGTAGGTCGCGGACAAATCCACCACAAAAAAATTGTTCAGAGCGTGGAACACTTTGAAAAACAGGTAGTTTTCGTAGTGGTCCAGGCATTTGGAGGTGAGATTGTTGAGTCGGACCAGGGCCCATTGATCCAGTTCCGGCATATCCTTGAAATTGACCATGTCTTTTTGAGGATCAAAGTCATCCAGGTTTCCCAGCATAAACCGAAAGGTGTTTCGAAAGCGTCTGTAGGCTTCATTGATTCTTTTCAGCATTTCATCACCAACAGTGACGTCCTGGCCATAGTCTTCATGGGCAGCCCAAAGACGTAAAGTTTCAGCCCCACTTTTCTTGATGACATCGGCAGGGTCCATTCCGTTGCCCAGGGATTTGGACATTTTCTTTCCTTTGGCATCGTTGACAAAGCCGTGGGTGACCAGGGCCTTAAAGGGGGCCTCACCGGTAGCGGCAATAGAGGATGTCAGACTGGTTTGAAACCAACCTCTGTGTTGGTCGCTGCCTTCAAGATAAATGTCAGCAGGAAATGCCTGGTCAGGGTGTTTTCTCTGAACAGCGGCATGACAAACGCCACTGTCAAACCACACATCTAGAATGTCGGTGCCCTTTTTAAAATTCTGATTTCCACAGGACTCACATCTTCTATCTCCAGCGAGCTCTTTGTCTTCAGCGGTGAAATAGGCTTCAATTCCTTTTCCAGACTTTTCCATTTTGTCAGCCACTTCATTGAGAAACTCAGAATCCATAAGCGCTTCACCACAGTCTTCACAATAGAGCACAGGAATGGGAACTCCCCAGGCTCTTTGACGGGAGACACACCAGTCAGGTCCGTTGGTGATCATGGCTCTCAATCGTTGCTGGCCCCAGTCAGGTACAAAGCGAATGTCTGACTCCACTTTTTCAAGAGCTTTTTTGCGAAGGCCATAACTTTCGTCGTCCATGCGGATAAACCACTGGGGCGTGGCTCTAAAAATCAATGGCGATTTTGAGCGGGGACCATGGGGATAACTGTGTTTGATAAATTTCAGGGCTATCAGGTGGCCGGACTCCTCTAGCTTTTGCCCGATGGTTTTATTGGCATCCCAAATGCTGATGCCCTCGAGAAAATCCACATCAGCAGTGAACTTTCCTTCACCATCTACGGGACTGTAAACCGGCAGATCATAACGGGTTCCCACATTGTAATCGTCAATACCGTGACCAGGGGCCGTGTGAACACATCCGGTTCCGGCTTCTAGAGTCACGTGGTCTCCTAGAATCACTTTGGATTCACGGTCTAGAAATGGGTGCCGGGCCAGCATGCCTTCCAGATCTTTTCCCATCACTGTGGTTTTCAGAGTGAGGACTTTCTCTGTATCTGCCTCAAAAGCCTTCTGAAGCTCTTTGGCAATAATAATATTCTCACCATCCAACTCATACACACCGTACTCAAAGTTGGCATTCAGGCAGATTCCAAAGTTAGCAGGCAGTGTCCATGGAGTTGTTGTCCAGATCACAAAGGAGGTTGGTTGAGTGGGGTGACCCAGTTTTTCCAGACCCTTTTCCACATTGAATTTCACATAAATGGAAGGGCTTCTGTGATCTTGGTACTCCACTTCTGCAGCGGCGAGTGCTGTTTGCAGCTGGGTGTCCCAATACACTGGTTTTTCGCCTCGAAATAAAATGCCGTTGTCCAAAATTTTACCTAGAAGACGCACTTCTTCAGCCTCATACTCCGGCTGCAGTGTCAACCAGGGGGCTGACCAGCGTGCGAAAATTCCAAGACGGATGAACTGTTCTTTCTGGGCCTCCACCCATTTCATGGCCTCTTTACGGCACTCATCGCGAACCTCAGTGTCGGTCATAGATTTTCTTTTTTCGCCAAGACGGGATGTGACTTTCAGTTCAATAGGAAGCCCATGGCAATCCCAACCAGGAATCAACGGGGCACGGTAACCCAGCATGTTGCGGGACTTGATCACCATATCCTTGAGCATCTTATTCAGCACGTGACCCAGGTGAAGATCGCCGTTGGCATAAGGAGGACCATCCGGCATACAGAAGGGCCCTTTGTCAGTATTGGAACTCACCATCTTTTCGTGAATGTCATTTTTCTTCCACCATTCAATACGCGCCGGTTCGTTTTGAGTCATGTTGGCTTTCATAGGAAAATCTGTTTTTGGAAGCAAGATGGTCTGTTTGTATTTTTCGGTGAGATCCGACACGGCAACGCCTCTATGGGTATGGGTTTTTCAGAAGTGGTCTCAAAAATACCACCGGCTACGAAGCCGACTAGCTTCGTAGCCGGTGGTATTTTTGAGACCGCTTCTCGCTGCTGACTGTAGAAAGACGGACCGCGATAGTCAAGCAAAGCTCATAGAGGCAGGAGGAGGCAAGGACTTCTCTTAGGAAGAGGGCAAGACTCCTTTTATCTTTTCAAAACCCAGGGCGATCAACATGCGGAGGGCTTCTGTCTCCGAACTTAGATTCAGTGAAGTTTTGATCGTTGCCAGGCGCTGCTGGCTCACTGGATCGAGGTCTTCAATGACTGAGGAGGTGGTCTGTCGGGAGGAGGTCTTTTGGACCTCCCCCGAAAACCGGAGTGAGTTGGGCTGGGGCTGGGTGATCGTAGTGGCCCCATGGGTGGCTGTTGGGTGGGCGTGAGGGGGCGGCGAGA
Source organism: Bdellovibrionia bacterium (assembly GCA_030432925.1). GTDB lineage: Bacteria > Bdellovibrionota > Bdellovibrionia > Bdellovibrionales > UBA1609 > JABSOQ01. The sequence goes on along the minus strand of JAUILT010000029.1, from coordinate 11,617 downwards.
GTGTCACCTGGGGGGGCGGCGCTGTTAACGGGGAGGGCGGTATTCTAGAAGCCTCCCTGTCATCGACAAACTCGTTCAATCCAATAGCCAGGTTTTTTAACTCCTTTTTAAACTCTTCTCCTGAAACCGGTGTAGAATCTGTTGTTTTCTGCGAACGGTTTCTGTCATAAAAGCTGTCAAAGCCTTCTTGCCTTCTTCTTTGAGCACTGAGGTAGAGGCCCACAAGAGTATCTGACGATGTGGCTGCTCGGCGAATATCACCAGGTTGGCTCTTTACCCATTCGTAGGCTTTCGCCAATGTTTCTTTTGTGTAGGCCTGTGGAGGCAATCCTGTTCCTGTCATGAGGAGAAAAATGTAATGTCAGTGAGAAGCCACATCAAACGAAAAAGTGAAAAAACATTTTATGAATTTCAATAACCAAAAAAAATGAAAATGTATTGTTGACTGCAAGAGTTATCAACAGGGAAGCCACATTTTTTCAACAGGGTTTTCCACAAAGTTACATGAATCTGAAAAATTCAGTTCTCCAAAGTGCACTCAAAATCGACACTGCTTGGCACTCTGCAAAAATCAGAAAATTTAAACGTGTCAATTATTCTACGTAGTCCCGAGCGTTGATTCCGTACTTTTCGATTTTCCTCAATAAAGTCTTTTTTGGGATATTGGCATGCAGAGCTGTCTGGTTGATGCGTCCCTTAAAGGTCTGTAAAGCTTTGATGATAAACTCCCGCTCAAAAGCCTCTTTGTGTTTATTAAAATCCAGCTGATCACCATGAATCTTCACCATCTCTTCGCCACTGTCCTTGTTGATACCCAGCTCAATGGGAGAGTCTGTGGTGGAGGACGCCATATCTTTTATACCAGTGGCTGCAGCTTTTGGAGCTGGTTTTTCGATAATCAGTGAATCTATGTCCACGCCAGCAGACATCAAAATAGGTTCAGGTAAAGACGAAAGGCTGATCTGGCCACTCTCCTCAAGAATAAAGGCATGCTCAATAATATTCTCTAGTTCACGAATGTTTCCTGGCCAGTCATGTTTTTGAAGTACAGAGAGGGCCTCTGGTTGAATGCCTGTAATACTTTTCCCTTGGTTTTTGTTGAACTTTTGAATAAACAGATCCACAAGCCTTGGAATGTCCTCTTTTCTTTCGTAAAGAGAGGGTAAAAAGATAGGCATCACATTCAAACGGTAATAAAGATCTTCACGGAATGTTCCCGTCTTGATCATGTCCTCCAGTGGGCGATTCGTGGCCGCAATGACACGGACATTCGATTCAATTTCACGATGGCTTCCTATAGGAGAAAAAACTTTTTCCTGCAGAACACGAAGCAGCTTCACCTGCATGAGGACAGGCATATCGCCCAGTTCATCCAAAAATAGTGTACCGCCTTCAGCAAACTGAAACTTGCCAATCTTTCTTTGGTCTGCACCAGTGAAGGCCCCTTTTTCATGTCCGAAAAGTTCACTTTCAAACAAATTTTCAGGGATGGCAGAACAGTTGATAGCAACAAATTTACCATCTTTAAAAGAGGAGTTGTGGTGAATGGCTCGAGCGACAAGCTCCTTACCAGTTCCAGAGGCTCCGCGAATCAATACAGGGGTATCTACTTTGGATAGCCTACTGATCACATTGAATACTTTGACCATTTGTGAGGTGTTTCCAATAATTTTGCGGTCACTTTCCTTCAGCATGGGAGCTGAGGCTGCAGCATCAGAGATCATGCTGTAGGCATAAATAGCCTTTTCAACCATGGCGACGAGCTCGTCTCCTTTTACAGGCTTTTGAACGTAATTATAAGCTCCTTCCTTTACGGCCTTTACAGCATCGTTGATATTGGCATAGGCCGTGAGAATAAGAACAATAATAGAAGGGTCATGCTTTTTGATAGCTTTTAGAGCTTCAAGACCTGTCATTCTGGGCATATCTACATCGAGTAAAACTATTTTATAGTTACTACTTTTGACTTTCTCAACAGCGTCAACCCCGTCAAAGGCTTCTTCTACATTAAATTTTCCAGTGGAGGATAGTGTGTTTTTAACAGAAAGTCTTAAACCAGAATCGTCGTCAACAACCAAAACCTTAAACATCTTTTTTCTCCTTTTAGTGATCCAACGGTAGACGGACTGTGAATGTAGACCCTTTGCCAAGGTCACTGTCGACATCAATCTTACCCTCATGAAGTTCAACAAAATATTTAGCCAGATACAGCCCAAGGCCTGATCCACCTACATCCGAGGCTACGACGTCCTTGGTTCGATAAAACTTGGTAAAAACATTGGGAAGATCCTGTTGGGCAATGCCTCTTCCCTGGTCAGCCACCTGAACAACAATTTTTCCATTCTGCTCCTCTGTGGAAACTAGAATTTTGGTATTGTTGGGGCTATATTTAATGGCATTTTCCACAAGGTTGGTAAAAACCTGTTTGATAAGGTCCTCGTCGGCCCTAACGGCAAACATGGGCTCTAACTCTGTAATGATTTTTATGCCTTTTCGCTCTGCTAAGTAGTCGCACTTTTTTACCACTTGGTTCATCAGTGAGTTGATATCTTTACTTTTGAGATTCAGTTTGATCTCTTTACTCTCTATTCGACCTAGATTCAAAATAGACCCTATAAACTCGGAAAGTTCAAAAGTGGAGTCTTCAATAGTACGAAGAGCGCGCCTTTGTTCGTTACTTAGGTTTTCTTTTTTGCGCAGGATGATTTCAAGCATTCCTTGAATTCTTGCCAGTGGAGTTTTTAAGTCATGAGACATCATTCGAAGGAAGTTAGACTTCAACTCTTCTACCTGAGTCAGAAGCTTATTGCGTTGGTAGTACTCCCAGCTTCTTCTATTTTCAATGATAAGGCGATAGGGGATAAAGAAGTAGTAACAGATAAAAATGGCCAGAAGAGGATGTGCCATTTCTATCCACACTCCCAGCGTTATAAATAACAAGTGGCAAATGAGGGCAAAGCCAAAGACGGTCGCCCCGAGAATCAAAAGGCCATGTGTGGGTCTTAGAGTTAACACCACAAATACAGTTAGAATACTGATGAGAGCTGTTAGTACATAATTTTGAACAGCACTCGACAACTTGGGAGATCGGTTCAGAATCAATGTGTCCAGAATGTTGGCATGCATTTCGGCATTGGTCATGGCAGCAAGAGCACGAGAGAATGGAGTTTTGATATAGTGCTTAGACGTTTCTAGTGAGTCTTTTCCGACAAAAATCACTTTGTCGCTATATTGAGAAAGGTCCACTTTTTCATTCATGACGTCATAAAAACTAGTGGGTTTATAAGTTCCTGTAGGCCTGAAGTCTATGTAGGCTTGTTTGGTATCATAAAAATCAAAAACTCCTCTATAGTCCTCTTCAAATTGGAGGCCGTTGTAACTTCTTGCCAGTAGTGGGTGCAATACAGGCTGTCCGTCAAAACTAAAAATAAACCTTCGTGTCACGCCATCTTTTGCAAAGATATTAAGGTCTGCAGTTTTAGGTGCCGGATACACAGGAATATTCTCTAGAGGCGGAGATAGTTTCAGCATATTTTCGTGTCCGGGTTTTGGCAGTAGGTTGGCCGCATAGTAAAATGCGGGCAATATCTCTGACGTCATAGCAAAGTTTTTCAGTTCTTCAGCGGTGCCATCAATTTCTTCAGGGTTAAAAGCATAAACCACAGCTCGTGGTTGGGCTTTGGCCAGTTGCTCGAGAAACCGTGCATGATCATTGGCATCTGGTTCCCCTTGAAGCTCATTCATTGAGCTTTTATCGATAAATATGGTCTCCACGTGTCCTGAAGTGGGAGATATAGGTTTGTAAGCGAGGCGAAAATCGTAAGTGAGGGCTTCAATGTAATCGAGACGAACCTGGCAGATCACAAAAGCCACGGCCATGGCAAAAGCCATTCGAAGAGCTCTAAAAATCCATGGGTGCCAGGCTTTTTTTTTATGAAATATCGACAACTTACGGACTCCTTCAAGATATGTCTTGCGACCTCCAACCCGTCCGTGAGCGGATGTCTCAACCTGAGACAATATACCATATAAGTGTCAAAATGACACCAAAAAATGCATGATTTATAGGCAAATAGGAGGTCCGCTTCAGTCTGCTGAGGGACTGCGAAGATCAGGCTCTATCGGCAGGCGGGGCTTTTCAGCTTTGGCAATGACTTTCAGGCAGATAGCTAGCAGGCAGCCATTCAGAGTGTGCCACAGAAAATGAGTCCCCAGGGGGAAGATCTCACAGACAGCGATGTCCATGGATCGAAAGGTCAGGGATAGAGTGAAGATCCCGATGGCCAGTTTGAAAAGCCTAGCTATCGGCCTGTGGGTGGTGCGGATCAGATGGCCCACAATCATCAGGGCTGCCAGTGCGTGAAGGTAAGTGGCCGATCCATTCATGAAGTCTACGGGAAGCAGTTTTTTAAGGGCCCATCCAATGGCTATGAAGCCCACAACGGCTGTGGCAATTCCTGATCGGGGAAGGTTTAGAAGGAATCTCAAAGCCCAGACCAAGAACAACAGCATAAATATGGATATTGGAACCACGTCAGCGAGCATGGACCAGCGATTGGCCAGTGTGTGAAACAAGAAGCTGCCAATACCGATCAGCATGGCATTTCCACTGAGGATCATCATCCATTTTTTCTGGGTTGGGTGACTCAAATCTTTAAGAAGAAGTAGACCGTACACGCCTGCCAGAAATAAAAAAACGTTGGTGATGGCATTGGCGGGCTCTGCCCAGAACAGGAAGTCCGTGCGTTCACAGTAGATGTCGATAAATTGAAATAAGCCACTCTGAGATTTGGTATACACGTGGGGAAGGCTACCCCAGTGGCTGACATTCGTCCATGCTTTCTATGCTGGTGCCATCAGGTTGAAGAAGGGATTCATTGACATTGTATTCCAACAGAATCGGATACCGACGTGTGCCATGGCCGTTTTTATCTTTTATAAAGAAATCAAGACTCAGCCAGTATTTGCGAGTAAAACTAGAATCAGTAAAGCTCACCTCTTGTTTGCCAAGAACATCGACTCCATTTACAGGCAGCCCTCCAAGGTTGACGTCCCTTCGGTGGCCACAGCTAATGGTACCATTACCTGGGAATTGACATTCGTCTTCAGCAAAGTGGACCTCCAAAAAACCACCTATCTGACGATACATGGCCGCCCTTTCTGAGATCAACCCCAGGGTACTCCGATCACAATATTTGAGTAATCGCTGTTCGCTTTCTGTCACTGGGCGCTCTTGCTCTTCGATCACTTTCCACACATGATCACAGGCTTTTGCACAGTGAATCCAATCATCATGTTCCTGTGGTGTCATTTCTCGCTCTTTTTTCTCAGAGAGGGCCTGAAGGGAGTGGCACCTGTTTTCATCGGGTATGGAGTTTTGATAGTTAGTTTCAAATATGATATTTTCCACAGATCCAGTTCGGACAAAATCAGTGAAGATGGGCCAGGCCGCCCCTTTGAACCTTTCCATGATCTGCAAGTTAAAGAAGTGATTGGTGGAATTACGTTTTTCCTCAGAGTTGGCGTTAGCTCCAAAAAACATCATCGCGTTCATATTGCTGGTGGCGTGTTGCACACACCCTAAGGCCTCAATGTCTCCATTAAGAAGTTGTTGAACAACAAAGTTGTCGTTTTGGAGTTGGTTTCGGAAAGCCACATTTTTATCTTCAGATAAATGAGATTTGATTTCTTCAAGTAGCCAGAGTCGGCTTTTGGAGTTTCTTATAAGGCTTTGCTCATTTGCAAGAGAGAACAGGGGGGATATACCTACAAGGGCAGCGCCGATAACTAAGACAATATTTTTTATAAGTAAAGTATTAGGCATAGTAAATTAAAACCTTGCAAAGAATATACCTATTTGTAGGCATAAACTGGTTCAATTGAGAGGGGGGGCAGAAAAAAGGGCGCAAAATGTCGCGCCCTTGTAAAGTACTTTATCAGGTATTAGGTGAGACTTATTCTGTGAGTATCCTGAGCAATAGGTCTCTTTTAGCCTCAAACTCATCTTGATTTTCAATTGCTTCAGAAGAGTTGAGCCTTAGACTCTCCAAGCGCCCCTTTAAAGTTTTTAAAGTAGGAATTTTAATCCCGTTCTGGGCATAATCTTTACTCAAATCCTGGCTGATAAATTCGCGGTATTTCTTTTCAACCTCTTCACTCTTAGTCTGTTGTAATGATTGTCGGAACTGAGATAAGCTTTGACCGAGCTGACCAGAGTATATTCCGATCTCTACTTCAAAAACTGTTTGGATTATATTTCTTGCACCAGGAGTAAGGTTCTGACTTTGGAGTACGGCAGCAAGCCCAAGATCAGTGGTCTCCAATAAGGTGGCTAAAGATTCAATAGTAAACAAATCGGTTTCACCCTTTGGAAGAAGATGCTTAAGTTCTTCAATTCGCTTTGCTGCTGTATCAAAATCTTTTGGGCTCAAATGAACTAGTCCCAGTTTAGTACTTACATTGGAGAAAGACTCAATGAGATAAGCAGCTACTGGGTTTTGATCAGGGAAGGCAGTGATGTAACTTCCATTAGGTAGCCTTGCTTTAAGAAGACCTTGTTGATTCAAATAACTAGGATCAGATGTTTCACTAGCTCTAAAAGGGGATAGGCGAATACGGGATTCATACTGTTCTCCAGGAACGATCTGTGCCATCACAAAATTTTTATACTGTTCAAGTGCAATCTCGCTCTCTCGTTTATATTTTTTAAAGCGAAGCTCTGGTTGAACATTGGGTTGTCCATTGGTTGAGTTCTTTAATTGTAATACAACGGCATTGAGTAAATTCTTTTCTTCACCTGTGAGTTTATCTGATTCCATCATTTCAGAAATACTGAATTCCTGAATGCCGGGTGTTCTTTCTTTTAAAAGTTGCTGTAATCGCATAATTATACCTCTGCTTAAATCAGCGCCTTTTGTAACTCGTGAGATTAAGGTTTGGCCAACCAAAGCCCTATAACCTGGCTCATCAAACATGTTCGGAAAAAAACCACGGTTGGTGTGAGAGATAGAGATGGGAGCTCTTAGTCCCATCACAATCTCTGCAAATACTTTGTCCATCCTAACGCCTGAATAATCCAGTGGTCTATTTTCATCTTTTGCTCGCAATGAGAACCAGCGGTCCTCTGGTGAAAAGCCAAACTCCAAAATATAATTAGCGTGGTACTTACTTTTCAAGGTCGCCTTTACGACATCATCATTGCAACTTATAACTTCCTCACTGGTATTAAAACGTTTGATTTGGTCAATCACCTCATCCAACTCAACAGGAACAACTTGGTTGTTATCCGTGATTCCCAGACAGTAATGATTAGGAAGCGTGACAATATCCAAAAAGAACTGCGTGATGATTTCTCGTGCCGGATACCATTTTTGATATATATCGTTGTATTTGTCAGATTCCTGCATTGCTAATATGGTTTCATGGAGCTTCTCTTCACTAACCTGGCTCAAGTAGAGGTTTCCATCAGCCATGAAATCAGCTAAATGAAAACGCCACTCATCATAAAAGCGTCTTAGTGGTACAAGAACCCTTGTCATTCTACTTGCGCCCTTGAATATACCGGGGGACAACTGATCGCGACCATATCGGTAACTTCCATAAATGAGGGATTCATAATATTCGGCAATTAAGTTGCGGGCGATTTCTTCTGGAGTTATTCCAAAGTCCTGCCTTAGACAAAGAGGGTCGTGTTTTACATCAGCATCAAAGTCATCACAGTACCGAAACGTTTGTATGTCTTTTAGTTGTCGGCCAAAGTTTTCTTCTAGAGATTTATTTAAATCGGGAATCCTCTCGGGAAGTCCACTAGACTTTCGAACAATTTGACCTGTATAAGCATAGCGAAGAGCTGCAATATCATATTTTCCAGGGACAATCATTTGATCTCTATTCGATGGCATGTACTCCATGATACTCGCGGTGCTAAGTGAATCGGCATTAAGGTTTCTTTCTTCGAGGTTAAGACCATAGACATTCTCAACCTCAGTCGGCGTCCAGAAGTTTTCTTTGTCGTTTGAAGAGGAAAAGTTATGAGCTAAACCAAAGTTATGTCCTAGTTCATGAACTAGAGTAGATAAGGCTAAATCCTTGATAATTTTATTTGCACAGGATAGCACTAAAGGGTTTGACTGAGAAGAGTCTTTAGGAATTTCCGTCAGCGCTTCAGCGAATTCAGTTATTTCAGGGCATCTCGTGCGAATTTTTTGGTATGAGTTTCTATTTTCAGTATTTAGAAAGTCATTTAATTCAGATCTTTTTGACATCAGTAAGCCTGAGGTTACAAGTTGTTTGCCATACGTTCGGTACGCATTGACGTAATCGCTCATACTATTTATCGGGATTCCTGACATTTTCTCTAAGTAGTACTTGGATAGAGGATCTAGGCGATCAGTATCAAACTCAATTTTATGCATTTCAATGCCACGGGGGTTAAAGCTAGAATTTACAGGTATTTCAGTGGGCACCATTTTTTGAGTATTGGGATCTAGCATTTGACTGATCATAGCCAGTTCAGGTGAGATCTGATAGGTCGTTCTGGCGGGAACGGGAGAGCTGAAGTTTTGAATAACATCATTTTGTACTCTTTTGAGAGCACCAACCTTATCAAGAATATAATTTCTAATATCTCTCACGGCAATGTCTCTAAAACTATCTACGTGGAGTGTGTTGGATACACTGACTATTTGGCCTGTTTTTGGGTCTGAAATTGAAGGCCCTACACCAAAGAGCAGCCCTCCGTTATTAAGGTTCCCAGAGGCAACTCGATCGATAATATTTAAAACATTGTACCTGAGGTCTCCGAGGTCGACTGTTTTTTCCTGATTGAGGCGGACGGTTATGCCGGTTCCAGCCAGTTCAAATGCCTTATCCCAGTACGATAAAGCCTCTTTTGCCAGCTCTTTTGCAATTTTAGACTGAGCCATCCCATGAGACATATGAAATTCAATAACTTTGTTTTTAGGGTTAAATCTCTGAAGAAATAGATATTTTTCTAAGTCTTCTTCAGTGTACTGTTCATAGTTTCTAATGAATGACTTTTGTGTAGCAAAAAGGCCAAAGTAGTCTCTATCATCCACAATAAAGTTTCTAGGGTGATAGTCCTTATCAAGTGCTTTATCGACTTTATAGAAAGAATAGCGGATTTTAGCACCTGAATCTTTAGCCAAAACTGTAAAACTCCAAAAATCATCTGCAACACGCAGGTCTGTTAATTTTCTAGAGCCCTCAAAAAGAGAGGCTAATTGTGTGGCAAAAATATCATTTAATGTAAACGCATTTTCAAACTCTAATTTTATCCATTCGCGATCTTGGACCTTTCGTTCGCTATGTTTTTCTTCTTCTGGCTGCAATATTCCTTTGTCGTTGACCACCTGTCGGTAATCGAAAAGCTCTGCGGGTATAGACATAACTTGGTCAAATTCTAACTCATTATCAGTACTATTTTTTTCACTTAAAAGGCGCTCATCAACGTTGACATTAACGACTTGGAGGCTGTTGGCAGTTTTCAGAAATTTAACGCGAGTTGCTGGTCTCAAGTTTGAGTCAAGACCACTCCGAGAAGTTCCCACTTGCCAGACATGGCCGGAATTATTTTGTGCTTCTACAACTGTTCGTGCGTAAAACCATTCTCCGTCAAAAAAGTTAACTTTAAAACTATCAGTCTTTGTGAGTGGCTCAGTGAGTACGCCGCTCATTTCATTGATGTGGATGTGGGTAGCTAACTCTCTATCTTCAGGGAGTACCGGTACATAGCCAAATATATTAGAGTCCTCATTATCGGCATTTTTAACCAGTTCTCTTCTAAAGAACGATACATCATAGGAAACTAGAGGAACCATGTATCTGTTATCATCTAGTTGTGTCGCTAAGGTTAATTCGTCTGTTGGAATTTCATTTCGAGACCCAACCTTGTTTACCCAGAGTTTGTCGTGAACAATGGTTGTTCGAATTTCGTATTTATGACCACCCGGTATCCCTCGAAATCGTACATTTTCTCCGAGCAGATTTGGCATGCCTTTGGCGTAGTTCACGGTGTAATCTACTACGGGATAGTCGACAAAGCTGTTGCTTTCCGTTTCATTGATAAAAGTATCTGCAGAACTCCTGGATACTTCATATCGAACCTTGCCCGTAGTTAGATGAAATATTTGGTTGTCATAATTACTTATGGATTTCCCAACGACATTTGGATCAGCAAACTGGTCGTCTTTCTTGGAACGAGGTTTCGTGCACCCGATCAAAAGAGTAAACCCCAAAATAGTGATGAGTGTAGTATTAATTAAATTCATCTTTTTTCCTCTTCTTTTAAAATACATATCGAATACCTGCTCCACTATAGGTAGTGTCATCGTCAAACAATGCATTGTTTGTCTTAACATTGTCTTTCCAGCTAAAAAATGCTGACATTGTAAAATTCCGACTTAAGGCGTAGGACACAGAACTTGCGATGGCCTGAATATTGTTTTCTGTATTTGCAAAGTTTTTCAAATAGTACAGGCTGTAGGCATTGGTCCAATTCCATCGATTGGTAATTCTCCAAGTGATTGAAGCACCGTTACTTATCATATAGGGAGAATTGTAGGCTGTACCAAAGTCATCGGCAGTTTCATATTTGTAGAAGTTATATGTAAATCCGTGATGAGTACTAAAAATAAATTTCTTCCATACCGTATTGGAAGTCAATCCGCCAGAGGCGGTCCCTTGTAACGAAGCTCTGCGGGAGGAATCCGAAGATGGAAGTGATCCCTCAACAAAGCCAGAAATGTTTGTCGATACTGTGTCTTTCTCTCCATACTGATTTGAGAACAAAAGTTGATTAAAGCCAAAAATTAAATCCTCAAACCCATATCTATGGACTTTTTCTTCAGTAGAAGTAAAGGGTCGACGATAGAGGATTTCAGAGTAAAATTCAGTTGATCGCATGAATTCATAACTGAGCTGAAGTTGAGAAGACAAGAAACTATCAGAGTATTGGTCTTGATTTTTAGAAGTGTTCATACTGATCGATCCATGCCATTTTGAATCAGACTTTAATCCCAAGAGTTCATCTCTCTTTAATGAAGACGCACCTTGGGGCTGTGCCACATCAGGAAAGAGTGCCATAAAAAATACTAATGCTAGAGATAAATGTGTGTATTTCCTTACTTTCATCACGCCCATAGGTTTGCAGGTTTGATGCCGGGTTTTTAGTAGGAGGTGTATTTCGTTGGACTCAAAGTGATGGGCCTAGGTGTAGGGCTTCAGGTAAAATAGATGGGATTTGAGTGACAAAAAAGGGCGGCTTGGGCGCATTTGTGTCTCTATACCTATATATTTTCTTTCTTCTTCTTTTTTTCATTGAGTGGAAGAATTACCGAGGCCCTATAAGTCTTTCCATTTTATTTTTTGTAAAAAGTCTCTGAAGTTAAAAAATGTTTGATATTTCTAAATGGTGAGGTGTCCGTCACCACTCATCTGAAGAGCGAAGAATAATCTCTACAGGGGCCATTTTGGATGTGTCTTGTTCAGGTAATAGGCGCTGTAGCTCTCGCTCTCTGAGGGTGACGGGGTATGTTCCCTCGGGCCAGGAAAAATCCTGATTTTTATAGCGCTTGGCATATTGATTCATAAACTTGGC
>JAUILT010000134.1 GCA_030432925.1 Bdellovibrionia bacterium | reverse complement strand
TCAAAGATCTCGTTGTCGACGCCATGGATCGTCTGTCTCCTCGGCAGCTCGAAGTGGTCAAGAGGATCTATTGGGAGAACAAAAGTCAGGTGATTACGGCCAAAGAGCTCGGCATTTCAAAGTCCACAGTGCAGGTGAACCTTAAGCGCGCATTAGAAAAGCTTCGCATGACAATTTCAGAACTGGCAATCGAGAGAACCATCCTGAAATCAAAGGTTTCCTAATTCTACGGGCTCCAAAGAGGTCATGCAATGTCATGCAAATTCGTTAGTTAGTGAGGGGCAAAATTTTTTTAACCCCAAAAACACTGAAACCTGGAGGTTATTTTTGAGGGCTTTAATTCACCGACTCATGAATCTGTTCAAAAGGAGATCTGAGTCATCGGCCAGCAACAAAGAAAAACTCATGGATCAAGAAATCCTTGAGGAAAAACTTCGAGCGGCCAAAGCAAATGCACACATGTTCTTTGGAGGAATGTAAATGGATGATGAATTCACATTAGTCGATCAAGTGATTGCACGTGCTTTGCTTCGGAAGCTTCCGCCAAAACAGCGAAAGGCTTTGGTGTTGAGGTTCTGGCACAACTACACCCTAGTTGAAGTCGCAAAGTCATTGAGAGTGAGCTGGGGTGAAGCTGACGAAATAATGAAGTCGGCTCTCTTGGCCCTAAAAGATGAATGCATGAAGCAGCCGAGGTTTTCCAGAGCTCTTCGCAACATGCCAGTTTTACTTTGAACAAAAACAAGAATGGAGAAATGAATGGCACTATTTGACATATTTAAAGGTCGAGAAAACAAAAAAGGAACAGTTCTTAAAATCAGGAGCATCGGTGAAGGCTACTATGATGATTTCACTGACTCTTGTGAGCTGCATATCAATGGCTTTGAGAAGAGTGGCTACACACTTGAGCCAGAGAAAGACATCAACGCCGAGCATGACTACGTAATTCTGTTTGAAAACCTCGAATCAGAAGATCTACAGCCAGTTGGAGTTGGAACACTCCTCAAGGGGAAAAACGCTGGGCTCATCAAACTCTCTTGGGATTTTTACGGGGTTTCAGACATCTACATCAACTTGAGTGAATTCTCGGACTCTTGTGAGGTAGCTGCGTAATGCAAAGGAGTAATCAGAAATAATTTGAAAAGGTCAGGCGAGATTTTTGGCGATGGTAAATTTTAAAAATTTAGGTCAACGAAGGAGATGAGTTTGACTGCAAAAAATGAACAAATCAAATACGAGACTCTTATTCTGGGCTGGCTCGACCCAAGAGATGAGAGCGTGAATCACGCTGGGGTGAGCTTCTATTTACCAGAGTTTGGAGAGTACCTGCTCAAGATCGACGAAGAGCCCAGTGAAAAGCAATACTACCTCAAGCCCTACACCAGTGACGGACAAAACACCAAGTACCGCATGGAGCTCGTCATCAAAAGAAATGACGGAAAGTTCCTAAAAAGGCAACTGGTAGGCATTGGCGTCAGCTCTGAGGAGACAAACGGGAATGTGTACATCAATTACGGATCGAAATTTAAAACTTTAGTCTTGCATTTGGAGAACTAAATGAAGTGTAGCAATACTTTTCTAATGACTCTGGGGCTTGTGCTTGTGGGCTCACTTGTACTGATTGACCCAGCATTTGCTCAAGGGTTCGGCGGCAGTGGCTTCGAGAGCAGAATCCAGGGGTTCACCAACAATTTGATCTCTGTGATTCTGCCGGCAGTGTCTATCCTAGGCCTCCTCTACGCCGCAATGCTTGCAGCCAGTGGTGACGAGGGAGCGAGAAAACGAATGCTTCTTGTCATCATCGCAAGTGTCATTGGCTTTATGGCCCCGATGATCATTCGCTGGTTTCAATCAGCGGCAGGCGGTTAAGGCTTATGGATCTCGACACCTCTCCGGTTCACCGAGATCTTGATGCCAAATTTAAGATCGGAGGCCTCGAGGCCTTCGATCTTCTTATGGCCTTGATCTTTGGAGCAGTTATGAACTTGTTTTTCGGAGGCACTGCGCTCGAAGTTCCGCTAGCCATTGGTGGCCCAGTTGCCATTATTTTAGTCATGTATCTCGGAAAAAAGGGAAAGCCAGAGAATTACATGGCTCATCTGCTAAAGTTTTATATGGAGCCTGGGTTTTACTCAGCGGGAGAGAAGCACAGATACCTCGAAAAAATCAGAAAGGCTTCTTATGAGTAGCCTCTCTGAGCAGATTGATTTTTGGCACTTTGATAATGATTTTATGGTTTATAAAGATGGATCAATGGGTGCAGGGTTTAAACTCTCTGGCTTTGATTTAACATGTGCCCATGAGCCAGCGATCAACAACTTGACTGGAGGCCTTGAAAGTCTTCTAACTTCTTGCGAAGAGGGAGTGAAAGTTCAAGTTTTTTATAAGCTCTCGCCACTGGTTGAAGATCTGGTTGCCGGCCACGAAGAGCTCTCAAGTCCTCTGGGAGGAAACTACAAACGAATTGTTGATGCTAGAGCCAGGTTTTATAGAAACAACCAGGCAAACGGTCACTACTTTGTCCCGAGCATTTATCTTTTCGTAAGGTCAAAGCTGCAGAAGCCAAAAAAACAAGGCCTATTCTCATCAGATGAGAGCTTTAAGTTCTTGGCTGAGAATGAATTCCTTGATGCCAAAGAGAAGTTTGAGAGAGTCGTCAAACAGGTAGAGAGCTCACTTGAATCTTGTAGACTTGCGCCAGCAAGACTCGGCCCAGATGACTGGTTTGATTTGTGTTTTGAGTATCTCAATTTCTCAAGAGTTAAAAAGATCGGCAAAACAGAATACAGAGAGCCAGAAACGATTCTCGATCCTTCAGTTTCAGAGCAGCTCTGTCAAACTGACCTGACTTGGAATAAAGAGAGTATCAGCCTTGGAGATCTTCACTTTAGAACGCTGACCCTTTCCCTTCTGCCGGAGGGACAGACGTACTCCTCGATGGTGAACACTTTCTCACAAGTGCCTTTCCATTTTTGGATGAGCCAATCAGTTCACCTATTGGACCAGGCTAAAGAAAAGTCAGGTCTAGAGCTCAAAAGAAGAATTGCTCACTCCATGGCTGCTGGAAGCGGAAATGTCAGTGATCTCGAGTCTGAAAACAAGCTTGGACAAATTGAAGGGTTACTTGCAAACTTGCTCGAAGGCTCTGAGAAATTGGTTTCATCAGACTTTACAGTCATTATTTGGGGCCGCACAAAGACAGAGCTTAATGACAAAACTGATGAGATCTTAAAGACATTTCGCTCAATGAACCAAGCCGAGGGACTTCAAGAAACTCTGGCTTCAAAAGAGGTATTTATGAAGTCTCTTCCCGGTATGTGCGAAGGCATCAGACAAAAGAAGATGAAATCCAGCAACGCAGCCCACTTAATGCCAGTGTTTGCTCCGTGGAGGGGCAACCCAAGGCCTGTGTGCTTGCTGCCTACAAGAGACGGAACTTTATTCTCTTTGGACCCATACGCCGATCACTTGCCTGCTTGGAATGGAATTGTCTTTGGAGGATCTGGTAGCGGAAAGTCCTATACCGTGGTTCAACTGATGACTATGTTTTACGGTAAAGCAAAAATGGGAAAGGATGGAGAGGTCCTTACCCCTAGAGTCGTATGGATCGACAACGGCGCTTCATCAAAACGCCTCATCGACGTTCTGGATGGCGAGTTTCTGGATTTGAGCCTCAACTCTGATCTTTGCCTCAATATGTTTGATTTGAAAGAGGGAGAACTCAATCCGAGTCCAGACAGAATCAGAACTGTTTTGGCGGTTCTCGAGATGATTCTAAAAGATGAGGATAAAAAGGCTCTTGGCAAGAGAGAGAAGGCCTTGCTCGAGGAGCAAGTTCACAAGGTCTATGAGAGTGTCAGCGAACGAATGCCTACTCTTTCAGACCTGAAAACTCTTCTCGACAGCCATAAAGATGAGCAGATGAGAAAGTTCGGCGAGATTCTCTACAGTTGGACTGGCTCATCAGCCTACGGGCAAATGCTGGATGGCCAAACCAATGTGAAACTATCGAAAGATCTCGTCTCCATTGAAGTTCAACATTTGAGCAACTACTCGGATCTCAAAGATGTATTGCTCCTACTGTTGACCTCATATATTCAAGACGTTGCTTCATCAGATATCGAGCGAGAATATCTCCTGATAATTGATGAGGCCGAAAGACTTTTTCAATCAGAGCTTGCCCGGCAAGTTGTGATCACCTGCTACCGCACTTGGAGGAAGTTTAAGAGTGGCATTTGGTGCCTAAGCCAAAACTACAAAGATTTTATGGCCGACAAAGCATTAAAAGATGCCCTGATGACCAACACAACAAGTGTGATTATCCTGAGGCAGAGAAAAATTGATTGGGATGATTTCAAGAAGACGTTTGATTTCAATGACACCCAGGTCGACCGGATCAAGAGTCTTCAGATAAGAAAGGGTGAATACAGTGAGTTCTACTACCTTCAAGATGAAAATGAGACCATCTTAAGGCTGATCCCAGAGCCGCTGAGTCATTGGATTTCAACATCAGATGCCAATGATAAGACTCTGATTTCGCAGTTAGAGGCAGAAAACCCAGAACTCGACAAACTAGAGATCCTCGAGAAGCTTGCTTTTGGAGGTTCTCGAACCTAGAATCTGGCAAAACACCGCCTATTATTGGAGTTCCCTGTGTGCAAATTTGGCATTCTGATTTTTTTGGTTTTATCGGCAAGTAGCTCACTCGCCACGGTTTTCGACGGTGTTAGCGCCAACATCATAGAGGAAGCAAGTAATCTAGGGGCAGAGTTTAGTATTTCAATTAAGCACCTTGAGACCGACGAAATGGTATCTCCAAATGGCCACAAAAGACTCCCAATGGCTAGTGTTTACAAATTTCCTATCGCTGTCGCTTTACTGAAGCAAGTTGAAAAGGGAAAGGCGTTACTAGACAAGAAGGTTTTGATCACTAAGGATGACATTCGAGGTGGCTACAAAGGACCCATAGCTAAAAACCACCCTGAGGGTGGGGTTGAATTTGATCTACGAAAACTCATGGAGTTTATGGTTTCTAATAGTGACAACAGTGCGACCGATCTTGTTCTCAAAGAACTCGGTGGACCCAGAAAAGTAACCAAGATTTTGAGGGCTATGGGGCTAAAAGAGATTTCAGTAGATCGTTTTGAAGAGTCGTTAATTAAAAATGGAAATATTAACGGAGAATTAGACACTTCTTCAGCAGATGAATTGGTTAAGTTGTTGGCAAGATTCCACTCTGGAAAAATTTTGTCCTCTTCAAACACCGCTATGCTAAAAAAACTGATGTCGAATGCGACAACTCCCGGCCACATAGCCAGAGGCTTACCGAAGGGAATAGAACAATTCCATAAATCGGGCTGGTGTTCAGGTAGCAAGTGCATAAATGATGTCGCATTGGTTAAACTGCCTGATGACAAAGGTCACCTGGCTATTGCGATTTTGTTCTCTGGAGACATTAAAGACACGAGGTCCGTTTCTGAAACGATTGGTAAGATTGCAAGAATTGCTTTTGATGAAGCATTGAAAAGGTAGCTGTATGGATAATCCATCTTTGAGACCAATTGACCATAATGATCCTCCGTTGGCGATGCTTCTAGGAACTTTTCATTTTTCAAACCCTGGACTAGATGCCGTCAAACATAGGGTGAAAGATGTCATGACTGAAGAGGCTCAAACATACTTGAAGGAAGTTTGTTTCAGCCTTTCCAAGTTCAAACCAAATGTGCTTCTTCTAGAGTATGACCAGAAGAAAGACGTTGAAATCAATAAGCGACATGAGCTGTATCGCCAAGAGAAACATGAATTGCAATCAAGCGAGATTGAGCAGATTGGTTTTCGGGTAGCGAAGCTCTCAGCAATTGACAGACTTCACAGTTTTGACGACCGAGGGGTT
>JAUILT010000133.1 GCA_030432925.1 Bdellovibrionia bacterium | reverse complement strand
GGAAGACATGAGCATTAAAAAATCTGTGATTGCAGATACAGTCAAATATTGCAAAAGTGACTGTATCATCACCACGAATACCTCTTCGTTGAGTGTGACTGAAATGGCTGAAGCCCATCCGAACCCGGAGAATTTTGCAGGTATGCATTTTTTTAACCCAGTTCATAAGATGCCTCTTGTTGAAGTGATTCGAGGACAGAAGACAAGTGATCTAGCTACAGCAACAGTTTTTGACCTGGCTAAGCGTATGGGAAAAACCCCCGTTGTAGTGAAAGATGGACCAGGGTTTTTAGTCAACCGCTTACTGATGCCCTGGATGATTGAAGGCATGCATTTGTTGGCTGAAGGTATGGATATTGAAAAAGTAGACCGTTGGTATACCCATCAGTTTGGTATGCCCATGGGGCCATTCCGTTTAATGGATGAAGTGGGCCTAGATGTCTGTGTGAAAGTAGTGAAAATTTTTAAAGCAGCTTTGGGGGATCGCATTGAGGTTCCTGATGTGGCTGGAAAGCTCTCTGAGAGTCCGCGATTGGGCAAAAAGAATGGCAAAGGATTTTACACTTATGATGAAAGCGGTCGGCAGCAGGGTGTGGATACAAGTATCTATGCTGAGATGGGAGTTGGAAACCCGAGCAATCCACTGACGGAAAAGCAATGCATTGAACGAGGAATTTTTGCCATGATCAACGAAGCCGCGTTGGCTTTGATTGAAGATCGTATTGTAGAAACTCCTCAAGATGTCGATCTGGCTATGATTATGGGGACAGGTTTTCCTCCTTTTCGTGGAGGTCTACTGAAGTATGCCGACAGCCTGGGGACGGACTATATTGTCAGCGAGCTGGAGGTTTTTACATCTCAATTTGGTGCTCGATTCAAGCCATCTATGCCCTTGTTAAACTTGGCTCGAAATAAGAAAACTTTTTATTCAACTTCGTCTTCAATGACTTCTCCTGGAAGTGGTCGGTCAACTCAGGAGGACGCTCGAGGGACGACTTCAAGTAAACCAGAGGCGAGAAGAAACCCTTAAGTTCTATGGTGTGTGCAGGAATAGGCCGCCCTGCATCTCACTCTGATATGTTCATCCTTTCGACATAGTTACTTCCCTGACAGAGATAAAAAAGTCTGTTGTTCCAGTGTGTTAACCTCATTTATTAAACCTACCTAGGAAACCATAGACAGTTGATTGTTGTCTATCTGTGCGGAGGGCTTCGTAGGGAGTGGCCTGTTTATTGTAACGTTAGAGTTATGTGAACTTTTAAAGAAAAAAAGGGGGGGAGCATGCAATCCACAGTAATATTGGGGAATGTTGATTTTCAAGCAGCTCAGAAAAACCTGAGGAGTCACAGGCGATTCGTTATTCGTGACAAGCGTCTTTGGCAATTGAAGATTCAAAGTAAAAAGTTTCCTCTGGATTGGGTGCATGATGTGAGTCGCAATGGTATTCAGATTCGGCAGGGTAAATATCGGGGTTTATGTTTGGGGGAGAGCGTTAGTATTCAATTACGATTTCTCGGGTCCATGATTCTAGATGTTCAAGGGAAGGTGAAGTGGTTAAGAACAGATCAGAATCACATGAATATGAATGTTCTGGGTATTGAGTTTGTTTCTGTTCAAGGGCGGCCCATTAAAACATGGGTGAATAAAAGAATGATTCGTTCTCAGGCCCTTCAGCTGCAAGAAGAGGTGCGTCGTTTAGAGTGGGAAGAGGTCGAGGTAAGGAACCGGCAAGTGCGCTTTCAACTGGCTGAGTGGCAGTGGGCCTGTGCTGTACTCTTTCCATTTGCGGTGGGTTATATTGTCGG
Source organism: Bdellovibrionia bacterium (assembly GCA_030432925.1). Classification (GTDB taxonomy): domain Bacteria; phylum Bdellovibrionota; class Bdellovibrionia; order Bdellovibrionales; family UBA1609; genus JABSOQ01. The sequence goes on along the minus strand of JAUILT010000133.1, from coordinate 4,089 downwards.
GTTTTTCTGAAAAATTCAAAAACACCGAATGGATCTACTTTTGATCAACAGTCAAACAGTCATGGGCTCAAATTTGTCACTCAATTCAAAATCACGGGGTGATATACTCTCAAGTCAAAATAAAGGGACTTACAGCCTAAAATATTGGCTTTTCTTTTGCCATACATAAAGTGGACAAGGAGATTGGTCATGAAAAATGTGATTATGGTATTGGCACTTTTGCTTGTGCTCCCCGGGCTCACTGGTTGTGGGAAAAAGGATAACAAGCGCACCTCCATCAGCAATAGAAACGCCAGGAACCCTATTAATGAGCCGGTGTCAACGGGAGATCCTCAGAGTACCGACGGAGGGACACAGGTTTCCAATCAGGGCTATGTTTATGGGCAGATCTACACTTATTCAACGGACGCAGCCTTTGAGCATGATGTTCGAGGGTTCACCTCTGCAACACTGGATCCATGGGGAGACCCTTCTAACGGAGTTCAGCCAGAGCTGGGTAATGTCAGTGGACAGGTGGGTGGTCAGACGGGCGTATGGATTCGAGGTGACGCCAATGTCTCTGGAGGAAAGTTTGACCCTTCTGGGAAGAATCAGAGGCCATTGGACCCTAACAATACCAATGTTCGTATTATTGTCTGGGACAGTTATGCCGGCCAGACAGATGCTAACGGTCATGTGATTCCAGAGTATGGAGTGTCCTTTACCACCGCCACATCGAACTCATTTATCAACTACCAGAGCCGAACTGCAGTGATTGTTTTTGAAGATACTTACGGCTGGGTGAAGTTTTCAGGAACTTTTGACGCTGAATGGTTTAAAGGCACTGTGGAGTACTATAACTATGATTATGTGAAGTCCATTGTATCGCCGAATGATGCTCCTTGGGATGGCACCTTAGGACAGTTTTATATTTCCACTTGTGGATTCTTTTACTGCGAATAGGCGTTCAAAACTCTGGTCAACTCAATCACTTTGGGTATAATGGACAGCGATGCCACAAAATTACACCTTTCCTTTGACAAATCTCCAGTCTTTGATCGGGGGGCTGACGGCTTTAGATGTTCCAAAGCTCAATATACAAAGCCTGGATGAGGCTAAAGCCTTTGCCCGAGCCTATGGTTTTGATCCTGATAACGAAAAAGACAACCATCGCCTTTGGAAATATCATCGACGGGCAGTGACCTTTATTCAAACAGAGCTATTAGAGGAGGGTGAGTCATTTCCAGAAGCTCTCTCTGACCCGAACCAACTGAAAGATCTCAATTATCTATTAATATATGCAAGCACCCAAGACCAAAGAGAGGATTCTCTTCAGCGCTGGGCCTGTGCCACTTTAAAGGTCATGCATGTTCTTGTTCATCTTGATAATGACCTTTTCACTCATTATAACATTGAAATTCAAGACCAGATTCTTAAGCCCTACCAGAGCATGATTTTTAAGGACCCCACAACGGGAATTTTTCTTGGCTCCCCTAATGATCCAGAGCGGGTGGCTTTAAAGAAATTTGATATTAAGCCATTTAAGACTTCGAAGTCATCAGTGACAAAGTTGCTGGCTAAGCCAGAAGAGGTCGCATTTGCTCTTTTGGATAAAATGGGTGTGCGGTTTGTTACCAAGCATCTGTTTGATGTTTTCAGAGTGTTGCGGTTTTTGATGGATGAACATCTGGTGAGCTTTCCCCATGTGATTTCAGATCAGTCCAATAACACACTCTATCCCATGAATCTATTCTATGAAGTTATGGAAGGGCTGACAAAAGAGCAGGATCTGACATCTGCAGAGTTAGATGAACTGTTGGATGCTAAAATGCAAGAAGCCCAGGGGCGAGCGGAGTTTCGTCAAAAACTGAACACATTCTCTAGCAAGGACTACAAGTTTATCAAATTTATCACTCGCTCGTTAGTGCGGGTGCCTTTGGGAGAAGAGGGGCAGGAGTTTACGTTCTTTTACCCCTATGAGGTTCAGATTGTGGACTACGAAACTTACTTGAAGAATCTGTCGGGAACAGCCAGTCATGAGGAGTATAAGAAACGACAAAAACGTCGAGCTCGACGACGTGTTTTGGGGCTTGAGTCATCGGGCTCTTCTTCTCAGGTGTAGACCCAAAGTCGGGGAGAGGTGGGAAAATAACCTTGTCTTAGGCCTATGGGCCAGCGTCTGTAATGGACCTTCTTTGAGTTCCCCTTTAAAATATTCTCATGTGGTTTGTTCTTCGCTTTGCTATTGTTATCGTGCTGTCAGCTATTTTTCTACCCTCCCAGGCAATGACGGAAAAACTGGGGCAGGTGGAGCTCACAGATGTTTTGATCAAGCCATGGTTTGAGTTAAGGGAGCCTCAGGAAGGCGAATTTCAAGTTGGTGAAAGTTCTGTTCAGTTCACCTGGTTTTTGGAGAGTCATTTTCAGTCAAAGATAAGAATTGGTCCCAAAACACTTTTGAATCCCATGGCTCGCTTTAACATCCGCCCTACTACGGATATTGGTTTGGTGGAGGCTTTCGGACAGTACTCCAGCCTTTATGGTCAGGTGCGTGCGGGAATGATTCCGTTGAACTACGGTGCTGAGGGTTCACTCACAGAAGCGGAGCTTTATTTTCCTCGGCATAACCTTTTTGAGCAAAGAGTGATACCCCTTCGGGATGTTGGGTTTGAGTACTCAGTTCAGCATAACGGTTATTATTCAGACCTTAAAGTTCACAATGGTGAAGGAGAGAGTAACCCCGATGGTCGTATGTGGGTGAGTGGCAACTGGGGCTGGAAGGACCGCAGCAAGTTTCAGGTGGGCTTGGCAGGTTTGACGGGAACCACAAAGCCGGTTTCTACGAACACCTCAGGAGACACTCTGGCAAATGTAGATGAAGCTCAAGAAGCTCATTGGCGGATGGGAACCTTTTTTATTAGGTGGTTTCCAGGCCAATGGAAAACCCTGTTGGAGGTCACCATGGGGGAGGTGGAGCAGGGGCCGGATGATAAGGTGATGGGACGCTTCAAGGGAGGGCATTTCGATTTGATTTTTGAAAAGCCCTTGTGGGCCGTCATGGCTCGTTGGCAGTATTTTGAGCCCAGTTCGGAATCCAAAAATGACCTGCAAAGAGAAACCTCTGTGGGCGTGATCTTTAAAAACTTCAGCCAGACCAGTCGTTTGAAAATCATCGGGACAAAAATTATGGAGGATGGCAATAAAGTCGCTAATGATGAACTGCGTTTGGTGTGGCAACTGACGCCATTGGTGACAGAGTACTGACTTTTATAAACCTGTCCGTTAAGAAGCCCCTCCAAGGACCTTACGCCCTGTGGCGAACCGCTCTCCAAGTACCTTTTTTTAGGCTTTTGGGATATACAAATCCCTTTAAATTTCAATGGGAAAGGGGAAGGTGGCACTATGACTTTTCAAGCTGTGGGAGTTTTGGGTGCAGGACAAATGGGAAATGGCATTGCTCAAGTGGTGGCGAGCTGTGGAACCAAAGTTGTGATGGTGGATGTTTCCAAAAACTCACTGGACAAGGCGATGGTCACGATTTCTAAGAGTCTTGATCGTTTTGTCAAAAAAGAAAAAATCACTGAAGAACAAAAGAATCAGGCTCTTGAAAACATCACTACCAACACTGAGATGTCAGCACTTAAAGACTGCGATTTTGTGGTGGAAGCCGTTACAGAAAATGTAGACCTCAAGCTGCAGTTGTTTAGCCAGTTGGACGAAATTGTCAAAAAGGACTCCATTCTTGCGACCAACACTTCGAGTATTTCTATTACAAAGATTGCGGCCAGTACCTCTCGCCCTGATAAAGTGGCAGGAATGCATTTTATGAATCCGGTGCCTTTGATGAAGTTGGTAGAGGGGATTCGTGGCCTTCAGACTTCTGATACCACATTCAGCGAAGTAAAGACTTTTGCCGAAAGTCTTGGAAAGACCTTTGTGGAGTCTCGGGATATGCCAGGGTTTATCGTCAACCGCATTCTTATGCCCATGATTAATGAAGCTGTCTACACACTGTATGAGGGCATCGCCGAAGCAGAAGGAATTGACTCTGCCATGAAGCTGGGAACCAATCAACCCATGTGTCCATTAGAACTGGCAGATTTTATTGGT
>JAUILT010000028.1 GCA_030432925.1 Bdellovibrionia bacterium | reverse complement strand
ACTACTTAAAAACCCCTGCTTTTGAATCTTCTTGCTCATACTCATGTCCTCTGTATGGTTGTTACTTCACTGAATGAAACAAACGCCCCCAACGAATGCTGAGAGGATTACACAAAAAATCAACTACGGGTAGTCTTTCCTCACAGGACAGCCAAACAAACATGGCTCTCCCCACAACATACTCTCTGGGAACGTATTTTTTATCCTGCCCCCCCAAAACCGGACCGGCATTGAAAACTTTGACGGCACCTTGTAATTCCTGATCTTCAAAAGACTGAATCTCACCCGGCCCGACATTTCCAGCCGGTCCAGCTTCCATACATTCCACTGCCACATCCACAGGTCGCTGCCCCAGTTTTACAGATGATGTTATTTTGTACCTGATTTCCCTCTTGCCCTGCACCCGGGTTTTCAGTAGCGTACCAGCCTCAATCGTCAATGAACTCTCACCTTTTTTAATTTTTTCCAAAGTCACAACGCCCTTAGCTGGGGTTGACAGTGAGGCCCAAAACCGACTGTCCTGGGAGTTATCTCTGTTGTCTCCCATAACAAAATAGTGGCCCTCTGGCACAGGCGCATAAGGCCCAAACTCCAATTGCTGAGTTCCATCCTGTTTAAGAAGAATACTATAAACTCTATCTCCAAGGGACTCTTGCCAATGGCTGTAGTTACCAAGACCTCCGGCATTTAACTCACCCACAAAATCATTGTCCTTAAGCCATGACCACTCCTTCAGCGTCCGACCTCTGGGAACCTCTTTTTCCACCAGTTGTTGGTTGATATAAAGGTTGCCATTTTCATAAAGAACGCTATCTCCTGGCACTCCAATAACACGTTTGATGTAGTACAGATTGGGATCTGATGGATATCGAAATACAATGACATCTCCACGCCCAGGCTCAGCCAGTTGGAAGAGCCAGTCCGTAGTAAATGGCACTCGAACGCCATAAACAGCTTTATTAACAAAAATATGATCGTTCACCAAAAGTGTTGGAAGCATACTTCCCGAAGGGATCACATAAGCCTCCATAAAAGCCCACCGAATGATCAATGCTATCAAAATAGCAATAATAAAGGATCCGATGCCTTCATTCCAAAAACGCCTCGGCTGTTTTTTCATCAGTCATCAACCTTGAGAATAGCCAGAAATGCCTCTTGAGGAATATCCACTTTTCCGATGGATTTCATTCTCTTTTTTCCCTCTTTTTGCTTTTCTAGAAGTTTTCTTTTTCGAGTGATATCTCCGCCATAACACTTGGCTGTCACATCTTTTCTCAATGCTCCCAGAGTTTCTCGGGCGATGATTTTGGCACCAATAGCTGCTTGAATGGCAATCTGATACTGCTGACGAGGAATCAGCTCCTTAAGTTTTTTTGCCAACGCCCGACCACGAGGCTCGGCCTTACTTCGGTGAACGATCACAGAAAGAGCGTCCACAGGGTCCCCATTCAATAGAATATCCAACTTCACCAAGTGGGACTCCTCGTATCCATCAAGTTCATACTCCATTGAGGCGTAACCTTTAGAAATAGATTTCAAACGGTCATAAAAATCCATCACCATTTCATTCAACGGCAACCGGTATTCTATAATCACCCGATCATTGGACATGTATTCCATTTTTTGCTGAACTCCCCGCTTCTCTTCGCACAATTTGAGGATTCCACCGACAAATTCGGATGGAGTATGAAGGGTCAGCTTCACCATAGGTTCTTCAAGATGGTCAATTCGGGCCAGATCCGGAAGCTGGGAGGGGTTTTCTAATTCCTTTACCTCTGCATCTGTAGTGAATACTTTATAAACTACAGATGGGGCTGTGGTGATCAGGTTGAGACCAAACTCCCGCTCCAAACGCTCTTGAATGATTTCCATGTGAAGTAACCCCAAGAAGCCACAACGAAAACCAAAACCCAGAGCGGCTGAAGTTTCTGTCTCAAAGCTCAGGCTGGAGTCATTGAGAACCATTTTCTCAAGAGCATCCTTAAGGTCTTCAAAATCCGGAGTTTCCACAGGAAAAATTCCAGAGAACACCATGGGCTTCATGCGCTGAAATCCCGAAAGAGCTTCAGTGGCTCCTTGCTTGTGATGCGTGACCGTGTCCCCGACCTTGATCTCACGAATGTCTTTAATCCCGCTGATAATAAACCCCACCTCACCAGCTTTCAGTTCCGGAAGGTTCTGAGCAAATGGTGAAAATACTCCCAGCTTTAGGGCTTCATAGTCTCGATTTGTGGCCATAAACTGAATGCGGTCGCCTTTTTTTAAAGTCCCATCCATCACCCGAACCAAAGACACCACGCCTTGATACGAGTCAAACCAGCTATCAAACACCAAAGCCCTCAGCGGCTTTTCCCGGTCAGCCACGGGAGGCGGTATCTTTGCCACAACCGCCTCAAGAATCTCTTCGATACCTTTCATTTCCTTAGCTGAAGCCATAATCGCCCCTGAAGTATCAAGGCCAATCGCCTCTTCTATCTGCTGGCAAACGGCTTCAGGGTCTGCGGCTGGCAAATCGATTTTATTTAACACAGGAATGATTTCCAGATCATTTTCAAGAGCCAGATAAACGTTAGCCAGTGTCTGAGCCTCCACCCCTTGAGCAGCATCCACCACCAAAATAGCTCCCTCACAGGCGGCCAGTGATCGTGACACCTCATAAGAAAAATCCACATGCCCAGGAGTATCAATAAGATTCAATTGGTACTCTTTTCCATCTTTAGCCTTGTATTTTAAACGCACCGTCTGAGCCTTGATGGTGATCCCCCGTTCCCGCTCCAACTCCATGTTGTCGAGAAATTGATTTTTCTTTTCTCGGTCAGAAAGGGTTCCCGTCTGTTGTAGAAGGCAGTCTGCAAGTGTGGATTTTCCATGGTCAATATGGGCAATAATTGAAAAGTTACGGATGTTCTCTGGTTGCATGATCTTGAACTTTACCTTCTACAATTCTGCGTGTTGCTCTTGCGTATTACGGGATTTTTTTCCCAGCGGCAAATCCATCTGACCCGGCAGCATTTCTGAGTATTTATCAAGAACAAGATCAATACCCTGCCGAATATACTCAGCAATGGGCACCTTGGACCTTTCGTTCAGCTCTTTTAAAAGGTTCTGCTGCTTCTCTGTGATATAAACGGTGGTCGCTACTTTCTTTCCCATAGGCAACAGGTACATGAGGCTGCCATAGGTTGCAATAGGTTCCACTCTGCGCAAGGCGTAAAATAGTAAAAAGGAGCCCTCATTGCTTCAACCCAAAGTTTTTATAACGTCCTTTAACTGCTCCACCTTGTTGACTTTTTCCCAAGTGAACTCCGCTTCTTCTCGACCAAAATGACCGTAGGCCGCGGTTTTCTTGTAGCGGGGCTTGAGAAGATCAAACTCCTCAACAATTCCCCTAGGGGTCAAGTCCCATACCTGACGAACCGCTTTACTCAAGATTTCAGGAGACACCTTAGACGTACCATAATCGTTAACCATAATAGAAACTGGCTCAGCAACTCCAATGGCATAAGCCAGTTGAACAAGACACTGATCTGCCAACCCTGCTGCCACAATATTTTTAGCTACATGCCGAGACGCATAGGCTGCTGAGCGGTCCACTTTAGATGGATCCTTTCCAGAAAAAGCTCCTCCCCCGTGAGCCCCGTGCCCACCATAAGTGTCCACAATGATTTTTCGTCCAGTCAATCCACAGTCTCCCTGAGGGCCTCCGATAACAAATCGTCCTGTAGGATTGACGTGAAACTTGGTGTTGGCATCTAACATATTTTTAGGCAAAACCTTTTGAAAAAGTTCTTCTATCACGAAGGCCTGAATTTGATCCTGAGCCATTTCAGGAGAGTGCTGAGTAGACAAAACCACAGCATCAATACGACTGGCTTTTCCCTCTTTGTACTCTACTGTTACCTGACTTTTCGAGTCTGGACGAAGAAAATCAGCCTTGCCAGACTTTCTCATTTTTGCCAGCTCTTCAACCAACTTGTGGGACCAGGCAATAGTCATAGGCATGAGCTCCGGCGTTTCATTGACAGCGTAGCCAAACATGATTCCCTGGTCACCGGCTCCCTGCATTTTTTCGCTGGACTCATCCACCCCCATAGCAATATCTGGTGACTGACGATCTATAGATGTAAAAACAGCACAAGACTGATAATCAAAGCCCTTATCGCTGCTGTCATAACCGATATTTTTAACTGTTTCACGAACGATCTCAGGCATGTCCACATAGGTATTTGTTGAGATTTCTCCGGCAAGGGTGACAAACCCTGTAGAGATCATGGTCTCACAAGCCACCCGAGACTTGGGATCCTGAGCGAGTAATGCATCCAACACGGCATCGCTGATCTGATCGGCCATTTTATCGGGATGACCTTCGGAAACGGATTCACTTGTAAAGAGATAATCTTTCATTCAACAGACCCCTTATCAGAAATTCAGAGTCCGGTTTTAACAAGGGGACTGATTGCGGTCAACAAGCTTGGCTGGCCTTCAGGCCACCTCCTTATGCTCCTCATGGCCTCTTGAAGTCTCTAGCTCCAGAGAGCTTCATTGAGCCGATCCATCTTACCTTGATGAGAGCGCTCATAGCACCTGTGATTCTGAACCTTGGACTTCTTTTTCATCATTTGCCGGGCCAGGCGGTCCACGGCAAGGTCAATAGACTCAAAAAAATTAAATGACACCCCTTGGGCATGAAACGTTTTTTGCTCTCCAACGGCGTGTATATCCACCACTTTAGAGTCGCCCTCGACACACAGGGTCACGGCGCATTGAACAGGTTTCATTTCATATTTACGGAGCTTTTCAAAACGGTTTTCAATATAAGAGGTCAACTTCTGTGAGCTCTTCATCTTTTTGAAATTGAGTTTGAGGTGCATAGATCCCACTCCCTTCTTTGCGTTGCAAGTTCCTATCGGCAAGACTAAAGGTGAGTTACAGGGGGAGTTTAGCAAATTCTCAAATTGAAGCAGCCCTGCACTCTCCCTTCCTTTATCCAGTTTTCCCAACAACACATAAATGTTGTAACCACTTGTCCCGATTTGAAAAGTGATGAAGGAGCGAAGAATGAGTTTCGTTTTAAAATCCCTAACGTTGGTTATTATCGCAACAACTCTGAATGGGTGTGGCCAAGGGTCTGGTAACAGCGCCTCACTCCCCTCCTCAGCACCTGGGGGTGGCGGAGGTGATGAAGTTGGGCAAGTCTCTGACGATTTTTATATCAACGTTGCTAAAAGAGAAGGTTTATTCACGCCAAAGGTTTATAAAACTGGAGAGTATGGCACTTCCTGCTCCATTGCAGGCTCTGTCACTCTAAGTACGTCTGCTATGGACTGTACAATTGATATCCTCGAGTTGGACAATTACGTTCATCCAGTAAATATCCAATACAATGTTCCAAAAGGCTCTTGCGAATACGTAGTCATATCTCCCAGTTGGCACTGGAACTTCTCGACAGGCTACGGCCCTAGCGCGGTCACTATCGAAAAAAGTTCCGAAGGAGCCATTAAAGATATTGATGCCTCTGGTGACGGTGGGTGTAGAACTGTTCAAAATGGAACAGGTACAACTTGTGCGGCTGCTGAAGAGATTTCAGGGATGGGGGATGCCGGTCCTATTTGTGAGTACAACCACAGCTCACGAAACGACAGTTTTCCCAATTGCTGTCTTGGAACCTACTCTCTAACAACAGAAATAGATACCGATGATGATGGAACTGCAGAGGACATTACAGTTGTCAATGACCTAGAGTGGGGTGGTCAAGTTGGTAACTGTATTGGGGGCTCTGTAGTGACCTCTTGGTCACTCAAGGATGAAGATGGAGTTCCAAAAAATAAAATTCAATATGTGCTTGATAAAGGAATCAATGATGTCATTCCGATTCTGTCCAATGCCGCCAACATGGCCAGTGCTTTTCAGTATGGAACCAACCACTACAATACGACGGGGAATCCACACAGCCATTCAGGTTACGTTTCGGCAACTGTGAGTAATGTTCCCTATGCGTTTAACCCAATAGATGATCTCGATGGCACCTCGATGACTGGCTTTAACACAAGGGCCCCCTATACTCTGACTTGTATGAATCGTGGAGGCGAAGTTAAACATCAAATTAATATCTATCTTAGAGAGTGGAATACTTATCTCCAATGGGTCAGCTATGAAACTTCACTGGGAACGCTGGGAGATCCTGATATTCGTGGCTCTGAAGGGTCCGCCTGTGAGTTTGAATCGGCGTATGGTGACGATTGCAATGACTTCTATGACTGGGACGATATTTTATTCAACGCAACAGGCAGCACCTACGATACAAGTACTCCAAATGCTGTTGAGCGACGGTACTGGCACCCTCAAGTCGTGTACTAACCCTCTTTATACCGATTCGGTATTACTTATCAGAAATATTTTTTTCTTTTGCTAGAGGGTAAAATCTTTAAAACGTCCCTGTACTTAGCCACTGTTCTTCGTGCGATCTTGATGCCGTCTTTCTTAAGTGCTTCGACAATTTTTTGATCCGACAGGGGGTTTTTGGAATCCTCTTCAGAAACCAACTGCTTAATTTTAAGTTTGACGGACTCACTGGCCAAGGAATCTCCGTCAGTTTTACTGATCCCCGAGTTGAAAAAATATTTTAACTCAAAAATGCCTCGTGGCGTATGAACATACTTATTCGTTGTTACCCTGGAGACCGTGGACTCGTGCATGCCAATGTCGTTGGCAATGTCTCTCAAAATCATGGGCTTGATAAAGGCCGGGCCCTGATCAAAGAACTTTCTCTGATGTTTAACAATACTCTCTGTTACCTTATAAATAGTTCTTTGTCTCTGGTGGATAGATTTAATCAACCATACAGCAGACCGCAGTTTGTCCTGAATGTATTCATGGGTTTTTTCCGAGGAGACCTGGTCGCCTTTGAGAATATTTTTGTACAAATTGGAAATACGCAACCGAGGTAATCCATCCTCATTGAGGGACACCATGTACTCATCACCCACTTTATAAACATAAACATCAGGAGTCACAAACTGGGTGTCATTAGACATGAACGCCCGTCCCGGCTTAGGATCCATGGAATAAATAATCTTGCACATATCAATCACGCTCTCAATATCCAGTTCCATAGCCTTGGCAATTCCAGGATAATTTTTCTTCTCCAGGTCCTTGAGGTGATTATTGATCAGAAACACCAGATCATTGGTGTCTTCTTGTAAATGCTTCGCCTGAATTAACAAGCACTCTTTTAAGTTTCTAGCTCCCACACCTGCGGGGTCAAACTCATGAATGAACGGCAGCATCTCCTCGAGTTCTTTGACATCAATATCTTCATCTTCGGCCACCTGACTAAGATCCACTTTGATATAGCCATCATCATCAATATAGCTAATCAGGAGATGAACGATAGCCTCTTCTTCATCGTTGAAGCCGGCCAAACTCGCCTGCCAAGTCAGATGATCATTTAAGGTCTGGGAGGCTGAGATGATATTCTCATAGTTCATGATCTCTTCGTTACCACTCCCCATGGACTGAGGAGGCTTTTGAGACTGCTCCACATAGCTCTCCCACTCAAACTCCTCCTGAGAGCGTGGGTCTGGATCACTATTGCTTTCGGGATCTATTTTTTCTTCAGAGGCTTGCCTTTCACTTTTAGTGGCCTCTTCCTCCGCCTCCGCTGTATCTTGAACCTCCTCAAGAACAGGGTTTTCGAGAATTTCCTTACGAACAGCTGTTTCCAGCTCTAGACGGGACAGCTGTAATAATTTGATTGCCTGTTGAAGTTGAGGCGTCATTCTCAACTGTTGTGAAAGTTTTAGACTGGTCTTAAGTTGCATAGCCATTCCACTGACTCCCTTTAAAGCTTGAAGTTCTCACCGAGATAAAATTTTCTAGCAACATCTGAGGTGGCAATCTCATGAGCTGTTCCTTCAACTTCGATTTTTCCCTCTTTCAGAATGTATGCCTTATCACAAATACCCAAAGTCTCTCTGACATTATGATCTGTAATCAATATTCCGATCCCCCGCCCCTTGAGTTCACGAATAATCTCTTGGATATCACCTACAGCAATGGGGTCAATTCCTGCAAAGGGTTCATCTAAAAGTAAGAAGCTGGGTGACCCAGCAAGTGCTCGAGCAATCTCTACACGTCGCCTTTCACCACCTGATAGAGAGTATCCATAACTCTCTCTGATATGTTGAATTTTGAAATCATCCAATAACTGCTCTAACTTTTCTGCACGTTCAGAAGAGGAGTAACCTTGAGCTTCCAGAGCCACAATGAGGTTCTCCTTAACTGTAAGACGGCGAAAAATACTGGGCTCTTGAGGCAAATAACTCAAACCATGACGGGCTCTCTGAAACATGGGCAACTGGCCAATGTCTTTCTCATCGATAGTGACATAACCAGAGTCCGGCTGCACCAATCCCACCACCATATAAAAAGATGTTGTTTTACCAGCACCATTGGGCCCCAAAAGCCCAACCACCTGACCAGAATTCACATCAAAGGATACAGATTTCACAACCTGGCGCTGCTTGAACCGTTTGGAAATACCTTTGATGCTCAATTTTTTCATCACTATTTTCCTTTTTCTTTCAACTCTTCCACACGGGCTCGAGCCTTTATGACTTTCACAGTTTCCCCGCGGTTCAAAAATACAATCTCCTCACCACGAATCTCATCATTATTCTGAACTACTCTGGGGGCTCCTCTGAAAACAAATTTTTCCTCTTCAAAAAGCACACGAACGTTATCAGAAGTTGCAAACTTCACGGCATCACTAACACGAACCCCATTCTTAACATACATACTTTTGACAATGCCTTTTTCATTGTCATAATCAAACTCCGCATCAGGTCCTGTCAGCCTCATGGTATCATAATCAATAATAACATTGCCATGAAACTGAGCCCGACTGTCTCGACCGCTGAACGTTGCTGTTCGAGAGCGAATTCTGGCTAACTGACCTTTTTGAAAGTCCTTAGTTGCAACAACGTTAGACAATATATCGATAGTGGACTCCTGAAGGTCAGCCTTCATGCCCACCCCAGTCAGACTCATATACTTTCCACTTTTGTCTTTAGGTCCAACCATATCTATTTTATCTGGACCATATAAAGCTCTACCCTGAGAAGTATAGGTGACTTTTTCAGTCTTAAAAACATAGCCATTAGAAGAGCGGGTCACAACATCTCCTTTCACTTGCATGTTTTTAGTCTTTGGTTCCACATACCCCTCATTTCCGGTCACTGTAAACCTCACTCCATCTTTTCCAAAAAAAACAGCTCTTACGTTCTCTAACATCCACTGCTGCTCGGCCTTAAAGGCTAGAGCTTCATCAGCCCATAGCTCCCACTCTTTTTCACCTTCACTGGTTTCGACAAGGTGAACCCCCTCCATGGATTGTTCTACTTGAGAAGAGATTGTCTGATCCTGAAGTTGTTCGCTCATATCTTCTCTGTTCTGATTGATAGTCCCTGGTGCTAAAATCACCACTTCAACAATAAGAACAATCAGCACAACAAGCAAAAACCATTGACTGTAGCGCCTCAGAACTCTGGTCAAAAACAATGCCATTCCTTTCTTTAATATTAACATAGTTTTGGCACGAAATTAGCAACATTTGAACTTATTTTTAGTAACTAGATGGGGACCAGTATCATAATCCCTGCTTGGGGTTGTACTGATCCTGTTGAGTTTTTCAGTTTTTTGAAACTGATTTGCAGCCACCTCAGAATATTGCCATGACATCAAACTCGACCTTTGCCCCACTTTTATTTTTTTCAGATGCAAAGGTATTTCATATTGAGACAAAAATTCGACTTCTCCTTAAAGATCGATACCTTGAATTCCGAATAAGTACCGTATGGAAAAGTGGTTTATTTGTAACAACGATATTGTCGATGGGCCCTTCACAAGAGAGCAAGTGGAAAAGCTTGTCAAAGACAACAGGTACCCAACTGACGTTCTGGTTTGGGGAAAGGCTCTCAATGTTTGGAAACCCTATTCATGGTGGCTCGATCATTATGACTCTATCCTCGCAGAGGCTGCAAAGGCCACAGATCCTCGTAAATGGCATTTTGCTTTCAGGGGTGAATCTCAAGGCCCTTTAAACAAAAAAGATCTCGTTGAGGAGTTAAAGAAACTTAAAGGAGATGCGAACGATGCCCTGATCTGGACCAAAGGAATGACTAATTGGGCTCCAATTTTTGAATTTCATGACATAATGGATAACGTTGGAGTGAATCGTAGAAACTTTCCTAGAGCACCAGTTTCAGGAAAGATAGTTCTTCACCATGGAGATCAATATATTGTTGGCGAACTCTCTTCAATTTCAGAGGGTGGCTTTGGAGCACGAAACTTTGCCTACGACCTTGCTCCTGGACTAAACCTAAAATTAGAAATTATCTCAGATGAAATTGGGGGCACTATCCACACTTCCGCACAGGTAAGATACCTGGACTCTGAAACTGTTGGATTTAAGTTCACTCAAATCAATCGCGAGGCCCAGTCGCAGATTATCTCCTACGTAAAAGAAAAAAGTTTTGAAATGCTTTCGAAGTTGAAGGTGGCCGCCTGATCTTCTATTTATACCTTATTTAGAATGGACTTTAAAGGGGTTCACTTGCCTCTTCAGGCTTTTTCATCACAGCAAAATTGATTTCATAGACCCCGGCCTCAGTAACTGTGTACATAATTTTCTTTACAGTAAGAAAATCCACCTTACTATCCGCCTGAATTGTAATTTTTCTGAATTCATCAATTTCATCTTCTGCTCTCTCCCCCTCTCGAGCTTCGGTGACAGCGTTCTGTATCTGATTGCGTAATTCTTGCTTATTCTTTTCACCTTCTTCAATCAACTTTTTCAACTCTTTTTCAAGATTGACAATCAGCCAGTCCTCAGCCTCTTTGACATCCGTGAATGTCGCTACTTTTGTGGAGTTCAACTGCACGTCTTGATCTGTCAGTACAACAACATTTGATGGCTTCAATTCTTTAACAGTCTTTGCCTGTGGCAGCTCTACGGCCTCAGGAAGAGGAAGGATTTGATTAGTGGTTGCGTAGTTTTGAAGAAGAAACACGACCAGTACCGTAAACATGTCCACCATGGCAGTTAATTGCAAAACTGCCACAGCGCTTCGTTTTTGCCCTTTCGCCTTGCCTTTTCTGGATCTTTTTCCAGGTACATAAATGGCCATCAGTTCGCTCCCGCTGTTGAAACAGATATTTGAGGAAATCCAGCGGTCAGCAGTGCATCCATTCCCTTAATCAAAGTTTCATAAGGCAGTTCATCCAGTACAGTCACTACAGCATCTACCTTTTCTGGGTAAAGCTCTTTGACCTCTTTTAATTTTTCCACCAACGTCTCATCGTCATATTTTCCGTCGGCTTTTGGCACATCTGTCGACTGCCGACCAAGTATAATCCGATAACCATTTTCACGCACGTCCAAGCGAAAGGGGATTTCCGCCTTTGGTGGGGGTTCTGACCGTTCCTGAGCGGTCTTCTTACCATAAATGGAACTCCCAATCTGAATCATGGAGACCTGGGTCCACACTGCTGTGATCAAAAGAAAGATAATCAGCACACTCATCAGGTCAATAAACGGAACGATGTTCAAATCGACAATAGAACTTCGCCTTTTACTTCCACCGGAATCATCAACATGTGCCATAAGCGACCTCTACTTCCCTAATCCTTGATCTTGTCTCTGTTAGAAACCACCAAGTTCATCATTGTCATGGAACTTTCTTCCATGTCATTGACAGCCTTATTGATTTTGATCTGAAAGTAGCCGTAAGCAACAATGGAAACAATCGCCACAAGCAGTCCAAAGGCCGTACAGTTAAGGGCTTCTGAAATCCCCTGAGAAAGAACAGCTGCTTTAGTTGCAGCATCGGCCTCCGCAATACCACCAAATGATGTAATCAAACCAATAATCGTACCCAAAAGACCAATAAGAACTGCCACGTTACCAAAAACCGCAAGAAAGGACGTCCACCCCTCAAGCCGGGGCGTTTCCCTGAGAACGGAGGCATCCATGGCCACTTGAACTTCTTCATCCGGGCGTCCATTCATCACCTGAACAAGCCCGGCCTTCAATGTGTTGGTCAATGGTGTTGGACGACTGTCACAAAACGTAATGGCCTGCTTAACATCCCCCCTCAGCAACATGCTGAATAGGTTTTCGTTGATACTTGTCTTGTCAACAGTCAACCTTTGCAGGCTGAGCAGTCTTTCTACGATCAAGAAGACCACAATCAAACCCACTCCAAGAATGATGATCATAACGGGACCACCTTCACAGAATGACTGCATTATAAAATTGCCGTAATCACAGCGTTCCGCTAATTCTATTGCTGCATTTTCTTCCACAGCTTTTACCCCCTGTTATTGTGATGTAAAGACGAAGGGATATGACACCTCACCGATGGTACCGGGGGGTGGCTCAGGAAACCTCCACGTCCTTAATCTTCCTATAATACAATTGGCGACTGTCCTGGACCCCAGTGAGTTACTCTTCACCTTGGCCTGGGAAACTCGCCCTTTTTCAACAATCCTCCATTGCAACACCAGCTTTCCATACATATCTGGCCGACGCTGCAGCTCTCTTTCATAACAGGATCTAATAGCTCGCTTATTATTCAATATCACACGACGAATAGCTTCACGGTCCATGGATCCGACAAATTCTGCCTCCTGCCCACCAACATTAATATCAACACTTCCTTTTTTTCCAATACCACCAGTCCCCAGGCCGTAGCCACCTGTTCCTTTGCCCTTGGTTCCAACACCTGCAATTCCAACAGTCTGCTCTCCTCGACCTCCAGCCCCAGTATCTTTAATTTTTGACCCCAGGGTGTCTCCTTCGCGGTCCTCATTGTCTCCAGCATATCCGGTGGCAGCATCCGCCATCCCTTGCAGCTCTCCCGCCCCTGAAAAGGCTTTATCCAATTTTTTCTGTCCACCTTTAGAGCCGAAAACACTCAATAACCCTACCTTTGTGGGGTCTGGCTTTCGACTCTTCATGTTGGCGCCCTTTTTCTTTCCCGTTTTGATGGAACCACCAGGTCGAGCAGAAACTACTTTCTTAGGCTTCTTTGGAACTGGCTTCTTGCTGGGAGCTACTTCCCCAGCCTTCCCTGGTTTTCCAGCCCTATCTGTTGAAGGTGTCTTCGTCTGCTTTTTCTTTTCGACAACTTTAACGACCTTTTTCTCCTTCACCTCTTCTGGCTTTTGCTCCATTTTCACAATACGTTTTCTCGGCGGCCGAAACGTTACAGTTGCTTTACGAATAGGCTCCTCCAATCGATTTTCATCATTGAGATTGGAAGGTGCATAAAGAAACATGTAAATTCCAAAAATAGCCGAAACCAACGCCGCCAAAGCAAGGCCCGTAATTTCTGTTGTCGTGAGGTCCAGCAGTGGTGCCATAAGTGGTTTTGGTGTTTCGGCAACATAGCGCACATAAACATTAACCAAATCTCCCTGGTATCCAATTCGAACCATTTCCCCTTGAGCTAAAGTCAATTGGTGACCGGTTTCTGTTCCTTGAAAACGGTTTTGCCTAGCTAAGTCCGCAAAACTAGTTTTTTTATCCTGAGTAACTAACTCGCCAGGAGTATTTGGAGCAATATTCACCTTTACCAAGCTATCGATTTCAAGAAGTGGATAAGAGCTAACCCCAGATAACACCGGTAGAGTGATGTCTGCTTTTTCTGAAGACCCAATGGTTACGACACCCTTATCGTTAAAATGCTGAGAGTGGATGATTCTTTCTTTCCAGGCAACAACCACTTCAATGACAGTCCCTTTGCCAGGCTTCATCAATAGATCTGCCGGTTTTTCCGTGGGCGGAGCAAATGTCTTTTTACTTCGCTTCACTGGCTTTGGAATTCTCTCCGCTCCACGCCTATCGGAAGCCCTCTTCTCCGTCACCTTTCCAGTGGCATCATCTACTTCAGAAATATCTGTAACAAGGGTATCCTCAGGAATGCTCAGCTCGATTTCTTGAGTGTCTTCATTGAAGCCGCTCTTAGCCTCTTCAGGAACTGGAGGAGGAGACTCCGGAACAGTCGGCCTGGAAGCTGCCGCGGGCACCGCCTGCACAACTGATGGTGGTGGCGAGACTGGCTTTGGAATACCTATGAAAAATTGTAGTTTATAAGAGCCAATGACGATTTCATCACCAGAATCTATAGATTCATCTAGAACCTTATTGCCGTTGAGCTGAGTCCCCAACTGAGAGCCCAGGTCAGAGATATAATACCCACCCTCTCGCTCCTCAATGACCGCATGAAGTGGAGAAACGCCTTCCTCCTCAAGGTTTACCTGAACTTCTGTATTGCGCCCAATAACAACCTGGGATTCAGTGAATTGCTTGACACCCTCCAGCTTTTCATTGAAATAAATACGCAGAACAATAGGCTGTTTCAATCTTTGCTCCCGGTATGTCTCAGTTCCTCAGATGTTCTTCTCATTTCAGGGAGAAAATTATTTCTCAATTTTATTAACCTTTTAAAGTTGAACTGCTTTTTTTGAAGAAGATAAAAAAGTTCTGGCTTTTTAACTTCTCCTTCAATGAGTTCGTCTTCAAAGTCGATTGTTGCCGTTCTTGTCTTACCACTTTTTTTCTGCGCACGTCCCTTAACAGGTGCAAAAGTGAACGAAACCAAAATGAAGGCAAATACCCATCTAGCAAATATTTTATACCTTATTTTCATATCGGCAAGCTCCATCTTGCTAATCCGGCAAGGATTCCAAGAATTTATCAAGTTCCTCAGCCTTATTATTATACTTCACACTGTCTGAAACAAACTTTAGTCTACTTATCGCCTTGCGAGCTGCTGACTTATCCTTAAGGCCTTTAGTTAAAAGGGTTGCATAATTGAGAAGAACCCCAATATTCCGTGAGTCAGAATCCAAAATTCTCTCATAGATCTTTTTAGCCTTTTTACCCTCGCCGGCCCCCGCCAGCGCAACTGCATAATTGTTGGCAATCTCTACGGCTTCTTTGTTTCCTCGAAGATCCCCCTTAATCAATGAATACCCCGCCTCCAACGGCTCAATAGCCCTCATATAATCACCAAACTCAAGGTATATAGAGCCAAGGTTGGCCAAACCTACTCGGTAATTTCTGTTCAATCCAATAGCCCTCTTAAAAGAACTAATAGCTCTTCTCAGCTCCCCCTCCTCAAGATATATAATCCCCAAGTTGTTGTGCAGAGCCTTTTCATCAGGATGAGCCTCAATGGCTCTATTAAGAATAATCTTAGCCAATCCAGGTTTCTTTTTTTCAATGTAAAAAACAGCAAGAGCGTTTAAAGCATCGAGATGACTCTGATCTCGGCCCAAAATTCTGGAGACAGCCTTGACGAATAGCTCTTCATCTCGAGCCTCTCGTGCGCTTGACAGGGCCTTGAAGTCCTTACTGTCAACCCTTAGTTTTGGAGTCGATGGACCTGTTGATTCTGATTTTGAAGCCTCTGCTTCAACCCCATCATAATTGTCAAATTGAGCCTGAACTGCAACAGGTATTATCAATAAAAGTAAAAGTAGTTTCAAAGCTGTTACTTTCATATCAAATTCCCTTCCAGTCTGGCAGCTTGGTTAGGAAAACCTCCGCATCAAAGCTTTTGTATTTGGCGGAATCAATATTATGAAGCTCCTTACGTGCTATTTTAGCCCAGTCGTTGTAAGCCTCTAGCTTTTCGGACTTCTCCAAAGCGGCTAAATAGTTATCAATGGCCTGTTGTTGAAATGGCAAGGCCACTTGTGCAATTCCAGCTCGATACTGCTTGACTCCCTCCTTATCCAGCCCCTTGGGAAGAGGCGCATTGAAAATAGCGGCACTCATATGTTGGTAAGCTTGCCCAATCAATGTTAGTGAAGCCACAACCTGAAAGCCATCATCGTATTTAATGACTGCTTTTAATTGTTCTTTCAACCTGTTAATCAAACCAAGCTTTTGATCCACAGCCCTTTTTTGAGCTGCTGGACTTCTGGGGATTTTAATTCTTCTGAGCTCATCATACGTCTTTTTTACCAATATAAACTTAGCCTCGGCGGCGTATCTGACACCAACCACTTTTCCACCCTTTGCCAACCGCCTCTGAATAGCCACAGTTTTCTTATACCAGTCTTCCGAAGCCTTTCTTCTCTTTCTTAGTTCATTCAAACTCCCTAGCTTGAATGCCGCCTCCACCACACTAGATGCATTTACAGGGTTGCTATTAATGTATTTGTCATAATAGATACAGGCCCATTTATAACTTCCCCTCTTCTCCCAAATTCTGGCAATAAGAAACAGAGCTTCCTTTTTTTCCAGCTTGTTGGACAACTGAAAATACTTATCATAGTTTCGAATAGCTGCCGTATAAAAAGTCATTCCATCTCGAATCAGGCCGGCATTAAAATAAAAATCTACGGCCTCTTTGTCTTTTTGATTGCGATTGGCATAGGTCTCAAAAGCATCTGCCGCCTTTGCATATTGACCTGTCTTCTCGTAAAGTGTTGCCAAAATCCGGTCTGATTTCTTCTTCAGGCCTGCATGTTTTTGGGTTTTCATTTCTGACACCACTGCATACATAGAAATGGCTTGAAAAAGATCTCCACCTCTTTCAAAATTTACGGCAGCGTTGAACGATGCATCCACCGCCAACTCTGAACCAGGGTTACTCTTGGCAAACTGTCTATAACCTTCAGCGGCCTTGATATAATCTTTACCCTTTTCCAATTGTTGAGCTTCGGTAAAATCTGCTCGCTCCATCACGCGCCGGATTTCAGCACCTACTGGCGAATGCGCCAACTGAGGAATAGCCAGTATTTTACTACCTGCCACTTTCAGGCCCTTGTAGTCTTTCCTAATATTGTAAATGTCCAACATTAAGTTAGCTGAGTATTCAGCAAATTTTGTTTTAGGGTGTTTCTCAATAATATCTGCAAATAGAACCAATGCCTTATCAAACTGATTATAATAGTAGTAAAGAGAAGCAATTTTATACTGGATGGCCACATTGGACTCCCCACTGGGAAAGTCCTTGATATAGATTAAAGATACCTTTTCGAAAACTCGAATGGTTTTATCAAAAGGTACAGGGTCTGTAGACTTACCCACAATATTCTTAATTTCTTCTGGTGAAGGTAGGTTTTTTTCCAAAGCAAGAATTGCATTCAAGGTGGCTTTTTCATAGTACTGACTTTTCTTTGCATTCTCGTTAATCCATAAATAATGATAAGCAGCTCGCTCCCAATCTTGCATATCAAAAAGCAGCTCTGCATAGAAAAAGTGCATCTCATCTAGACGAGAAGACTCCTTGAAGGTCTGAAAATAAAGTTCATAACCACTTTTTGCCATTTTCTGAGAATAAGCAGCTCGAGAATTTTGAGCTGTTTGATGCTGTTGGAGAATATAGTTTCTCAAAGTGGTCTCAATCAACTGATAGGCCTTAGACAGTAACTCTTTGTTATTGGCATTCGCTCGAGCCCAAATACTGTTAGGTCCATACCCTTCAATCCAACGATAGAGTTCTTGCCGAAACACATTATTTTTTCCAGAAGATACGTACATAGTCACAATCTGATATTGATAATCATAGGCCTTAGGGGCATCAGGACGCATCTCAATAAGTTCTTTAAAGACATACCGGGCCCCATCTTTATAACCCGTATCCGAATAGTAATAGGCCAATTTCTCCATAAGGCCAAAAGTAGCTTTCTGCCCAGCCACTTTAGAAAAATACCCCTTAGCTTCTGAGGGTTTTTTAACTTCAGCAAAAAAAATCACCAAATCCTTAACAGCTTCCGTAGCTAAACGAATGCGACTGACTCCTCCAGTAGAGCTATCTTGTTTACCTTTGGCCACTCGGCCCGCAGAAATCACTCGACGCAAACTGATTAAAGCCTGCTTCACTTGGCCAACCTTATACTGACACCATGCGGTCTTATACCAAGCAAAAGAATACAACTGCCCTCGCTTATTCTTTGTCACTTTAATATAATGGTTAAGAGCTTGCTCCCATTTTTCATTTTCAAAATAGTACTCACCCAAAGCAAAATTGGATTGGTCTACGTAGGGGCTTTTTGGGTAATCTTTGGTCAAGCGCTTATAATAAGTCTCACCCTTGGTAGTCTGATTCAGTTCAAAGTAGTTATACCCCAAAAAGAACAACGCCTGAGGTACTTTTTTATCTTTAGGAAAATCCTTTAAAAAAGCCTCATAAAGAGCAATGGCTTTTTTATTGTAATCTTGAGCTGGCTTCAGATCCAGCCGAGGTCTTCGCTTGGTTTTCTTTTCCCTGTGAGCCTGCAATTCTTCGTCGTATTTTTGCTGAATACGGTACTCAATCAAACGAGCTTTTTCCACATACTGCTCAGCAAGCCTCAACCAAAGCTCCCCTCTGCGAGAGCTTCTCTTAAATTGACGAGTTAACTTGTAGAGCTGTTCGATCCCTTGATCTGTTACTCTTTCTAGCTCTGCTTCGTTAGTCCCCTCTTCATAGTAAAGCGTATTGCTAGAGGGGGGCTTCACCCTTTGAAGATTCACTGAAGAACTGCGTTGAATATTTCCAAATTTTGGAAGAGCCGAGCGCCCTTTTTTAATTTTTACCCGCTTTGCATCTTTCTCAATATTTTTGAGAAGATCACCAACAGTCTTGCCTTTTTGAGCAAAGCCAGCCGATGGCAGTAGTAAAGCCACTGCTAATAGAGATTTTATGATTACCCTAGGCTGCAAATCAGTTACAAGCTTGCGTGCCAACATAGTGATAGTTCCCCAACTCATCTAGCCAATACTCCCCACGGAAAGGCCAGTATTCAAACCCATTTTGAATATAATAATCTCTGCTTGATTTCTCATCAATCTGCTCCGTGGGTAGCTCTTTTTCAGAGATTTTCTTTTTTAATAACTCTTTCTTTCCGTTGATCATTTCGTAACGAATAAACCCTTCTTGCTCGAAGAGATCAAATAACTCATTTTTAATTGTTTCCAGATGAGACCGGATCTGCCGTCCAGCTCTCTCGCGAGCTTTGACCAGGCGAGTTCTCAAAACTCGATTGGAGTACTTGCCGATGGCCGAAGACTTCCAATCCGCTGGCATGGTCTGGATCCGCTTTCTTTCATCAAGAAGTTTTTTGATATAGTTGTAAGAGTTTTGAAAATCCCCTTCCTGAAGAATACGTCGAACCACCAAAAAAGGGATCTGATACTTGCCCTTATCCATATCGTCCCCGTTGAGCTTGTAGTCTCTGATAACTCGAACAACCTCATTAAAATAGACTGCAGGTTTTGGTCTCTGATCAAGCATCTTATCAATTTTTACGAATACAGATTTATAGATTTTATTAAATAATCCAAGAACCTTATCCATCTCTTCATATTTACAAATGTAAAGATAAACAATCGACCGCAGCAACAAAGACTCTGGCAAATAAAAGCCTTCGTAATAAGCTGAGTGCAAAGAGTGAAAATTACTAAGGGCAGAGCGAAAGCGGCCAGACCTCACCATTGCCCAGCTGGATTCAAACAAAGTATCGTGCCACATCTCTGTATCTCTGGGAACTTCCCGATAAAAAGTAATGGCCTGATCCCAAAGTTTAGCTTGATAAGCCGCGCGTGCACGGCCAATCAAAGCTGCTACACGTGAAGGGTCTGTAACCCCCTTATTCGAACGCGACTCAATCAACTCCTCAAAAGCTCGAATGGCACTTTTAGTTTTATTCGCTGAAGCAAAGGCCAAACCTTCATGATATTTTGCTGTAGGAAAAATACTACTGTTGGACTGTACTCTAGAAAAGCTCTTTGCGGCCTGACTGTAAGCCTTGTTCCTTAGCTGATATTCACCTATTCTAAAGTAAAGCATATCTCTATGCACTCTTGGAAACTGACTCACCTTCACACGGGAAATAGCATAATTCAACAAAGTATCGTCCCCTAAAAAATCTGCCGCCAATGACAGCTTTTCTATAGCCTGCTTTAAGTACTTATTACGCCCTTGTTTAACCACACGAATGAATTGAAAAGCTGCCACTTGATTCATCTTCATTTGAAAGAGCATCAAACCAAGAATGTATTTAATCTGCATGGACTTACTTCTATAGCGTGGAGAATGACTCAATTGAAATAAGGCAATGGATGCATCCTTGTACTGCCTTTGTTTAGCCAAACGAAGTGCGTTGATCAAATCAGATCCTGAGCCTTGAGAGCGACGACGAGAGTTGCTCTTTCTTGAGCGCTGAGCCACTACTATAGGTTCGCTCTCATAGGAGCTATCAAGAACCTGATTCAATTCTTCTACAGGGTCAGCAAGAATATCTGAAGCCCTGGGCCCCCTCACTGTCGAAGACAAATCTTTGGCCGTAGAGACTTCGGGTGTGAGTAAAAGAGAAAATGTCATCAAGCCAAGAAGTATTTTTCTCATCTGTATTTTGCCTCCGGAAAATAAAAGCTCATACCCAGCATCAAAAACAGGTCATCCTGGTTATTGGTAATCGTATCACCATTGCTCTCAATAGCTTCAGCTTGATAGAAGTTCCAGGAGATATCCCACCGAAAAGCCATGGCTTTAGTCAGGGCAAAAACCTGCCCTGTTCCAATATGTATTGTTGGCTCAGACTCCCCCAAATCTGTCTTTGTCAGTCCGCCACCAATAGTAAAAAATAAGTCAAAAGGAACAATAGTTCTATTGAGCCAAGTCATCTTCCCGTAAATAGGATTCCATTTGTAGGCGGCTCCCATGTAATTTTTAGGGGTTGTCAAAGACTTGGTTTCTACACTTTGATTGTCTCTCAGGCTTTTTGTGACACTTCTTTCTGAGTTAGATAGAAAGTAGTACTGAAGCTCAATACCATGTTTCTCATTGAGAAAATATGAAGCCCTCAACCCTAGGCCCAAGTTACTAAAAAATGGATTGTTCACGCTTCCCATAGCCATACCGGCAAACTCAAACCGACCTGTCTTTGGCAAAAACTTTCTTTGGATGACGGCAATATCATTGAATGGCTCCAGCGTAGCCAGTTCTGAGAGAGTTCCCAGTTTATTAGGGTTCAATTGGCGGCGTTTTTGCGGTGCTGCTCTCCTGGTCTCTTCTTTATCATATTTATCGTATAAAGATTCCACTTCTGTCTCATTGTTACCTGATTCTGGAGGCACATCGTCGAATTGTGCAGAAGCCACGGACGAGGTAAGCGCGGTAAATAGAAACAGCCTGCTGATACACTGAGTGATGTTGATCATCCTGATGAAATCCTTTTTGTGCATTGACACTCAATTCTAATGTAGCAAAATTATTTGGAAAAACGAAACATCTCTGAATTTGATCTGGACTTAAACCCACCCATCCCAAAATTTTGACTGAAAAACAATTATGTTTCAGTGGAAAACATGCCCGACCTACCCACTTTCACCGTTACATTAAAAAGACAACGCCCGTCGTAATATAAGTATTAAAAAAGATCTCATCTTTGAAGACCCCTTCATCCGGAGTCACATTGTCTGAAGGGTCCAACGTTTGAGACGTGGGGTCTGGGCCGGAGTAGCCAATGAGCCTAAAGTCTAGACGCAAGGCCAAGTTAGAACTAAAATAAAATTTTTGACCAAACCCGACATTCAATGCCGGCAGTTGCGTTCCAGAGTTTAAACCCACCATGCCCGCACCCACCAATCCAAATAAAGATAGGTTCATCACAGATTTTTTAGTCAAACTGATTTTTCCGTAAAAAGCCGTCAATTGATAACTGGCAAGAACGATATTTTTAGGCTGAGGAGCTTCGCTGGCATCAAATTTGGGACTCAAGTTGGGATTTGTCTTCAGTTGCTCACCGTAATCTGAAAGCCCATCCATCAGAAACAGGCCTTTAATATTTAACCCATGCAACTCTGTAAAATGATAACTGCCTTCAATGTAAAAATTCATCGGATTGTAAAAGGGCTCATTTAAAGCCAGGCCGACACCGCCACCAACTTCAAATCGCCCCTCTGTGATGACAGCACGATTTAAAACACCTCTGGGCTTATCAAAAACAGGAAGCACAGACTCCGTGGCCAGTTCTTCTTCTGGAAGCTCAATGGTTTCAGCATGAGACGTCCATACAGTGGTCACTGCCAACAGGAAAAAAATCCAGTTGCAAATCTTTGTTGCGTACATATTCAAAAGGATATGTATATTTTGGGATAAAGGCCAAAGGTTTCCCCATCCACTGGTCTTAAGTAATAGAAAGAAAAAGGACTATCGGTTCAAAAAAATCCTGAGGGAGTTCCAACTCTCCTCCCTCGACTATTGAACACCAATCCCGGCCAGAGGTACCCAATACAAAACAACTTACTTCAAGCGAGCTTTGATCAAATCTTGAATATGCAACAGGCCCACTGGACGAGTGGGTTTATCTGAAGATGCGTCTACCACAAATAATAGATTGATGCGAAACTGCTCCATCAGAAACAAAGCTTTTTGAGCCAATTCTTTCATATCAATAGTTTTAGGGCTTAAGGACATTAAGTCTCTTGCTTTTAAATCCAAAGTGGGTTTGCTTCGACCCAAATGGCGCCGAATATCTCCATCAGTCACTACACCCACCAAGTCCCCGGAGTCCGACACAACGGCTGCAGCACCACGAACTTCATAACTGGTCATCAGAGTAATCACTTCTGACATAGGGGTGTCTTCACGGACAATGGGTAAATCTCCCCCAGATTGCATCAGATCCTTTACCCGTGTGAGCATTTTTCGCCCCAGGCTACCTCCGGGATGAAATTCAGCAAAGTCCTCCTCGTTAAAACCTTTCCTCTTGAGAGTAGCCATAGCCAGAGCATCTCCAAGGGCTAGGGTGACTGTGGAGGAAGACGTAGGAGCCAGCTTCAACGGACAAGCCTCCTCTTTAACAGAAATATCCAAAAATACGTGGGCCGTCTGCCCCAAATGACTGGAGCGAGAGCTGGTCATAGCCACAACAGGAACCCCTTTTCGAACGCAATATCCCAAAAGGTCTACCAGCTCTTGAGACTCACCACTGTTGCTAATAGCGAGAACACAATCGTTTTCAACAATCACCCCCAAATCTCCATGAGATCCTTCGGTTGGGTGAACATAAAGTGCCGGTGTTCCCGTAGAACTGAGGGTGCTCGCAATTTTTCGACCAATTTGCCCAGACTTGCCAACACCAGTAACAATCACTTTTCCAGTGGTGGCTGTGAGCTGATCGACAGCCCTGATAAAATCATCGGCCAATTTCTCCCTGAGCTCCATAATAGCTCGGGCCTCAAGGTCAAGAACTCTTCTAGCTTCTGCGATATCTTCGTGGATCATTCCCACCTCATGAATTGAGTGACTTGGTGACGTCTCGAACACTTCTGCGTCGAACCGTGTGTTTGCCCTTTCCCGCCTTTACAGGCACCGTGGAACGGTCTACCCCATGATTCATGGAGGCCTCAACAAAACTTGTAAACAACGGATGCGGTGCCATGGGCTTGGACTTAAACTCCGGATGGAATTGTACAGCCAAGTACCAAGGGTGCTCTTTAATTTCAATGATCTCCACTAGGTCCCTGTCTCTACAGACTCCTGACAGAGTCATTCCGTTCTTGTCAAAAATTGGTCGAAACTTGTTATTAAACTCATAGCGGTGACGATGCCTCTCAGAAATTTGGCTGGACTTGTAAATCTCAAGAGCCTTAGATGCTTTTTCTAAATGACAAGGGTAGGCTCCAAGGCGCATGGTGCCACCCATGTCGGCCACACTCTTTTGCTCTTCCATATAATCAATCACAAAGTTTCTCTGACCTTTGCGAGGTTTGCTAAACTCACGACTGGTAGCATCCTTGATGCCACAGACATTGCGAGCAAATTCAATGGCTGCCAACTGCATTCCATAACAGATCCCAAAAAAAGGAACCTCATTTTCACGAGCGTACTGAATAGCTGAAATCTTGCCCTCCACACCCCGCTCTCCAAAACCCCCAGGAACCAAAACTCCATCCACATCGGCCAGGGCATTTTTCACATTCTTGGAATTCAGTTTTTCAGAATCAATATAAACCACGTTCACTTTGGAATTGTTGGCAATACCTCCGTGAACAATGGCTTCATGAAGAGATTTATAACTCTCCTTCAGATCCACATATTTACCCACAATACCAATGGAAACCTCAGATCTAGGGTTCAAAAGTGTGTCCACCATTTTTTTCCATCCGGTCATTTTGGGAGCGGTTTCCTCCAGCCCCAAGGCGCTGACCACTTTTGCATCAAACTTTTCAGAGTGCAAGACCAGTGGCACCTCATAAATAGAGTTGGAATCCGTGGCGGCAATCACATTGTCCGGATTCACACTGCAAAATAATCCAATCTTAGATTTGATCTCAACACTCAACTCTTTCTCACTTCGACAGATTAAAAAGTCCGGCTGAATTCCCACCTCCCTGAGTTCCTTTACCGAATGCTGGGTAGGTTTAGATTTTAGTTCACCAGCCGCCTTGATATAAGGGACATAAGTCACATGGACAAACAGCGTGTTCTCAACACCCACATCCACACGCATCTGTCGAATGGCTTCAATAAATGGCAGCCCTTCAATATCTCCCACAGTTCCACCAATCTCTACAATAATGACCTCGGACCCTTGAGCCGCCTCATGCATGCGAGACTTGATTTCATCGGTAATGTGAGGAATCACCTGCACCGTTCCTCCAAGGTAGTCTCCCCGGCGCTCCTTAGAGATCACTGACTCATAAACCTGACCGGCTGTCACACTGTTGGAACGGGTCAAAGACACACTGGTGAACCTTTCATAATGACCCAGATCTAAATCCGTCTCGGCCCCATCTTCAGTGACATACACCTCTCCATGTTGCAATGGTGACATGGTCCCTGGATCCACATTGATATAGGGGTCAGATTTCATAATGGAAACTTTAATTCCTCGAGACTCCAACAGTGTTCCAAGACTGGCTGCCGTCAGACCTTTACCAATGGAAGAGACCACACCGCCCGTGACAAAAATATATTTTTGTACCAGAGGCTGTTTTCTGGTTTTCATTGGGGATTTTTTTCTTGTGGTTTTATTACGGGTGGTTTTGTTTTTGGATGCCTTACGAGCCATGACTTCCCTTTTTTGCCAGTATGGATTCTACTTTGGATACGTCCTCTGGAGTATCCACTCCCTGCAATTCACAATCAACCGAAACAACACGAATCGTTGCACCGAGATACAAGGCCCGTAACTGTTCCAGGCTTTCTGACACCTCCATAGCCACGGGCGGGTGGCGGCAGAATTCTGCCAGAAACCCTTTTCTATAGGCATATAGCCCAATGTGCTTGGAGCATGCCGCATATGGGGGCTCAGCGTCAAGCCTGGAGTAAGGCATAGGAAAGCGAGAAAAGTAAAGGGCGTCACCGTTTTTAGCTGTTACAACTTTCACCACATTGGTGCTGTTCAACTCCTCAAGACTTTTTATTGGAGTGGCCAGAGTGGACATCTGTAAATGACCCTCATTTTTGAACGGAGCGATGAGTTGGTCCAAAAGTGAGCTTTCCAGCAAAGGCTCATCCCCCTGAATATTGATAACCACGTCAGCCCTCTCGTTCAAAATTGCGGCATAAACCCTATCGCTTCCTGAGGGCAGTTCAGGGGCTGTCATGATTACCTTGACCCCCAGCTTTTCTGCAAACTCAAAGATTTCCCCGTGATCCGTGGCTACAATCACCTCTGATAAGGAGGGGCTCTTCTGGCAGGTCTCCACCACCCACTGCAAAAGAGGTTTTCCAGCTACGATTGCCATGGGCTTGCCTGGAAACCGGGTGGAACTATATCTTGCGGGAATCACGCCAACGACTCTCATTCCTCCTCCTCAGAGTAGGGGCTGATGGGTTGAAAATCTTGAACCCAACTTTTAAACAGATAGTCTTCTACCAATTCAGATCCTTGACGTTTGGTATTAGAAACAGCGATCACACCGTCAATCCCCAATAGCGTTTTTAGGTCCTTCACCCTCTGTCGCTTTTCATTGCCCCCAACCTTGTCCGACTTGGTCATAGCCACCAGCAGGGGGCAGCTTATCTGTTGCAATAACTGTAAAATCATCTGCTCATCTTCTGTCCATTTTCTCCGGATATCCATAACCAGCACCAAGCCCACCAGTGAGCTTCGGGTGGTGAGGTAGTTTTCTATCATCTGCTGCCAGCTCTTCAGCTCGTTGCCAGAGCGGGCAGCATAGCCATACCCAGGCATATCCACCAATCGGTATTTACCATTCACATCAAAAAAGTTGAGTGCTCGGGTTTTGCCAGGAGTAGAGCTGACCTTGGCCGTTTTAGTGCCACACATGGCGTTGATTAAAGAGGATTTACCGGCATTGGATCGCCCAACCATGGCCACCTCAGCGGGGCCGACTTCGGGCCAATCTCTAGACAAAACTGCGGTCTTTATAAAACGAACTTGCATCGAGAGATAATACCACAGGCAAACACTAGGATGAAAGCACTATACCCAAAGCCATTGAGTTGGCATATTTTTGACTCGCATTGGGTATATAAGAATCACAGGATTGTTCTGATTTTTTCTGAGCCCGGACAGGTATTATCCGGAACCCCGGACCTCCGAATGAAGTAAATGCCATCTGAGCCCGGCACGGCGATTGTATAAACAAAAATCCATTCACCGACAATCACCACCCATCTTGAGGAACAGGGGACAAAAAATGCTGGAAACCAAAAATCTGAAACCAAGATCTTCCGAAAAAAAACTCAACATTGGCTTTTTGATACTTAACGATGGCAGCAAAAAAGAAGCCATAGAAGTGAATGAATTTCTTACAATTGGGCGATCAGACAATGTGCACTTTACAGTGAATGACGATTTTGTCTCTCAACGCCATGCCCGCATAGAGCGAAAGCCTGGAGGCTTTTTTCTCAGAGATATGCAAAGTCGTAATGGAACATTCATTAATGATGCTCAGGTTTTTGAAGCTCTGCTTCGAGATGGAGATACTGTACGAGTTGGAAAAACCGAATTTCAATTTCAATTTGATCGAGGCTCTGAAAGACAAGAGATAACAGCCACCAGTAAAAATTATTTTTGGAAGGAGCAACTACAAAGAATCCCCTCCATTGCTGACTCTGAGTTACCTGTTTTAATTCTCGGAGAGTCCGGAACCGGAAAAGAGCTTGTCGCCCAACAAATTCACCAGCATTCTCAGCGTAGCTACGGCCCCCTCGTCTGTGTGAATTGCAGTGCTCTGGGGGAGTCACTTATCGAAAGTGAGCTTTTTGGACACGTCAAAGGCAGCTTTACCGGCGCCACTCATGACAGAAAAGGAGCTTTTGAATCTGCACGTGGAGGCACACTTTTTCTAGATGAAATTGGCGAACTGCCTCTACACCTTCAGCCTAAGTTGCTGCGTGCCCTAGAAAATAGTGAAATCCGTCCTGTTGGTTCTGACAAAACGATCAACACAGATGTCCGTATTGTTGCTGCTACTCACCAAAACCTAAAGCTCAAAGTCCAAAAAGGAGAATTTCGATCAGATCTATTTTTTCGATTGAACGTGGCAAAGATCACGCCTCCTCCTTTGCGAGACCGACTGGAGGACTTTGAAACTCTCATTTATTTCTTTTGTAAGAAGCAAAAAGTACGCCTTAGTCACACAGCCATTGAAGAGCTGAAAAAACATAGTTGGCCAGGAAATATCCGAGAACTAAAGAACTGTATCAGTCGAGCCAGAGTCCTATTTAAAAATCAGCAGGTCACTGAAGACCTTGTTCACCAACTGATCGATGACATTCCTATCAATGGACTCAGTCAGCTCCTCAGTGCCCCTCCTCAATCCATAAAAGATATGGAAAAAAAACTGATTGTTGAATGTCTCATTCGCAATAAGGGAAACCAAAGAAAGGCAGCCTCAGAACTAGGAATTCCCAAAAGCACTCTACATGATCGAGTTAAATCTTATCAGCTCGATATTAGAGATTTTAAATAAAAAATTTTATTCGAAACCTAGACGCTCTTATTCGATCATATCTTTGAGTCTTTTATGAATGACGTCTCCAGCAGAGTCTGAGTGTTCTGCTAACATTACAAATTGCAAGTGAACTCCCTTGACCAGCCCATAAACCCTTTTGCTGGCAAATTTTCCTCCATTCTTAATTTCCACAAAGGGAGTGCCATCAAACATCTTCATAAGTTTAATTCCACTGCCAAAATCGCTAAAGACTGCATATTACTGTGAAGTTCCAAAATAGAGGTCGAAACAACTCCTTTCTAACCCCAAGCAATGCAATTTCAATACCGTATCAGATCAAGAGCCCAGAGGTTGGACAACTTCTTATTTACAAAGGCTGATCCGGATAGATCACTGTTTTGCATCCTGACAGGGCCTTCTCACGGCCTTCCTGGCCGCGAGATCTATAGAAAAACAGACTCTTTGGTTTCCTGAAAGCTAGCCCCGAAGGGGGCCGAGCTGGGTGCGAGGACTTTCAGAAAAAACAACCAGGAGGGGCGGTAGTTTTTACTCACCAACCTCAAAAACGGAGAGCCGATACCGAACTATCGAAAAACGGAAGGGCCTGTGAATGAACAGAACATTGCCGACCCTAGATCAAGGCTTAGTAATCATGAACTTTATGTAGACACCCTTAACCCACCCTTGAACAATTTTTTGATTCAGAGATTTTTTTATTTCTTCTTTGAGACGCTCTTTTCCTCGCTCAGACTGAAGGGATTCATAGCTAAAAGTCTCAACAACTCTTTGAATCAGATCATGCAGTTCTACCTCTCGACTCTTCACTTCGATCGCAGTGTCTTTGGAGTCCACTTCAACAAAAAACTCAAAAGCTCCCATTTGGAAACTGCTTTCACCAGATTTAGCTTTAAGGTTCACTACTACTTTTGGAAACAGATAATTATGCTTGGTTTGTGGAAAGGCCATCAAAAAGGGGAGGGTTCCTGTTGTGGCTTTATAGGTCCACTCTACATCAGCAATTTCAGAAAAACTGGTCAACATGGGACTTTTGACAAAAGGAGCCCATCGACTGTTTTTAAGGTTCAATAAAGTCAACCCCAACACCACCCCTGATCCAAAGATCAACACTAAAACCAGTGACTTTTCCAGACGAGTTCGACGAGAAAACCCCTCTTTTAATTGAGCATTTAATGCTCCAAGCAGTTTTTTTAGGTCTGATAAAAGTTTTTTAAATCGATCCGGCCATGTCTTTATATGTTCAATGCCATTGAAAAAGCAAAGTTTCAGGCGCCCTCTCCAAATCAATAAGCGCTGGCGAATAAACTTTTTGAATTTTTCAAGTAGCGTATTGAGTACCTTTAACTTAGGATATTTTTTTAAAAGCTGCTGGATGATTTTTTCAAGGCGACTTTCTTTATCATCATCATCATCCTTGATACTGCTATCAACATCAACCTCCAAGCTTTCCAACTCAACATCTTCGACGTTCTCTCCAGCCTCTTTAATTTCTCCTAGAGATTCAACAAACCCAGGGTCTTCCTGTTGAAGAATCTCATCAATATTCTCTAAAGAGATTTCGCCTGAGTCTTGCTCTCCACTCTGACTTTGATCGGGCTTTTCTACTTCTTCGGCCATGTTTATATTATGGCAAAGAATGTTTCATACTTGGACTTAATTTTCATATTCCCATTCCGATACATATACAAAAGAGGTCAAAGAAATGGTGTTTTTTAACAAATGGATACTTGTTATACTGCTTGGCTGCTGCCTTTCTGGGCTAACGGCCTGCAACTCATTGGTTCGGCACCCTGATAGTGGTTACTCGACCTACGGCGGTCAAATACCCTTACATAGGCAGCTCGAACAAGAGCGTAAAGCCTATCGGGAATCTAAAGCCAGAGAAGAGCTGGGCTATGGAACTAGCTACCCTTTGAATGAGTCACAAGCCATCACGTTAGAAAGAAGAATGGCTTTAAAAAAAATGGAGAAATCTCTCACCACTCAGCGAGCAAAAAAACAATATTATTTTTACAAACCACTCATGAGTTCAGATCAAGAGAGGGTTTATTTTTTAAGCCTTCCTTCTGTAGAAGCTAGAGAAAACTTTGTCCACCAGAGAGGCATTGCTTCTATAGTTAAGACATTTTCTACAGATACGTCTGCCCTGATTGAAGAGAACGATATTTCTGTGGGAATGACGCAAAAAGCTGTTCTTGAAAGTTGGGGAGACCCTGATCGAACAGAAGTTGCTGGCAACCCTGTCTATGGAAACGAACGCTGGAAGTATTCAAAATATGTTTCGTCTGAAGTGGGCTACAGACGCGAAACCCGCTACGTATACTTTGAAAATGGCGTGGTTTCGGGCTGGGAGTCTTTTTAATGAGCATTATCCCAGGTGGTGCCAATGGCCACATTTACTTTCAGAGGCACCTTTAATTCTGTAACACTCTCCATGATCTCCTGAATCAAAGCTACATTTTCATCTATCAACTCCTCAGGACATTCAAATAAAACTTCATCATGCACCTGAAGCACAGCAGGAATGGAAACCTCTTCGTAAAGACGAATCATTGCCAGCTTGACCAAATCACTAGCTGTTCCCTGAATAGGAGCATTAATCGCTGCCCTCTCTCCAAAGGCCTTCATTGCGTGATTTTTAGATTTTAACTCATCGATATACCGACGCCGCCCAAAAAGGGTTTCCACAAAACCATCCTTTTTGGCTTTTTCAACGATGTTATCCATATAGCTTTTCACATTCGCAAATTTTTTGAAGTAGTTCTCAATAATCTCCTTGGATTCTCCCCGAGAAATCCCCAAGGTCTCAGCCAGACCATACACTCCCTGCCCATAAGCAATTCCAAAGTTCACAGCCTTTGCGGTTCGACGCAAGTCACTTGTCACATTATCCAAGCCCACACCAAAGATTTCACTGGCTGTTGCAGCATGAATATCCAGATCATTGTTAAAAGCCCTCATCAGCCCTTTATCTTCAGTGATATGAGCTAAAACTCGAAGTTCAATTTGGCTGTAGTCGACACTAATAAAAACCTGTCCCTTATCGGCCTTAAAGGCCTTTCGAATCAATCGTCCCCGCTCAGTACGAATGGGAATATTCTGCAGGTTGGGATTAATGCTGGATAGCCGACCTGTGGACGTTGCTGCCTGTCGAAAATGCGTATGAATTTTATTGGTCTGAGGGTCAATCAATTCTGGTAAAGCATCAACATAGGTAGATTTTAATTTGGAAAGTTCCCGGAACTCCATGACAGCTGGAATAATTTCATGTTCATCTCTGATTTTCTCAAGAACATCATTATTGGTGGAGAATCCGGTTTTGGTTTTTTTACCGGGAGTCAATTGAAGCTTGTCAAACAACACCACTGACAACTGCTTAGGGCTGGCTACGTTGAATTCCTCACCAGCTAGCTCATAAATTTTTGAGGTCAAATGAGCAATATCCGACTCCAGATCCTCACTTTGAGTCTTCAGTTCACTGGCGTCCAAAGTGATTCCTTGCAGTTCCATCTCAGTAAGAACAGGTACTGTCGGCAGCTCAAATTTTTTAAAGATCTCCTCACCTTCGACTTGACTCAATTGCTCTCTGAGCCTTTCTTCTAACTCTCTGTGCAATGAATAAACCTGTGACCAGGAGGGCAGTTCTGGAAGACCCTGTCCCAGATATTGCTCACATAGTCCTCCAAAATCAGAAATATTTCCCGCGCGGATCACGTAACCTGCAAGCATAGCATCCCAAATACAGTGTTGGTCCCTAAGGCCCAAAAACTTCCAGGTCTCTTTGACGTCAAACCCCTTCCACTGCAACACTTTAGATTTTAATACTTCACCAATTTCAAAGGCTGCCACGCTCTCTATTTTATAAATACTGTTTCCATACCCAAGAACAAACCCCCTGTTATCAAGTAGGCCCCAAATTTCAGAATAAGGTTTTATAGCTTTTTCTAACACGCCAAGGCTCACAGACTTTTCTTGAATATCGCCTGTGGCAACAGCACCACTGGCTGACTGTGCACCTGAACCTTTTTGGCGTCCCACAGACTTGGATTTCTTTACCGAAGACTGGACATCAGTAATATCTTCTTTGTTGGTTCCCAAAAGAGTTCTTTCAAATGATTTGAATCCCAACTCTTCCAGTTTCTTCTTGAGCTTGTCATGATCAATCTCCTTCAATTTCAGATCATCTATTTTTTTCACCAAATTCAAATCAGTGACAATTGTGACCAGCTCTTTTGAAAGGTACGCCATGTCTTCAGACTCCTGAAGTTTAGCTTTAGTTCCTTTTGCGGAGATGTTTTCAATATTCTGATAAATGCCCTCTAGAGTCCCATACTCTTTCAAGAGCTTTTGTGCGCCTTTAGGGCCAATACCCTTTACACCAGGAACATTGTCACTGGAATCACCCACCAAGGCTAAATAATCAATCATTTGCTCTGGCATCACCCCCCACTTTTCCACAGCACTTTGTTCGTCGTATGTTATGTTCTTCATTGTATCAAGCATGGTAATTTTTGAGTTGATCAATTGGGCAAAATCCTTATCACCACTGACAATAACAACCTCAACACCGCTCTCAGCCCCTTGTCGAGCCAAGCTACCAATAAGATCATCCGCCTCATAGCCCTTTATCTCAAACCTAGAAATTCCAAGGAGATCTGTTAACTCTTTGAGGTAAGGCACCTGAGGCTTGAGATCCTCAGGCATTTCACTGCGATTGGCTTTATACTCTTCGTACAAGTCCACACGAAAAGAACCCTCTTTTCGATCAAAACAAAAAGCCATATAATCTGGTTGAATTTCTCTAAGAAGCTTGATCGTCATGGATAAAAATCCATAGAGGGCATTTGTTGGCATGCCAGAGGGGCTCGTCAATCCTGGAATAGCATAAAAGGCTCGAAAAAAAAATGAATACACATCGACGACATAAAGCTTTTTCATTCACACACTCTCTCTTTGTCTCTAAAACTAAGGACAAAACATAGAGAAAAAGCAAAATATCTTCAAGGTTTATTCTGAATCAGAGCCATCCCCCTCAGGCTCGAAACTCGCCAAGCTCTCCCAGGCAATAACTTCCTCTTGAGAGCATTGACTGAGCTGCTCGTCCTTCAACAAAGACTCCGCCAATGGCATTTGTCGGGTTCTTTCTGCATGTTCTTCCACAAAAGAGCGTAAAGATATGTACTGACGAATCACACCAGGGTCTGGCTCCTGATAGTTAGACTCCCACTTTAAAACCAATGATTGATCACAGCCCATTCTCCGAGCCATTTCAGAGAGGCTCCACCCAAGGCGAAGTCTCAACTCACGCAATTCTAGATAATTCATGGCCCCCCCTTTAGGACAGAGATTCTAGCCTACGCAGCGCGCCTTACATTGGACGCCTCAAATCCCATTCTGGTTTCAATGAGGTCATAGGTCACTGTGGATCCAACTGCAAATGATTTGTTATTGTACTCAGCAATAGCTGTATAGTGGAAATAAACCTCTTGCCCGTCGGCCTGAAGAATGTAGCCATAACCCTGCATCTCGTCGTACCACTTTACCGTGCCAATGGTCATTGAACCTCCTTACCCTTCGTTGATGGACTTCCTTGCCCTACCTATAGGCTAAGTGTGTCCGTTGCAAACCGTCAACTCTGGAGAATGCATGAATATTTTCTTAACCAAAAGGTGCTTTTGAAGTGAAAAACCCCGACTTTTAGCGAGTCGGGCTATCAATGAGAATTATAGCTGTGATCAGTCATCAGTAAAAATAAAAACCAGGTCCCCTTTGTTAACCAAATCAAAACGCTCCCTAGCTTGATGCTCTATAAAATGAGGGTCTGATGCCTCTTCAATGGCTTGCTGTACATGGACAAGCCTCTGGCGGACACCCATGGTTTCTCCTTGAAGGCGCTCGATATTTCTACTGAGACTCCATAGTTGCAGCAATGTGCCATCAGCAATCAAATTAATAAACACAAATATCAAACATAACCAAATTACTTTGATAGGGTGGTTGAGAAGAGACTCAAAAAACTGAACAATATTGAATAACCATGACTTCATAACCTAATATTAACGGGCTATCAGAAATCCGGTAGTCCAGATCCCCCACCTATACCGATCCCGTCTGAATTTTTCAGTTTTTTGAAACTGATTGACACTCCTCTCAGAGCCTTAATGTCTTGAAATCCTAACATTTTTTTATTGGCTCAATGACATTCTTACAGGGCTCATGAAGTAAAATGAAGCCTACCATTAACATTTGCGGAGGAAAAAATATGATGCATCTTCGACGAAGCCGATGGGCTGAAGGACGGTTTAGAAAAGACCCTATCAGTAACTCCTGGATTTTTCAAAATATTGAAGGAACTGAGTATGTTGTTCTTAATCCAAAACAAGTGCCCGATTACCCTGGTGCCTATTGCCATGTTAATTACACATTCAGACCTGGAGTCGAAAAGTACATTCACGTAAAAAGAGTGCAAACAGACATTTCTAGAGAAGCAACAGACTTTGGAATGGCGGTATAAATGAAAACAAAGATAGAACTCTCTATGACTCCCCTTCTCTTACCGCTCATATGGGCCACAACAGCCTTCTTACCACTTA
Organism: Bdellovibrionia bacterium; assembly: GCA_030432925.1. Classification (GTDB taxonomy): domain Bacteria; phylum Bdellovibrionota; class Bdellovibrionia; order Bdellovibrionales; family UBA1609; genus JABSOQ01. Next base: position 45 of record JAUILT010000028.1, on the reverse strand, counting down.
AAGCTTTAGCCCAAAAAAAAGCGGATGACCTTGTACCCATTGAAG
>JAUILT010000027.1 GCA_030432925.1 Bdellovibrionia bacterium | reverse complement strand
TCATCCAGAGGTTCTTTTTTTTAAAGGTGAAAAAGATGATGTTGAAGTAGAAGTAGCTATGCAATGGAATGATTCTTATTCAGAATCTATCTATACCTATTGCAATAATATCAATACTCATGAAGGTGGTACTCATCTTGTAGGCTTTAGAGCTGCTTTAACAAGAACAACTAATTCTTATGCCACTGATAAAAATCTTTTGAAGGATTTAAAAAACAATCTAGATGGTGATGATATTCGTGAAGGTTTGGCAGCAGTAGTTTCCGTCAAAGTCCTTGAGCCACAGTTTGAAGGACAGACAAAAACTAAACTAGGAAATAATGAAGTCAAGGGTGTCGTTGAATCGCTTGTGAATGAAAAGCTGGCGGATTGGTTTGATAGAAATCCAGGGCCGACTAAAAAAATTATTAGTAAATGTGTAGAATCAGCAAGAGCTCGCCTTGCCGCTCGTAAAGCCCGCGATTTAGCTCGAAGAAAAACAGCTTTAGATAGTGGCTCACTTCCTGGAAAAATGGCGGATTGTCAGGAAAGAGATCCAGCAAAATGCGAATTGTACTTGGTGGAGGGAGATTCGGCAGGTGGATCTGCCAAGCAGGCAAGAGACAGAAAAACTCAAGCAGTTCTTCCATTGAGAGGTAAGATCCTCAACGTTGAGAAAGCTAGATTCGATAAAATGCTATCCAACGAAGAGATTAAAATGATGATTTCAGCATTGGGTACAGGAATTGGAAAAGACAATATTAATATCGACAAAATTAGGTATCATAAAATTATCATAATGACAGATGCCGATGTGGATGGATCTCATATACGGACACTTCTTTTGACGTTCTTCTATAGACAGTTTCCTCAGATTATCGAAAAAGGGTATGTTTATGTGGCTCAACCACCGCTTTATAGAGCCAAAAAGGGAAAGTCAGAAACTTATCTTAAAGATGAAAAAGCGCTGACCAGATATCTTCTTGATGAGAGTATAAATAAACTTATCATTGAAAATATGTCCGATGGAACTTCTGAGGGACAATTGAAAAAGTTCATTATGGATATTCAGAAGTTTGATACTCTTGTGAAAGGCCTTGCCAATAAGTTTGACAGGGATTTTTTAATGTATCTTCTTAATTACAAATTGAGCTTAAAAGAGATCATGAAATCTGAGGATTCCATAAAAACATTAACAGATGGCTTTAAAAGCTGGGTTAAAGATCACCCATTATGTGGTATTTCCAATGTAGATTTTGAAATCAGTAAAAATGAAGAACACATAAATTTTGAGTTTACTGTATTTACAACAAAGTTTGGTTATAAAATTGATTCGATTTTTGATAATCAAGAAGCAGAATCTTCGGAACTGGAAGAACTCGTAAAGTTATGGGCCAGTTTTGAATCAGTAGTGAAATTACCCATAAAATTAAAAACCGATGACAAAAACCCTTCTCAAGAGTTTTGGGATTATGTGGAATTTTACGAACACATTATGGAAGTGGCTAAAAAAGGTCTTTATGTTCAACGTTATAAAGGGTTGGGTGAAATGAACCCTGAGCAACTTTGGGAGACCACACTAAATCCAGAAAACAGAAATCTTTTAAGAGTAACAATTGATGATGCTATTTCGGCAGATGATACATTCAGTATTCTTATGGGAGAGCAAGTGGAACCCAGAAGAAAATTTATCCATGACAATGCCCTTTTGGCTGGTGAGTTGGACGTTTAATTAGAGGTAATCAAGTATGGATCCGGTAGACCCAAATAAAGGAATCACAGAAGTAGATATTAATCAGGAGATGCGAGAAGCTTACCTTCAGTACTCCATGAGCGTGATTGTTGGTCGTGCACTTCCAGACGTTAGAGATGGGTTAAAACCAGTTCACAAGCGGGTTTTGTATGCCATGCATGACTTAAATAACACCCATGACAAGCCTTACAAAAAATCAGCTCGTGTTGTAGGGGATGTGATTGGTAAATATCATCCGCATGGGGATGCTGCGGCCTATGACACAATGGTCAGAATGGCTCAGGATTTTTCCATGAGAAATCCATTGATTGATGGACAGGGTAACTTTGGCTCCATTGATGGAGATTCTCCTGCTGCTGCTCGATACACAGAAGTGAGAATGACTCGTCTGGCGGAAGAACTTCTTGAAGATATTGAAAAAGATACGGTCAGCTTTCAATGGAACTATGATGATTCTTTATTGATTCCAACAGTCCTGCCAGCAAAATTTCCAAACCTTTTAGTTAATGGAAGTTCTGGAATTGCTGTAGGTATGGCAACAAATATTCCACCGCACAATTTAGGCGAAGTTATTGATGGCTGTATTGCCATGATTAAAAATCCAAAACTGACTCTCGACGAACTTATTAAATATATTCCAGGTCCGGACTTCCCAACGGCAGGAACTATTGCTGGAACCAATGGAATTATTCAGGCGTATAAAAAAGGGCGAGGAGTTATTACACTTAAAGCCGTTACTGAAATTGTTCCTAGAAAAGACAGAGAAGATATTATCGTCACAGAGATTCCTTATCAGGTGAACAAAGCTAAACTTATCGAAAGTGTAGCCAATCTAGTAAAAGACAAAAAAGTAGAAGGGATTTCTGATATTCGAGATGAGTCTTCACGTGAAGGAATGAGAATTGTCATTAATCTAAAGAAAAATGAAAATGCTCAAGTGATTCTCAATCGTTTGTATAAGTACACCCAACTTCAAGTGAGCTATGGAATCATCATGTTGGCATTAGACTCCAGCATGCAGCCAAGAACTTTTGATTTAAAGTCAATGCTGGAGTCTTTTATTGCTCATAGAAAAGACGTGGTTACCCGGCGTTGTATATTTGAACTAAAAAAGGCGGAGGCCCGTGCACATATTCTAGAGGGCTTGAAAAAAGCACTAGACTCTATTGATCAGGTGATAGCCACTATACGTGCATCCAACGAGACAGCCATTGCTAAGAAAAACTTGATGAATCAATTTGAGTTTACAGAAAAGCAAGCCCAGGCTATTTTGGAAATGCGTTTACAAAGGTTGACAGGGCTAGAACGAGAAAAAATTGAAAATGAACTCAAAGAAGTCATGGAAAAAATTCAATGGTTGAAAAATGTTTTAGCTAATGTTTCTGAAATTTATAAAATTATAGTTGAGGAATTGCAGACAGTTAAAGATAAATACGCAGATCCAAGACGTACAAAAATTGAGGCTAGTACAGAAGAGTTGGTTGATGAAGATCTCATCGCCAAAGAAGAGATGGTTGTATCCATGAGTATGGCTGGTTACATCAAGCGTATGCCTTTAGACCAATACAGAGTTCAAAAACGTGGAGGAAAAGGCCTTAAAGGGGCTGGTGCTAGAGAGGAGGATTTTATTTGGAGAGTTTTTTCTGCAGAAACTCTCGATACAATTCTGTCCTTCTCTGATCGTGGAAAGGTTTATTGGACTAAGGTTCACCAACTACCCATGGGAAGCCGGACATCACGTGGTAAGGCCATTCAAAATGTTATTCAACTATCTAGTGGTGAAAAGGTTCGTGCTATTTTGCCAGTGAGTAACTTTGATGAAGCAGGTTATGTAGTCATGCTAACGGAAAAAGGAATTATCAAAAAGACAAAGTTGGATAGCTTCAAAAAACCCAGGCTTTCTGGTTTGATCGCTTTGACTATTGAAATGGAAGATAATCTACAAGACAGTAAAATCAGTACAGGAAAGTGTGATGTATTTATTGTCACAAGCGAAGGCATGTCCATTCGCTTTGATGAAAATGATGTCAGAGCTATGGGGCGTACGGCTCGTGGAGTCAAAGGCATTACTCTTGGTAAAGATGATAAAGTTATCGGAATGGAAGTGATTTCTAAGGATAGTGAGTCAACTATTTTAATTGTGACAGCTAATGGTTATGGAAAACGAACTTCTATGACTGAATATCGACGTCAGAGTCGTGGTGGGGTCGGAATTATTACACAAAAAACTACAGACAAAGTGGGTCAAGTAGTTTGTGCTCGTTTTGTGGATGATTCACAGCAAGTATTGATTATGACCAATCAGGGGCAATCCATTAGAATGAAATGTTCAGATATCTCTGTCATGGGTAGAAATACTCAAGGTGTACGTTTGATCAATCTAAAATCTGGAGAGTATGTAACAGATTTAGCTCTCATAGATGAAGACAGTGAAGAAAAATAGTCTAGTATTGTTAGGTCTTTTTATTTTTTCCTCCTGTTCTCTTTCTTACCAAGATGTGGAATATAGTCGGGCAAGGAGTAATGAAAAAACCGGAGATTTCAAATCAGCACTTGAGCATTACAGTCGTATTATAAAAAGAGACCCTGACTCTGATATGGCTGTTATCTCTGCCAGAAATGCCGCTAGGATAGCTTTATTAGAGATAAAAAACTTCAATAAGGCCATAGCTTTTTATAAATATCTAGTTGTGTATTCAGAGGACTCAAAAGAAAGATTTAACAGTCAAAAAAAAATAGCTGATATTTATTTTGAAAAAATTGGTAATTATCCTCAAGCAATTATTGAGTACGGTCGACTTTTGAAATTACCTCATACCAAAGAAGATAACTATTTTTTTAGAACTCGAATTGCTAAAAGTCATTTTCAAGTAAACAATTTTTATCAGAGTCTCGTAGAAGTAAATACTTTACTTGAAGAAAATCCTGATAAAGACAAAGTTTTTGATCTCAAATTGTTTAAAGCTAATATTTTTCTTACGACTAAAAAAGTAGACAATGCTATTAAAGTTTTTAAAGAGTTAATGACTTCAAACCCCAAAAAAGCTCAGTCCGAAAATGTGGGAATCAATCTTTCTGTGGCTCATGAGGAAAAAAAAGATTTTAAAAAAGCTATAGAAATTCTTGAGTCTATAAAAGAGAGCTATCCTACTCAGGAATTTATTGAACTCAAAATCAAGAGGTTAAAAGAAAGGGCTGAAAATCAGCCGGGAGCAAAAGGTCTAAAGAGATGAATAAAAATGGCTCTGAAAATAAAACTGGAAAAGGTTTAGTTTTTGCCGGTTTGGGAATGGAAATTATTGGTATGATGATAGGCTCTGTTATTGTTGGACGTGAAGTTGATAAACTCACAGGCTGGCCAGGCTATTCGGTGATATTTCTTGTTCTTGCCTCATTTGGTGTTTGGGTATGGCATATCATCGCCATAGCTAAGAAATTTATGCAAGATGTGAGTGACAGTGCAACTCCCAAAGACTAAAGGCTTTTATCAATTCACATCGACCTATATTTTGCTATTTACTGCTATTTCATGGGTTTATTATGATATACGCGCTGCGCTATCATGCCTTTTTGGAGGTTTATTTGGGATTTTGATTTTTTGGCTGATGGATATAGCTGCCAAAGGCTTTTTAAAGAAAAAATCGGTTGCCATTACCGGAGGTGTCATTGTATTTAAGTACGCAATTTTAGGAATTATTCTGTACTTTGCCATGAATTCAACACAGGTTCATAAGGCTGGTTTTTTGATAGGTTTCCTGAGCTTTATCCCAGGATCAATATTTTGGGTTTTAAAAGTAAAAAACATGTAAAGGCTTTTGCTGATGGTGCACTTTAATTGGACTCAACTTATTCCTGGTGTTGATCACCATGCCATTCCAGTTGTTACAGCTGTAGCTGTTGGTGGATTTCTTATTATCCTTTCGTTATTGGGTCGACTGGCTTTGGGTAATGGTGAGTCTGCAGTTGTTCCTGCTGGAAAGTTTTCTGTGAAGGGATTTTTTGAGGTTTTTGTTGAATTCATCATTGGCCTAACAGATCTGGTTATGGGAGAAAGTGGACGCAAATATGCACCTTTGTTTGCATCACTATTTTTCTATATATGGATTAATAACCTCGTGGGCTTAATTCCAGGTATGACGCCTGCCACGGATAATTTGAATACAACTATCGGTATTGGTTTATTTACTTTTATTGTTTACAACATTCATGGGATTAAAGAACATGGTATAGGTTATGTGAAACAGTTCTGGGGCCCTGTTATGTTCATTGGGCCTATGATGTTGGTGCTTGAACTTATTTCTCATTTAATGAGGCCGTTTAGTTTAGGTTTACGTCTTTACGGAAATATGTTGGGTGACCATACTGTTCTTTCAGTTTTTCTTGATTTAGTCCCTTGGTGGGTTCCAGTTCCTGCCGTTTTTTATGGACTAGGAATGTTTGTGTGTACTATGCAGGCATTTGTATTCACTTTGCTAACCATGATTTATATATCAATGGCAATTTCACATGATCACTAATTATAACAACGGGAGAAAATTAATGAGAAAATTTACACTGGCATTTATTGCTCTACTAGCTACGCCTGCTTTTGCACAAATGGGTGGTGGAGATCAAGGTAATATTGCTCTGGCTACAGCACTGGCCATTGGTATTGCTGCTATTGGTGGTACACTGGCTCAAGGAAAAATTGGTTCTGCTGCTATGGATGGATTGGCAAGGAACCCACAAGCCAGCAATAACATGTTTGTTCCTATGATTCTTGGTCTTGTTTTTATTGAATCACTAGTGATTTTCTCTCTTGTGATTGCTTTTCTACTTCTTGGAAAGCTGGGTTAATTCTTTAGACCAGTTTTGCATACCAGGCTGGGATAAAAAAGCGCCGACAAAACAAACGGCGCTTTTTTATTGTGCACTCTTCTTGAGTCGAGTCTATAAAGTTAGTGTTAACTCATTAATTATTCAGGATTTTCCGATAAATCTATACCCAGAGTGATTGATTTCGTCTTAATGGATAGATGGGAATGGAATGAGTTCTGATGATCAAAAACAGAACAAACAGGAACCAGTTGATATTGATCAATTGGAAGTTAATATATTTATTATTGCTAAAAATCCTGATTCCTTAAATAACTCAGTTCAGTTTCTAACAAGAAGAGGTTGGCCAACAAGTTGTGCTGGAAGCATATCTAAAGCTATTGCAACAATTGTTAAAGAGTCGCCAGATATTGTAATGATTAGTGTCGATCACCCCAATCCAAATGTATCTAGGCTTCCTATACTTTTAGCTCAAACTCTTAATACCATTTGTATAGGGTTTACTGAAGATGGTGGAGCTATATCCATCAATAAACTTAATAAATCTCGTTTTAAATATAAATTTACTGGATTTCCTAGTGGACCAAGTCTTCATAGATTTATCCGACAGACTTTGGATGGAATTTATAATCCACAGGAAATTCAATCCATTTCAGGCTCGGCAAAAAAATCTGGCAAAGATGAAGATAACACCATACAAGTGAAAGGGAGTAAGTCAAAATCTACAATTAAAATTGCAGGTGAAAGTTCTGATAGTCGTAAAGCTCCATTATCTGGATCAGTAAGAACCAAGCTCAAAGATATTCAAGAAAAAGAAAAGAAATCTAATATGAACCTTTCAGCAGCAGAAATGTTACGAAAGCTCAGTTCAGGAGAAGACCTTGATCCAATTAAAAAACAGGATAATCATACTGAAAAATTAACTCCTTCAGAGAAGAAAAAAGATCATATGAATCGTGAAGATTCAGAATTAAAAGAGAGCGAAAGTTCTTATTATCAAAATGTACTAAAAAATTCTGGTTCTCAAATGACAGAAGAGGAAAAAAGCGCAAAAAAAGCTCGAGTAGAATCTAAAAAGAAAGCCTTTCCTTGGCAAAAACAAAAAGATGAAGAAGATATTCCTATTAAAAATCAAAAAAACAGACCTGGAGCTACTTTTGAAATAAATCAAAAAAGAAATAAATTTCAGCCAGATGCAGATGACCCACTAATTTCTGAAGGAAAAAAATCAAAGCCTCGTTTTGACATTCAACATGGAGAAAAATCTAAAAATAATGTACACATTTCTGAAATGGAAGAAAAAAAGAAACAAAGAGATGAAGATATATTATCTGCTGAAGAAAAACAAAAAAAGAAATTTAATCAAAACTCTTCAGAGAAAATAAATAAAAAGATGTCAGGAGAAAATGAGGAATATGGAGTAAATAAAATTTCTAATAAAGAAACACTTGATAGCATAGGGAATACAAAAAATAAAAAAAATTTTTCTGAAAGTATTGTTGCCGAAGGAAAAATTTTAAGTGAAGAAGAGGATAAGTTTAAAGAGAGTGTTCATAGAGCACTAAAGGAAAGCTGTAAAAATCCTGATCCAAATGTACGAATTGAAATTAAAGAAATTGAAAAAGTTGGGGTTATTCCAGTAGATTCACAAAAAATTCATGGATACTTTCTTGTTGGAAGAGGTAGAGTTGACCTTAAGCCTGATATTGATTTTCTAAAAGTCCTTTCTGAGGCCGTTGAAAAACAACTTGCCTCACAAGGAATAAATGTTCACTGTCAAAAATCATTTTTTGTAGAAACTGAAAATTTTGATTTAGACCAATTTTCGAAAAAAATAGAAAACTTCACTATTTTTGAACAATCTGGACCAGAAGAGATAGCGGTTACATTTGTTCCTACGAAAAGTAGGATTCCTCATTTACAGGATTCTGATAAATCTTCTGATATGGCAAGAATAAGTGCAGTACATTTATCCACCCAATTTCCTATTAATGTTAATTCGTATATATATTTAAAAAAGAATGATCGCTTTTATAAATATTTAAATGCAGGATCTAAGATTCTTCCTAGACAAAAAGAAAAACTTATATCTAAAGAGGGAGGAGCATCAGGTCTCCATATAAATAAGAATGAATTTGAAAAATTTAAACAGTATGTTGCTGAAATTCTTGTTTATGAATTAATAACTAAGGTCAAATCAGAAAAAAATGATAGTGAAGACTCTTCTGATGAAGCGGCATGAATTATAGAGATTTAAGAGTTTTTTGAATGAGACTTATCTCGTCAGAATTCATCCTTTTACAAGGATCCATTTTAGTTTCGCTGCTAGGACCCATTTTTATCATAGAAGTGGCACTTAATTTTTCATCTACAAGAAATTGAGCCATATCATCTATTAACATTCTTCCAGTTTCTGGATGAGGTGTCACAAAAAGACAATGATGTAGTTTTGTCGGAATGGAAACTTTCTCTTGAAGCGCATAATGGAGCATCTCATGGCCCATACTGTAGTAACCTGCGCCTAAAAAATCTCTTTTTATTCCATAGGGATCATTTTGATAAGTAGATAGCATGGTTCTTTCTGGGTTCATTTGAATACGATTAGTTCTATCGTAATGAAATGCTAAAAATGTTTTGGGGAAAGGAAATATACTAGAAACATTTTTAACAATCCACTCTCTGGTTATTTCCATTGATTGACCATTCTTATTTTTTAAATCGGCCCAATCAGACCAGATATCTGTATTTCCTAAAAGCCAATGGGACTGCCACTGTGTAAACTCATTAGTTTGAATATGACGTTGAAATGAGTAGAAATAAATTTCAGGAGGGGTGAGACCAGAAGGTAGAGAAAGACGTTGATCCCAAAAATTCCAAACTTTTTGAGCATCTGAGTCTAAAGTGGGAAATTCTCGCATAGGAGTATTTCCAAAAATTCGGACCTCCTTTTTATACCAACAAGAAGGGCGTTCAAGACCAGAAAGAGCAGCTAAGAATGTATAAATCTGACATACTGTTGATGGTCGTTGATTTAATGTGTGTTCTATTTTTGGAAATTCCATATTTAATATAGAATTTAAATCTCCAGATTTTTTTAAATTGTCAGAAAACAGATTTGATAAAACATGAATGATTCTCATACAGGAATCATTAGTACCGATTTTGATATCACGGTGAGAGCAAAATTCATCAGTTTCTCTGTCCGTAATGGATTGCGGTTTAGTTTTTATTATACGTTTATTTTCAAATACTTTTGAAGTACAGCTAGCAGCAAAAAAATCTGCTTGTCCTTCGACACTCGATGAATAGTGATGTTCTGTTTTATAAGGGGCTCCACCAATGAGATGACCTATTTCGTGGCATACGATTAACGTAAATACGTCTGGAGTGTATTTTGGGAGGATGAGGGCTCCACCTCCTAAGTAAATATTGGGCTCCCCTGCCTCATCAACGTCAGCTTGGAAGAAAACCTGACGCACATTCCACATTTTGTTTATCTTTAAGGGTGCTCCGAATTTTTCAAAAATGAGATCTCCATAGAGAGCTTCTATTATGTCTAAACGGTTCTCAAATTCTTTGATTTTTGATGGGCGATCCTTAGCAAATCCAGAATTTGCGATAACTAAAAGAAGGAGTAAGAAAAGGGTCTTAAAAAGTGGGATCATCGACTACGGAGTATACAGACCTCGTAGAATCGATTCCATATTTTTAGCAGTTTATTGAAAGGAATACCCGCTTGACTTTGTTTTTTACACCTTTTCTCTTAGGAACTCGCTTTTAATCCTATTTGAGAATAGAGTCTAAGGTATACCAATCCAGAAAGTTCAAACCGAATTGGTATACTTACAACATGGGGTTTACAATATCCTCAAATTGCTTTCGGATGGAATTGAGATTGTCCTGAGAATCAGCTTCAAACCTCAAGACGAGAACGGGTTGAGTGTTAGATGCTCTCGCCAGAGCCCAACCATTTGGAAAGCTGACACGAATTCCATCAATAAGATTCACCTTATAATTATCAGAGGGCTTTAAGAATTTCTCTTTGAGTTGAGAAACAATTTGGTGTTTCTTTTCTTCAGTTGTATCAATCCTTAGTTCTGGCGTATTGTAAGCTGGCGGTAATGCTTCGAGAAGTTCAGAAACTTTTTTTCCTGTTTTTACAAGAATCTCAACCACTCTTAATGCTGCGTAAAGTGCATCATCATATCCATAGTTTCTGTCAGCAAAAAAAATATGACCACTCATTTCACCACCAAAAGGTGCATTCTCATCTTTAATTTTTTGTTTAATGAGACTATGTCCAGTCTTCCACATAATAGGGTTGCCGCCGGCCTTACCAATAAAATCAAACATTCTGTCAGAGCATTTGACATCACCAATAATAGTTTTGTTTTCAGCTTCTTTTAAAACTTCGGTGGAGCACAGGCACATTAATTCATCGCCATAGACCATATTTCCTTTTTCATCAACGATACCAATTCTATCAGCATCTCCGTCAAATCCAATGCCAACCTGTGCCTTGTGTTTTTTTACGGCTTTTTTTAGATCACCAAGGTTTTCTTCAACGGTTGGATCTGGATGGTGATTAGGAAAAGTTCCATCAGGTTGTTCAAATAGAATTGTAGGACTTAATCCACAGGCCTCAAAAAGCTCCCGTACGACACAACCAGCAGCACCATTTCCACAATCTAAAACTATAGGAATATCTTTGAGTTCTGAGAATTCATTTTTATATCTTTTGATATAAGAGGGAAAGATATCAATTTTTTCTTCTGTACCACTACCTAAAAAGAAATCGTTATTTTCAATAATAACTTTTAATTTTTGGATGTCTTCTCCAAAAATAGTGGATTTGCCGGCAGAAATTTTAAAACCATTGAACTCAGGGGGATTATGGCTACCAGTGACCATGAAGGCACCATCTATGTTCAAAGTGAACGTAGTAAAATAACTAATAGGTGAGGTAACTAGACCTAACAGCTTAACGTTTCCACCAGACTCTCGTACACCTTGAGATAGGGCCTGAACAATTTCTGGGCTAGATAGTCGGGCATCGTGGCCAATAGATAAACTTGGATTTTCTATACCTCTTTCTTTTTTAAGAAAAGTTACATGGGCTCGCCCCAATAGTCTGGCAAAATCAGCATCAAATTGTTTATTCCAGACACCGCGAATATCATATTCCCTGAAAATTACTGGTTCGTAGCTCATTTTTACTCCTGAGATGGAATGATTGTATTTTCAAATTTGATCATTAGTTGATGCCCTTTCTTTAGGGCTAATAACAAAGACCTATGGTCGGCCACCCCTTTGCCAAAGATATCTTTTGCTGTACCATGATCCACACTAGTTCTAATAAAGGGTAACCCAAGAGTCACTTGAATTCCGTGGGAGAAGCCATGGACTATTTTAAAAGGAATAAGCCCCTGATCATGATACCACGCTAGGTAAGTATCAGATTTTTTATGGTTAATAAAAGCTGTATCTGGCACTAACAATGGTTTGGCTTCAGAAGGCAGGTTTCTTATAATTTTTTGATCTTGATGAGAAATGGCTCCATTTTCTCCGGAATGAGGGTTCAACCCAAGAACTCTTAATTTTTGATATCCTCCCCCCAGTTCATGAAGTTTTAATGCTGCTCGAAAAGAATTTCTAATGGCTTTTGCACTGAGTTGGCTAAACACACTGTCCACAGGAATATGTGTGGTTGCCAGGCAGACATTAAAATAATTTCCGAGAAAACCCATATAGAGTTTTTGATTTCCTGTAACATATTTTAGTATTTCAGTATGTCCATGCCCTTTTTTATCTTTGGACATAGGTGCATTGACTAAAGCCACTCCATGATGAGAGTACTTTAGAGCTCTTTGAGCTGCAGTTTCAACCCATTTATGAGAATCTCCCGACATAGAAATAACAGCGACTTCATTAGGTTTGAGACTTTCTATCTGAAGATTTCTATCTGAAGAAAAATGGTATAACTTATAGAAGCCAACTTTTTTGGGCCATTGATTTTTATTGGAACTAAATATAACAATCCGAGTATTTTTTTTGATAGAAAGCTCTTTAAGGGCTTTAAGAGTAATTTCCTGCCCTATACCATTAATATCACCCGTCGTAATCAGAATTTGTTTTACAGGATTCATGGATTTCAATTAATTTTTACAAAAGCTTCATCTCGCTTTCGATCTAGCCATTTTCGAAATTGACGGTTGAATGCCTGAGAATAGAGAACGGCATGAATCTGTTGTTTTTGTGATTCCATGGCAGGATCCGAAATAAGAGTTTTCTTTAAAACCTTAATTACATGGTAACCAAATTGAGTTTTAATCACCCCTGACGTTTGTCCTGCATCTAAATTGGCAATTCCTTTTTCAAACTCTTTGACCATTTCACCAGCTTTAAAACTACCTAAGAGCCCGCCTTGTGAAAAGTTGGGATCTTCTGAATATTGAGAGGCGAGTTTTTCAAAAGATTCATTTCCGGATTCTAATTTATTCACAATATTAAGCATTCGTTTTTTTGCAGAGACACCACCACTGACATTATCTTGAATGAGTATATGAGCGAGTTTGTACTCAAAAATTTGCCCACTTGCGCCTTTATTTTTAGATAAATAGAAGTTTGAAATATCTTCGTCAGAGATTTTTATTTTTGATGAAACTTCGCGATCGATTAAAGACTGGCGCTCCAAAGATGTTTTGATAAAGTCTTGGTAGTCTGAAAATTTTATTCCTCTAGCTCCCAATGCAGACTTTAGTTGCTCTCTACTGAGACCATTTCTTTTAGTTACAGATCGAATCTCTTCTTCTACTTTTTCAATAGTAACAGCAATACCTAGGCGTCGAATTTCTGAATCAATGACCTGTTCGTCGATAAGATGTTCAATAATAGCATTACGATCCTTGATCATTTCCTTTGGGTTTTTGTTTTTTAAAATAGCGCTATCAATGAGACCCTCAGACCGTACTTTTTTCTTGAATGTATTAATGTCAGAAAGAGTGACGATCGAATCATTCACAATAGCCACGATTTTTTCCACAATTTCTGCTTGAGTTACTGTAGGTATTGTTATTAAGAATAAAATTAAAATAAGCTGTTTCAATATTCGTCCCGAGTTTCAATTTTTATATTTTCAATAAAGGCTTCGTCTTTCATAACCTTAGCCTTTCTGATTTCGTTTTCCAACCATTTGGAATAAGCTGCTTGCTCACGGTTCTGTATGAAAACTTTGTATATTTTGTCTTTTACATCTTCAAACTTTACTGTCATAGCATTTCTTTTATCCAAAACTTTGATGATATGGTAACCATAGGGGCTTTTTAACACACCGCTTAAATAACCTGTTGGTTGGTCAAAGACTTTGTCAAAGACTTCAAGAGTTCCCTCCTCAACCCAGCCTAACTCTCCCTTATTAAGCCCTTCAGGGGCAATAGAAAACTTAGGAGCTAGATCTTCCATTTGTTTTTTCTTTTTGTGGATTTCTGATCGTATAGATTTTGCATCATTTTCATTTTTTAAAACAATTTGACGGAGTTTTACTTGTCGAGCTTTTTTAAAAAGATCCTTGTTAGATTCATAGTAAGCCTTTAACTCACTCTGTTCAGGAGGTTTAGTATCTTCAATGAGTTTTTTCATAACAAGATTTTGCAGAAGACTGAACTTCATTTTTTCTAGCCATTCTTCGTAAGTGAGATTTTCTTCAATGAGTTTTTGTCGAAAAGTCAAATCATCAGGATACTGATTACGGATGTCATTGATTTGAGCATCAATATCCTCTTTTCGCAAAATAACTTGGTTTGATTGAGCCCAGTTTTCGGTAAGCACCTTTAAAATAAAATCTCGAACAATGTCTTGTTTGGCTTTGGAGAGAATTCGATCCTCTTTGACAGCAAGAGCATCATAATTTTTTAATCGTTCAGCAAGGCGTGAAGCAAACTCTTGAGCTGACATTTCAGAGTCATCCACTTGAATAACTACTCTATTAGATAGAGATTGTGTTCCAGGTGTACATTGTGGTGAGCAAGATGTAAAAACAAGTAGAAAAATAAAAAACCCTGCACATCTTACGACAGAGTAAGTGCTGTGAACACGAACTTCTAAAAGTGACACAGATGGATCCTTTTACTTCACTTTCTTTAAAGCCTGCTGATTTCTCTGAACCTTATATTTCTTGGAGAGCGCAGAAAAATACTTATCAAAAATGCGCTTTCTTTTAAAGTCAAATACAGCGGCTCTGAGTTGCCTTTTATTGGCCTGTTGGTAACTTCTCTTTCCTGTTAATTTAATAATATGAAATCCATATTGAGTTCTAATGATTCCGCGGATAGACCCCACTTTCATTTTTAATGCAGCTTCATAAATTGGGGGAACAATGGTAACTCGAGATTGATATTGAATATCGCCACCAGTGTTTTTACTGAGAGAGTCGTCGGAGTACAACTTCACCAAATCTTCAAAAGGCCTCTTACTTTTTTTAACTTCGGCGTAAAGCTCTTCGGCCCGTTTTTTAGCTTCGTTCACCTCTTTTGTAGAAGCATTTGGTTTAAATTCAATCAGAATATGGCTGAGGCGCAGTTCAGGATTTTTTTTGTAGTAAGCCTGCATTTCTTTTTCAGATATTTTAATTTTAGAAACTTCATCACCAATTTGTTTTTCAAGTAGGGCTTTGTAAAGTTCCTGATTGAAACGCTCCCTGACAATGGGGTCTTTATCAAGTCGTCTTTTTTTTGCTTCTTGAAGTCCCATTTCATAACGAATCAGGTCTTCTAAAAAAAGCTTTGGTTCAGGAGCATTGATGGTGTTTTTTTTCACTTCATCATATTTTTCATTGAATTCTTTGAGAGTGATTTTTTTGGTTCCTACAGTCGCAACGATAGTCTGTGCTTGAACGGTGAAGGTGAAGATACTCGAAAAAATCAGGTAAAATAAAATTTTTCTCATAATAACAACCCTTTGATGCGCATTGCCTTTAAGGTTAGCACTCGGGTTTTTGTGTAGCAATGAGTTTGGAAGCTTGCTGGCAAGCATCAGAAATGCGCTGTTTTAAATCATTGGCCATTTTAATGTCTTTGGGGTTTTTGGACTTGTCTAAAGTCGAGATAGGTTCCCCATAACAGACAGCCACTTTTGAAAAAGGCTTGGGCAGAATAGCTTTATTCCATGATTTTTCAAAAACGAGGGGGTTTCCAACGGCCACACCCACTGGAAAAATTTGAGCCTGGGCCAGTCTGGAAAGCTCAAAAACCCCAGGTTTGACCTGGTAGATAGGACCTCTTGGACCATCCACAGCCATACTGGCAGGATGTCCTTTTTTCATAAGCCTTATTAGGCCTTTAAGTGCTGAAATGGCCCCCTTAGAAGAAGATCCCTTGGAGGTGGCTCCCCCAAGTCTGCGAATGACATAATCAATCAACTGACCGTCTTTACTGACAGATGTCATTGTTGCCAATTTGTATTTAGAAACTAAAAAAGTAATAGCTAACTCATGGCCATGCCAATGAGCAAATATGATGGGTTGGTTGTTTTCAATAGCTCTACGGAGAGGTTCCTCCTCCACAATAGTTTTTCGCCATGTCATGAATAACAGCCGATATAACCAATAGACAAGGACAGGTAGCAGGTATTTTCTGAACATTAGTTAAGGACGCTTTTCAGTTCCTCGTTGAGTTTTGGAACAACTTCAAACAGGTCGCCTACAATACCATAGTTAGATTTGGCAAAAATGGGAGCATCCTTATCCTGATTTATGGCAACGATCACTTTACTACCACTCATTCCAGCCAGATGTTGAATAGCTCCAGAAATTCCACAGGCTATATAAAGGCTTGGTGCCACGGTTTTGCCTGTTTGACCGACTTGCATGCTATGAGGAACCCAGCCGGCATCGGCGACAGCTCTCGATGCACCGACTGTGGCTTCAAGGGTTTCAGCCAATTCATCAAGAAGTTTGAAATTATCGGCGTCCTTCATTCCCCGCCCCCCAGAAACTATAACATTGGCCTCCGTCAAGTCCACTTTATCAGTATTGCCTTTTTTGACGTCAGTTATTTTGAGTCTATCGTCTATTTCTGGTGCGGAAAGAGTTTTGATTTCACAATGGCCTCCGGTATCGGGCTCTCCAATAGGCAACTGGTTGGGGCGCATAAGTATCATCTGAATAGGAGAGTTGGCAAAGTTGACTTGGGCCTTGCATTTACCCGCATAAAGGGGCTTTTTTGCAATAGGTGTATCGCCGTTGAACTCAAGGTCTGTACAATCACTGGCAATTCCTGTTTCCAATTGGGCAGCAACTCGAGGAAACAGGTCTTTTGCAGTCATTGAGGATGTTGCCAAAAAGACAGTGCATCCACTGTTTTTAATAGTTTGGCTAACGACTTTTGACCATGCCATGGGGTTATAATTTTTCAAAGACTCGCTATCGCAGACAAAAGTAGCGGATGCTCCATAATGGCCAGCCTCAGGGGCTGCCTCAGTAGAGCCCGGTCCTATCAAAAGTGCTGTGATTTCGGCACCAGCAGCTTTTGCAGCTGTTAGAAGTTCAAGGCTGCCCTTTTTGATTTTTCCGTTATTGAATTCACAAAATATAAACGTCTTGGCCATGTCATAATCCTTTTCTTAAAGCACTTTTGCTTCTTCTCTGAGTAGTTTTACTAGCTCCTTTGCCTGCTCAGCAGGTTCGCCTTCAATAAATTTTACAGGAGGTTTTTCTGGTGGCAGCTCAAAATTAGAGAAAGTCACTTTACTATCCGCACCAGAAAGGCCCAGATCTCCTAAAGTGAGTTCTTTCAATGGCTTTTTCTTGGCCTTCATGATTCCTGGTAAAGAGGCATATCTTGGTGTATTCAGCCCCTTGTTGGCAGCGATCACCGCTGGACCTGAAATGGAATAAACCTCTTTTGTCCCCCCTTCCACTTCTCTCTCTGCAGTGTAAGAGCCACCGCTTCCCTTGAAAGAGGACACAACTGTCACATGCGGGATTCCCATAAACTCCGCAAGATATTGACTCACACTACTGGCATTGTCATCAATGGCCAGCTTTCCGGTAAAAATAAAATCGCAGCTATCTTCTTTCTTTAAAGCTTCAGAAAGGGCTTTTGCAGTCAGATAAGGGTCCAGTGAGTCTTCAGAATCAATAACAATTCCATCATCTGCGCCCATAGCCATGGCTGTTCTCAGGGCATCAGTCACTCTTTTTTTGGGGCCAATACTGATAGCTGTTACCCGTATTTCTCCTGCAGACTCTTTGAGCTTGAGAGCTTCCTCAATGGCAAACTCATCGTAGGGGTTGACGATCCATTTGATGCTGGATTCGTCAATACCATTGCCATCACTGTTAATCTTGATTTTAGTTTCAGTGTCCGGGACCTGCTTCACACAAACAAAGATTCGCATTTATCTCTCCGCGGTTGAAAGGAAAGACGTTATATAGTCAAAACGTTACAAGAAATCAACTTGAGGACGGCTGCGGTTCACAGACAGTGCAAAAATTCACGCGGCCCGGCAAATCTGGTTGTATTGAATTTTGGCTCCACCTCAGACTGTTTGCTTAAAAATATTCTCAGATCCGTTTCTCATCCAATCCCAAAAATTCGGAAAATTCAAACTGGATGGGTACAAAATTCAAGAAAACTCACTTGCTTTGGGTATAGACCGTAAGTCCTGGGTCGTATAAACTAATGGACCTCAACACAACTTTTGAAGCAGATAAGGACACTGTTGTTATGAGCAGTTTACTACGTTTGGTAAAATCAACCATTGGAAGCAAGTCCCTTGTGGGAGTCACGGGTCTCGGCCTGTCCCTGTTTGTACTTTCTCACATGGCCGGAAACCTTCTTATTCTTGTAGACCCTAAAATGTATAACCTCTATGGGCATGCTTTGGTCACTAACCCCTTGATTTATCTAGCAGAGATGGGGTTGATAGCGTTGTTTTTGGCTCATGTAGTTAAGGCTGTTCTATTGACCTTTGTTAATCGTCAGGCGCGTCCACAAAAGTACGCCATGGCATCCTCTGGAGATAAGGCGACCTCCGCTGTGACCAAAACCATGTGGGCCCAGGGGCTGATTATTTTTGTCTTTGTGATTCTTCATTTATTTACTTTCAAGTTCGGAAATTACTACGAAGTCATATATGATGGAGAGCCCGTGCGAGATCTTCACAGGTTGGTAGTGGAGGTATTTGCCCAACCTGGCTATCTGGTTGGCTATATCATTGCTTTGCTGATACTTGGACTTCATTTGAGTCATGGTGTGGGGTCGGCCTTTCAAACACTTGGGTTCAATCATCCCAAGTATACACCCATGATTAAAAAAATCAGCTGCCTTTATGCTTTCATTGTGGCTGGTGGATTTATCGCTCAACCACTTTACGTGTTTTTTATTTATAAGGGGTAACAGATGTCGAACGGAACTCTTAATTCAAACTGCCCTGCTGGAGATATTCAATCCCGCTGGGACAATCACAAGTTTTCCATGAAGCTTGTGAACCCTGCAAATAAAAGAAAGCACTCCGTAATTGTGGTGGGAACGGGCCTTGCCGGTGCTTCGGCTTCAGCCAGTATGGCAGAGTTGGGATATAAGGTGAAAGCCTTTACTATTTTGGACTCACCTCGACGTTCTCACTCCATTGCTGCCCAAGGCGGTATCAATGCGGCTAAAAATTATCCCAATGATGGTGATTCCATATATAGATTGTTTTATGACACGGTTAAAGGTGGTGATTTTCGCGCAAGAGAAAGTAACGTTTATCGACTGGCTCAGATTTCCAACAATATCATTGATCAATGTGTGGCTCAGGGGGTTCCATTTGCCAGGGACTATGGTGGGCTGTTGGCCAACCGATCTTTTGGTGGGGCTCAGGTTTCAAGAACTTTTTATGCCAGAGGACAAACAGGTCAGCAGCTTTTGATTGGTGCCTACTCAGCCTTGAGTCGTCAGGTGGGGCTTGGAAAAGTGGATTTGCATACACGCAAGGAGATGCTCGATTTGGTGGTTGTTAATGGTAAGGCTCGTGGGATTATTACCAGAGATGTGACAACTGGTAAAATTGAACGTCACCTGGCCGATGCGGTTTGCCTGGCGACGGGGGGGTATGGAAACGTTTATTTTCTTTCTACAAATGCCATGAACTGTAATGTGACAGCCAGTTGGAGGGCTCACAAGAAAGGGGCTTATTTTGCGAACCCTTGTTTCACACAGATTCATCCCACGTGTATTCCAAGAAGTGGTGATTACCAGTCTAAATTAACGCTGATGTCAGAGTCCCTTAGAAATGACGGACGGGTTTGGGTTCCAAAAGAAAAAGGTGACCATCGACGTCCTAATGATATTCCGGAAGAGGAACGAGATTACTATCTAGAAAGAATTTATCCCAGTTTTGGAAACCTGGTTCCAAGGGATGTGGCTTCAAGGCAGGCCAAATTCCGAGTAGACGAAGGACGTGGCGTTGGTCCCACAGGTGAGGCAGTTTATTTAGATTTTCTTAGTGCTATTAAAAGGGATGGCGAAAAAGCCATTTCTGAAAAGTACGGAAACTTGTTTCAAATGTACGAAAAAATCACAGATGAAAATCCATATAAAGTTCCTATGAGAATCTATCCAGCAGTTCACTACACCATGGGTGGGTTGTGGGTGGATTATAACTTGCAAAGCAACTTGCCGGGGCTGCATGTCTTGGGAGAGGCTAACTTTTCGGACCATGGAGCTAACCGATTGGGTGCTTCGGCATTGATGCAAGGATTAGCGGATGGTTACTTTGTGATTCCTTACACAATTGGCAACTATATTGCTTCCAATACCATAGAGGACGTGACAGTTGATCATGAGGCCTTCAAAGAGGCAGAAAGTACTGTAAGACATCGCCTAGATAAAATTGTCGCAATGAATGGTTCCACCACAGTGGATGAGATTCATCGAGAACTTGGAAACATCATGTGGAATCACGTGGGTATGTCTAGAACAGCCTCTGGCCTTAAAGAGGCGATTGAAAAAATTCAGACACTTCGTGAAAAATTTTGGGTGGATGGAAAGATTGTTGGAGAGGCCAATTACAAAAATGCAGAGGTTGAAAAAGCAGGTCGGGTGGCTGACTTTTTGGAACTCGGAGAGCTAATGGCCATGGATGCTCTTACTAGAGAGGAGTCCTGTGGGGGCCACTTTCGCGAAGAACACCAAACTCCTGAAAACGAAGCTAAAAGGGATGATGAGAACTTTACCCATGTTGCTGCCTGGGAAAGCACTGCTGACAATGGTGGCAATAAAATAGAATGGCAAAGACACAAAGAAGAACTTGATTTTGAATACGTTCAACCAACTCAAAGAAGTTATAAATAACGGAGATTGGCATGGGTGGCACATCCGAAAAAACTATCAACCTAAAGCTAAAAATTTGGAAACAAAATGGTCCAGATGACAAGGGCCATTTTATCGAGCATGAAGCCAAAAGCGTTTCCACAGATATGTCCTTTCTTGAAATGATGGATGTGGTGAATGAAGACCTGGTAAAGGCTGGCAAAAGTCCTGTAGAATTTGATCACGACTGTCGTGAGGGAATTTGTGGTGCTTGTTCTATGGTCATTAACGGCAATCCCCATGGCCCGGATACAGCAACCACAACTTGTCAGCTCCACATGAGACGATTTCAGGATGGACAGACCGTGGTTATAGAGCCTTTTCGGGCCAGAGCTTTTCCTGTGGTTAGAGACTTGGTTGTTGACCGGTCAGCCTTTGACAGAATTATACAGGCCGGTGGATTTATCTCTGTAAATACCGGAAATGCCCAGGATGCCAACGCTTTGCCAGTTCCAAAGGTAGACGCGGATGAAGCTTTTGCTTCAGCAGCCTGTATAGGGTGTGGGGCATGTGTGGCCGTTTGTAAAAATGCTTCTGCTAACCTATTTGTATCAGCCAAGATCACTCACTTGGGTTTGGTACCTCAGGGGCAGGCAGAAAGAGATGAAAGGGCTCGCAACATGGTTCAGCAGATGGATCAAGAGGGGTTTGGTGCTTGCACAAATACGGGTGCCTGCTCGGCAGCTTGCCCTAAAGAGATCAGTCTTGAGAATATTGCTCAAATGAATAAGGACTTTTTAAAAGCAAGTTTGAAGGACAGATCTTAAATTATCTGTTTCTATATCTAGTGTTTACCTAAGAAACTCTTCAATATTTTGTGAGTTATAGACACAAATTCACAGAGTTATCCACATTCCTATAAAAAAATGGGCGAATTTGAACCATGATGCACCTAATTATGTGTCTTTATTATGACAGCCATGGGAATGCTCCTTAGGAATCCTTCATTGATTTGCACAAACTTCCGAACAAGCACGAGGCCTTTTATTTTAGGTTTCGCGTCAACAAACTCAGAGGTTTCGCAATGCGCAAAGCAGAGGATATTCTCAAAGATCTGGCTTTTAATAAGCAAGCCCCAGAGTCCACAAAAGAGGCCTTCCTTAAAAGCTTGTGTCAGTCCCTCAAAGAGGGTGACAAGGGTGAAGTTGTGCCTGTTAAAACACCTCTCACTGATACTCAGCTGAGCTTTGACTTGGGCCCCACAGAATACAAAAAAGCCCGTTAGAAGCGTTTAAAAAACGTATACCGATCCCGTTTGAATTTCTAGACCTCTCTCCAGTTCAATTCTTTTCGAATTCCTGACATTTCTTGGTACCATTTTGGAACTAAACAAAAACTAACGCTCAAGGATGGGCTATAGGAGTCAACTATGTTTCAAGGAAGAGTGACACAAGTGATTGCTGCGACAGCATTGGTGTTCTCAGTGTCTGCCATTGCAGAGAAGGGTGTTCAAGCTGTACCTGGTGAATACGTCGTAAAATTAAAAGATACACATTCAGTAATGAGCGTTCAACAGCTCAGTCAATCATTGGGCGTAGAGGTTGTAGAAAAGATTAGCCCTGCTTCAAAGGCTGTGTTGGTTAGAAAAAATGCACTGGAGAGAGAGTCGTTTGTTATTCAGTCATTAGAGAGTCACCCAATGGTAGCTAACGCCGAGCCTAACTATATATATGACATCAATGGTGGAACTCAAGCTCTGCCCAACGATCCTATGCTGGACCAACTTTGGGGCTTAATCAACACAGGGTCTAACTTAACGAGCCAAGTAACAAGTAGAGAAGGCATAGATGTAGATGTTCAAAGAGGTTGGGAACTTGAAACAGGAAGTCGTGACGTAGTGATCGCTGTGATTGATACAGGTGTGGATCACACGATTGAAGACCTTGCTCCCAATATGTGGACGAACGATGCAGAACTCAACGGTCAAGCCGGTGTGGATGACGATGGAAACGGTTTTGTTGATGATATCTATGGTTATGATTTTGCCAACGGTGATGGTGACCCCATGGATGATCATGGACATGGGTCTCACTGCTCCGGAACCATTGGTGCTAAGGGAAATGACGGCAAAGGTATTGTCGGTGTTGCTTGGGATGTTAGGATTATGGGCATCAAATTCTTGACAGGAAGCGGAAGCGGAACTCTGGCTAATGCTATAAAATCTATTGATTATGCAACTCTTATGGGAGTGAACGTAATGAGCAACTCTTGGGGAGGCGGCGGCTTTTCTGAAGAGTTAAAGGCCTCTATTGAAAGAGCTAGAGACGCTGGAATACTATTTACAGCTGCTGCTGGAAATTCTAAATCCAATAATGATCGAGACCCCTCTTACCCTGCTTCATACGATGTAGATAATATTATTTCCGTGGCCGCCATTGATAGTGATGGACGATTAGCAAGCTTTTCGTCTTATGGACGAAATACAGTTCATGTGGCTGCTCCAGGTGTAGGAATTCTTTCCACAACCCCTGATGGCTACAAGTCCTGGTCCGGAACTTCCATGGCAACACCTCACGTTTCAGGTGTTGCTGCACTGGTTTTATCTCATGTACCTGGAATTTCTATGGCTGATTTGAAACGAAGAATTGTTGGAAGAACATCTCCAGTGAGTGCGATTCGTTCCAAAGTGGCTTCTGGCGGTATCGTAAGCGCTTATCATGCTTTAACAGATACACCGGCTCCAGCAGACCCGAATGACCCCTTCAATTGGGATAAAAATACGCACAATATCTCTACTCCACATCCTTATACGGATGCATTTTCTCAGGAGTGGACAGTGAGTGTGCCTGGAGCTTCGCGGATTTCTATATACTTCAGTCGCTTTGAGACAGAAAGAAGTTACGACAAAGTTCAGTTTTTGGATGCAGCTATGGAAGTGGTTGGTGAAATGAGTGGAAGCTTTGATGACTCTTTCTCCCCAGTATTTGAAGGAGATACAATCACTCTTCGTTTTACCTCAGATAGCAGTGTGAATAAATACGGATTTGACGTTCAAGCGGTTGCTTATCAGTAAGTATTATATTTCAATAAATTATGGCTGTGGCCTGCCAGTGAGTGGGCCTAAGCCAAACTTCAAACCGGATCGGTATAATTATTTTTAATGAGAAAATTATCAATTTTAGTGTTCACAAACTCAGGCATATCCAACTGAGTGCAATGAGATCCATAGGGAATCATTAAAAACTGACTGCCTTTGATGCGCACATGAATCTCCTCTTGGTGCTCTTGAGGAGTCACAGCGTCTTTTTTTCCACCAATGATTAATGCGGGTACTTGAATTCTATCTAATACTGGTTCCCCATTGTAATTCATCATCATCTCGAAACAGCTAATAAAAGCATTGAGATCCATGGTCGTAAGGCCTCGAGCATAAATCTCTACATCTTTAAGCGAAGTTAAATTGAGATTAAATCCACCGGCAAGGGCACTGAGTTGAATGGCGAGAGGATTATTAACCCCTTTCTTCCATAAATACTTGAGCGTTTCTGGCAATTGATTATAGCCGGATTTGAAAACTTGAAAAAACGAACCGGCTATATCATTGCCAAACATGCCGACAATGGGATTTTTCACAAAGCCATTAATGAAAACGGTATTAGCAAAACTTTCGGGAAACATGTCATAAGTTCTCACAAGAACCTGTACGCCCCAACTGTGACCCATCATACAGGCCTTCTCAATATCTAGGTGATTTAAAAGGGCTTTGATATCTTGAGCATGGGCATCAAGTGTCAGCTGGTTCTGGTCTTGAGGGATCGATGATTTGTGATGAGCCCGGTAGTCAAATGCTATTACTTTATGTGTTTTTGAGAAGTGATTGATTTGATGGGTCCAGTGATTAATAAGACAACCAATTCCATAACAAAGAACAATGGGTTTTCCTTCACCACGAACTTCATAGTAAATACGAGTTCCATCAAAGCTTTTAAAAGTTCCGGTCTGTTTGAGAATCTTTTCCATTAAAACAATTCTACCTCTATTTCTGTTTCAGCAATTGAAATGACATCACCAGATGTTAGTGTTACCTCTTCAACAGACTGCCCATTGATTTTTACAACATTTGGAAACTTTGTAGAAAATCGTGGACCCGACTCCGAAGGGGATATAACAAAACAGTCTCCTTGAGGGGCTGCTGGCTCCCAAATAGGAAGGTCCGTAGATGCGCTTCCCGCCGTTCGAGGGCCATAACCTAATTCCCATTCAGTTTCAGCCTGAGTTCCTCTAAAGAATGTCAATTTTACTCGGGGCTTTAGGGCTTCAATATTCTGAGGGTGATCCATAGCAACTTTTAAACTTTTTCGAGAATGCCTCTCCAAAACACGGCTCCATGTTTTTTTTTCTTCTTCAAAGAGGCCGGGACTTTCTTCATCAGATTGCTGATCCAGAGTTCTAAAGGAAAGTTTTGATTCAGTTTTTCCCTTGGTTGTCAGCTCTTTAAGAGAAAGAGAAGAGATATTGTCTTTCTCAAGATCAAAAAACTCCTCTTTTTTTGATTCAGTATTACCTTCATCATTTTCAGTTTTTTCTGAGTCAATGATACTGGCCGTTTCAATGATTTCAGATTCTTCTTTTGAGTCTATAAGGTGAGGGCTGTAGAGAAATGTATCTTCATTTTCGCTGAGTTCAGGACTTGCTGACAACTCATCAGTGCTTTGCTCCAATAAAAAAGGCGCCTCAAGAGCTGTTTCATCAAGATCTCCAGAAAGAATTACTTTTGTGTGAGTTTTGTCGTCTTTGGTAGCAGTCTCAACTTTAAAGGAGTTGGCACCAATCCGAAACTCCACACCATCATTGAGCTTGACTCTATCTACCTGTTTTCCTTCAAAAATAATCCCATTCTTTGATTTTTGATCAGCCAGCGTCAGCTGTCCGAGTAGGGACTTTTTAATTAAAGCATGTAGGTGAGATACTTTGGGATCATTGAGCACAATCTCCCCCTGATCGCGCCCGACTCTCTCTCCACCTTTGATTTCAAACCGTTCGCCCTTCATTGGGCCATCGGTAACAATGATGTAAGTAGCCATAATCTCTATTATATCCTCAAAACTATAGTTTTCACAGGAATTTTGAAGGTCTATAACTGATCCGGAAAATTCAAGCCGGATCGGTATAGACCTTGTCCCAGTGTCAGGCTCGTGGTAGACAATGTGCTTTAAAATTCATCAATCCTTACTCCTTGTTTCAAGGGGTTATAACCGAAAGGAAGCATGACATATGCTAGAAGTGCAATCTTCAATACCTGTACGTAAGTACGAAGCTGTTATTATTCTTCACCCAGACTCTTCTGAAGAGGATCAAAAAACTTTTTTCCAAAAAAATAAAGGAATCATTGATAGCTTCAAGGGAACAATTCACAGTTTGGATACTTGGGGAAAAAGAAAGCTAGCTAATCCTATTGGCAAGCTGACTCGTGGGGTTTACTTTCACTCCACATTTGAGGCTGAAGGGGACTCCATTAAGGAGCTGGAAAGAACTATGCGTTTGAATGACAAAGTTCTTCGTTTTAACCACACTCGACTGGATGACCGTGTTTCTATTACTAAGTATTTAGAGGGGTTTAAAGGGGCTCTTGAAGAGACAATGAAGCGGGAAAAAGAGAGAGAAGAGAAGTTCAAAGCCAGAAGAGCAGCAGCTCAGGCCAGAAGACAGTCTAAGTCCTAAGAGGAGCCGGTTTTCATGAGCCAAACTCCCCTGAAAATGCCAAAGCCAATTGTTATCACATTGATGACAGTCTGGTCTGTCGTCATGACAGCGTTACTGGCTTTTTTTGGAGGATCTGTACTGCGTGGGTTGAAGACTTTTGCCGGTTCCAAAATTTACTGGATGTTGGGAGCTCTATCTACAACACTCCTGATTGTTTCCGGCCAGAGCTCTTTATCTATTGCCTTTGCCTGTATGTTTTTGATTGTTGGGACCTACAGTGAACTGGAGGACATGGAGCTCTCTGAGGGATGGTCTGCTTTTTGGGCTATTTCAATTGGAGTATTAGTCGGTGCTGCGGGTGTGGCCTTTTGGATCGCTAGTCATGGTAATGGTTGGTATCAGACTCTTTTGGGTTTTATGGAAACTCCAATGAGTCAGCTCACAAAATTTCAACCGGAAACAACGATAACAGCTGAGGACTTGCTGTTTCAAACCCCTGCCGTATTGGTGATTTTGATGATGTTGGCCCTATATATGGCAGTTTTGTTTGAGAGTCAGGTATTAAAATTGGTTCAAGCTCAACCAGTAAAAAGGCGCAGTTTGAAGTCATTCAAAGTGGCTGATTTTTTCTTATGGGTGTTTTTGGTATCTGTACTGGGAGCATTTTTACAGCATGGTTATGAGCCATTAGCAATCATCTCGGCCAATGTTTTATATATAACTATGGCCCTTTATTTTTTCCAGGGCTTGGCTGTCATTTCATCAGGGTTTGCAAAAATTCGTTTAGGATTATTTTGGCAGATTTTGGCTTACTTTATTTTGGTCACACAACTTTTAATAGTGGTTTGTATGGTCGGTATAGCAGATTTTTGGCTTGAGTTTAGAAACAGGTGGAAAAAGAGCGCTCAAAAAGAAGTGAAGAGAGAAATTTTTAGAAAATAAATATATATAGAGAGAGGCAGTCATGAAAGTAATTTTGCAAGACGATGTAAAAGACCTGGGTAAAGTGGGAGACTTAGTAAATGTTAGCAACGGTTATGCTCGTAACTTTTTATTTCCTAGAAAGTTGGCTATGGAAGCGACTGAAAAAAAAGTGGCTGAGTGGAAGCACCTCCAACAAGTAGCTGAAGCTAAAAAGAAAAAGGCTCAAAGCAAGCGCAAAGAGTTGATTGAAAAGCTTTCGGGAGTGACGTTGACCTTTCAGGTAGAGGCTGGAGAGACAGAGAAAATCTTTGGATCAGTCACTCACTTTGATGTGTCCAATGAGTTAGAACAACAGGGTTTTTCTGTCGACAAAAGAGATATTGTCATTGCAGAGCAAATCAAAGTTCTTGGTCAACATAAAGCGACAGTTAATTTGGGTGAGGGCTTAGAGACCGAGATCACCTTAGTTGTGGAGCGAAAATAGTTCTCAGTTTGAAACACGACACTTTTATATCTGAAGGTGTCATTTCTTAGTTTTTTGTCTTATCGTTTGAGTCACTTAGGCCGATAATGTTGATATGGGCAATAAGGGGTTCACTTTAGCAGAGTTGACAGTGGCATCAGGTGTGACGGCTGTTGTTACACTGGCTTTGTCCTCTCTTATGGTGTGGGCTGTTGTAGAGTTTGAGGGCGTCAAACGTCGTTTGGTGGCTCAGGGAGAGGCTCTTCGTCTTGAAATCATGCTCAGAAAATACGTCACTCCGGCAATAAAAATGCAAGGAAACAACCTCGGAGCTGTCGGCAATCGCAATTTGGTGAATGGTGGAGTTGTCAGTGGACCGGACGATGGAAAAGGTCGGTTCACTGCAAACTTTAACCATACTCAACTGGCAGATTGGCCAGGTGATTGGCAAAATGTAGCTTTATTTTTAAGAGAGTGGAAGGAACCAGTGACTTCTGGGCCTCAGAGCTCCCGCCGATCTCTCTTGGTACCAACATCTATTGTGGTCCGTGCACCTTCGGCAACAACGTCTGGAGTCGTTTTTATTGATGCCTCTGGTGATGATCCCAATGGTGTTATGTCGCCAGACTACTCTGATCAATGGGTGGGAGGAATTGTTGAGTTTTCTCTTGATAAACAGATTAAAAATAATGTGGACCATGCTGTGGCTGGTGGCTATTCGGATAGCAGACTGATCTCAGTCTTAATGAGTTACAAGCTGAGGTACCATATGGCGTCCAACCTTCCAAAGCGTTGGTGCCCAACAGCAGATATTGTTGCTGCAACAGCCGGTTGTACAGGAGGCTCAGGATATGTGGACCTTGAGAGGTCTGTAAGAATTATTATGGTCAATAATAATATTGGAACAAGAGATAATTTCGGCGCGGGAAATGAGTGGATTGAGAGCCGTCCTTTAGGTTTTTTACATGTATTTCGGCCCATTATTCCTGATGTATGGAGTAACTGAATGAACGTAATAAAACTTTTTAAAAGGCCAGTAAACAACCAGGAGGGATTTGCTGTTATTATTATGATCAGTTTGATTTCTGTTCTGCTGACATCTTATTCTTTATATGCCAGTAATTATTTTTTACTTTTGACCCACGAAGTAAAACAAGCGAAACGAGTGATTAATGGAATCAATGTGCTGCAGCAGGTGGCACAAACTCTGTATCGTGCGCGTGAGGTTCACCATGGGTATAAGAGTAATGCTCTCGCAAACTGTGCTGCCGAGGATGCGGATTATCCAACAGAAATTCATGATTTGTGTGTACCGGATTTGACGATTAAGGCCGACGGTCTGTGTGTTTCTAACCCATTTGTGGACCCTGCGGTGCTCTGTGTTCGGGCGGCGGGCTCTGGTGGACCTGGCCGAAATATTATTGAAATAACAGCCTATGATGAACCGGCATGGTATGAGCCTTACGTGAGGCCGCTGCTAAAACCCATCAACGATTTCACATACTCTTACGGAAAAGCCATGGTGGCTTTGGCTGAAGGTCTTTCTAACCGTGCCGTTGCTTACCCAGAGTCAGATGCACTGCCACCTTTGACAGGAGCACCAACATTGACCAAGAGTCCTAATCTCAATAAAACCTGTGGCAGTGGAGATCTGCCATCAGAAGAGTGTATGAGATGTAAAGATAACGGAGGCCCTGCTGCAGTCAATTCACGGCGTCCAGAGTGCTTTACCTTAAAAGTGTGTCTTCGACCAGACCTCAATGCCGATGGGTTTGCTGACTGTGATCCTGCCATTAATGAGCAATGGGTTTGGCAAATGGTGGCGATAATCCATCCAGTGGGCCCCTAAGCAGCTTTAAACCGCGAGATCTTTTTTGGCTTCTAAAAGTATATCCTGAAGATATTCGGCCAGGAGTTCTCGGAGCTGATCGAGTGTCAGGTGTTCCTCATTGAAATTTTTCTTTTTAATGAGGAACTTAAGCTCAGCGTTCAGTAAGTCATTGGGAACATCTGTGTGGGAGCACACCTCTTGAATCAGCTTATGTCCTTTCATTTCCCCTCCATGGGTATTTGGGACCGAGCCTTCCAACTCCATGGAGTGCTCTTTATTCATCGGACACCCTTATTCAAGCAATCGGTTAGCTAGATTCACAAGGTAGAATCCCAGAACTAGACAAAAGGTGCAAAAAAGTACGATGCACCGTTTTGCGACTAAGCGAATCAAACTGGATTAATTATATATGTGAGTGAACGGCCTGTGGTTCTTTAGGGGCCACCAGGGGCAAGGTTCGGCGGCCCAGCTGAGTTAGGTGCAGCAGCACTTCCCCCTGGGGTTGAAGGTGCTGATCCTCCTGGATGAGGAGGTCCTGGGGGAGGAGCTTCAGGCATAGGAGCCCCAGGTACTGGGATATGGTTGTCAAATAACCCATATTCAGGAATCCAGCGCAGTTTTACGGTTCCAGTAGGACCGTTTCGTTGTTTACCAATAATAATTTCTGCAATGCCTTTAATGTCTGGATTCTCACGATCATAATAATCTTCTCGAAAGATCATCATAATCACATCAGCATCTTGCTCAATAGACCCAGATTCTCGAAGGTCTGAGAGCATAGGGCGTTTATCGGTTCGCCCCTCTACCCCTCGGTTTAACTGGGCCAGGGCAATAACGGGAACTTTCAGCTCTTTGGCAATAGATTTAAGAAGCTTGGAAATTTCAGAAACCTCTCGTTCCCTTGAATCATATCGCTCTTTCATAGACATCAGTTGAAGGTAATCAATCATAATCATGTCTAAGCCATGGCTTTTTTTCATTCGACGGCATTTAGCACGAATTTCAAAAGGGCTGATTCCTGCAGTGTCATCTATAAATAAACCTGAATCACTTAATGTAGCTGCAGTATTAATTAATCGCGGCCAGGCCTTATCGTCCAAATGGCCAATCCTGATATCTGATAGCCGAACCTTTGCAGAGCTTGCGAGGCAGCGGGTCATTATAGATTCTTTTCCCATTTCCACAGAAAAGAATGCCACATTCTTTTTTTCTTTCATAGCGGCGTGCAAAGCCACATTCAGCCCAAAGGCTGTTTTTCCCATAGAGGGACGAGCAGCAAGAATGATCATTTCTCCAGGCTGAAACCCTGCTGTCATGTCATCCATATCATTAAATCCAGTAGGTATTCCGGTGATGGTCGCTTTATTTGTGTAGAGTTCTTCAATTTTTTGAAGAGATGCTTTTACTAACTCACTGGCATCTATTAGACCTGTCGTATTTTTCTGCTCAGCAACTTGAAAGATTTTGGCTTCAACACGATCCAAAAATGAATCGACATCTTCTATAGATGAAAAGGCCTCTTCAATGGTGGATTGGCTCATTTGTATGACCTGACGAAGCAGAGCCCTTTCTTTGACAATTTTGGCGTAGCCTGTAATTCCTGCGGTGGATGTCGTTGCCTCCAAAATTTCATTGAGGTAAGGAACGCCACCAACGGCATCGAGTTGCTGGCTTTGTAATAGGTAATCATTGATGGTGATAAGGTCTACAATACTATTTTTTTTGTGGAGTTCCTTCATTGCAGAAAAGATCTGTCTGTGTGCGGGGCTATAGAAATCGCTTTCACTGATGATATCTACAACTTCATCCCAAGCCTCAGCTTCAATAAGCAAACCACCCAAGACAGCCTGTTCGGCCTCAAGATTATGAGGTGGCACCTTCTGATTCATGAAAACTCCATTAAACCATAGAAAAAATTTTAAAAACTGTGCGGGCCTTAACTAGTGATGAGCAGACACAGACCACCCGCTGATGCTTAAACTAGATCAGTATAGTTTGGAACTTGAGTCACCTTTTAACCTGTTCATGAGCCTCCCCTGACCAAAGCTTTCCTAACAAAAAAAGCTTTGAGAAAACCTACTAAATTGTCATCTGGGAGCTTCGAACAGGGATTTTATATGTATCAATTTTCTTCTTCAAGGTATTGCGGTTGATTCCCAACATTTTAGCAGTGCGTACCTGGTTGCCATTATAATTGGCCAAGGCCAGTTCGATGAGAGGTTTTTCTACCTGCTCAATAACAACTTTATGCAAGCCATTCAGCTCAACTTGAGCATCATCTTTTTGTTGGAACAAAACTTCTAGTTTGCTCTTAACAAGGTTTTCCAGACTGACCGTCTGAAGGTTGGCAACAAATAAATTATCAGAGTTATTCAGATTAGGAGTCATACGCCCCATACCCCCCGATGTAAGAAATTAAGAACCGGTTTTTTTTCATTATCTTAAAGGAATGTCAATGAGCAATTTTATTTACACTCCCCGTTCAGTAGGAGACCAAATATACTTATGCAGCTGTAATTGCAAGCGAGCAGTTGAGGCAGAAGAAAGAATTTTTTTTGCAAGCCATTTTTCACTGATAACGCTGTACGATGGACTGTATAAAACGTTGGTTTTTTTGAATAGACCGTTTTCTACACAAAAATTTTCAGCCCACTCAAAGTCCTTTTCGGAGCAGATGACAAATTTAAATTCATTATTGACATCAGCTAAATTCAGGTTGGCTTTACAAAAAGCATGAGGGGCTCCGCTGTCAGGAGTTTTCACATCAATGATCTTTTTAACTCGCGGATCCAGGCGTGTGCAGTCAAGATCTCCGCTTGTTTCTACACTAACAAAGTATTCATCAGTACAGAGCTTTTCAGCGAGCAAGAAGACATCCTTTTGTAACAATGGTTCACCTCCAGTGATACAAACGTATTTTGTCTGATATCGTTGTACTTGCAGTAAGATGTCTTCAACTCCCATGAGTTGCCCTTCATAGTAGGCATAAGTCGTGTCGCAGTAGGTGCATCGCAGGTGACAGCCAGATGTTCTGACGAATACTGTTGGGTGGCCGACCCAAGAGGATTCACCCTGTATGCTAAAAAAAATTTCATTCACTTTAATCAACTCAACCTCACTCATTGAAAGAGCACTCAAAGCACGACCTTTGTAGGGCTTTTTATAATTCATAAATCTCAAAAAATCCAGACTTTTCAATCTGTTGAGGCTGCCATAAACTGTTGAAATGAATCATCTGTTGCAGCGATTTCGTAGGGATATTGGAGGACTTATCTGGGGGGCCACAGGCATGTTTATTGGCCTGGCTCTTTACAGCTATAGTCCGGCAGATCCTTCCTTTAACTCTCTTACAAACAATATAAATGCTCAGAATTATTGTGGCTATTTTGGCTCATTTCTAGCGGACCTGTTGTATCAAGGGCTTGGCGTGTCGGCATGGGTTTTAGTATTAGCTTGTTTTCGTATGAGCCACTTGGCATTTTGTGGACAGTTGAAGAAGTTTGAAAAACTTCGTTTGTTGTGGGCAGCTCTTTTAATTTTGACGACGGCGGCCCTTCTAGGGCTACATCAACCGGGGGCCAAGGTTTTTTATGGTCAGATCCTGATGGGGGGCATGGTTGGTCACATGATTTCACAGGGCCTCACAAAAGTTTTCAACTTTGTGGGGGTGGCAGTCATTTTGTGGACAACAGCAACTGTGCTTTTGGTTTTTTATACAGAAAAAACTCTTAAAGAGCTTTTTAAATGGCCTATAGCTGGTATCTCCGCTTCAAAGGGGCGGTTAACTCAGATTTCAGTGGGTTCAGGAGTATCCAAGTTTTTGGTCCTTTTGAAAGACACCTTTTCTAGACTTATCCCAGAAAAGCGCAGTTTAGCGTTTAATTCCGGTCTTTCTTTGGCCTCAACGTGTACTGCTGAGGAGTCGGAAAGAAAATTTATGTTGAAAGACAGAAGACCCCAAAGCATCAACAGGAGTTTTCTCCCTATGGATTCAGGAGAAGAGAGGGTCTCTGACAAAGACAGTGAGACGGCTGTTGATATTAAAGGTTTTTTTTCAAGGTCTCAAAAGCAGGGGCCTGTTAAAAAGAAAGTCAAAATTCCTACTCGTATTGAAAACTGGAACATGCCAGAAATTCATTTGTTGGAGGACCCTCCTTCCGTGGGTACAAAGCTTGACGAAAAAGAAATCAAAGCCAAATCCCGATTGTTGGTAGATAAGTTGGCACAGTTTTCTGTACGAGGCGAGGTTGTGGGCATTAAGCCAGGCCCTGCGGTAACTATGTTTGAGTTCAAACCGGCTGCAGATGTGAAAATTTCCAAAATTGTGGACCTTGCAGATGACTTGTCTTTGGCTCTTAGCAGTGAGTCTGTTCGAATTATAGCCCCTATTCCAGGGCGAGATGTTGTAGGTATTGAAACCTCCAACTCAGCACGTGATACAGTTTTTCTAAAAGATGTTTTGGAGCATGAACCATTTTGGGGGGAGAATATCAAGTTGCCCTTGGCATTGGGACGTCAGGCTGATGGTGAGCCTAAAATTGTGGATTTGAGAAAGATGCCTCACCTACTGGTCGCCGGCACCACGGGCTCTGGAAAATCTGTATTTGTTGTTTCTGTTTTGACAGGTCTATTATTTCGCCACTCTCCTAAAACTCTAAAATTGATTTTAGTGGATCCAAAACAGGTGGATTTGGCAGCATTTAACAATTTGCCCCACCTGATCATGCCTCCTGTCCGCGAACCCAAAAAAGCTGTGGGGGCATTAAGGTGGGCGATTAAGGAAATGGAAAAACGATATCGGTCTATGTCCAAGTTTGGTGCTCGAGGTATTGAAGAGTTCAACGCAAAAATGGAAAAGCTTTCTAAGGAAAAAATAGAAGAGCATGCGCGGGTCAATGAAGAATTGGAAGGTGTTGCTAAGCTAGAATCCTATTATTATACACCCCAGCCGTATATTTGTATTGTGGTAGAAGAGTTTGGCGATTTGATGGCAGTAGATAAATCCAATGTGGAACAGTCCGTGG
>JAUILT010000132.1 GCA_030432925.1 Bdellovibrionia bacterium | reverse complement strand
TAATCAATCTTACTGCCCAGCATTCCAAGCAATCCACCCAACAAGAAAAACGTCCCTAATCGACCAATGTGGAAGTAAATATGCGGATTTGCCCTTTGCAGAAAGGTCCTTGAATGATCAGAGGCAACCATACTTCCAAAACTCAACACAATCCCACCTACCAGCACCAAACATGTAGAAACAGAGGCTACTATTCCCAAGACAAACGCCATCATCAATCCAACGTTTTCAGTCACATTCGGAAAATACTGCTCAATTCCAATTTCTTTTAAGATCAAGCCAAAAATAAAAAACAAAAAGAATATCGCAACTATAAACAAATAATCCTCAAATCTATTTTTTTTCCAAGTTTTTCCATGACCTTCTTTGTCAGTCAGGAGTTTGAATCCCGCCTGTTTCACAGCTTTACCAATTGCTTTAAAGGTGACCTCCTCATCGCTTGCAACAATCAGTTTTCCAGATTTATGGCTGACTTTGCATTTTTTTACTCCATTTAATTTCTTTACCTCTTTTTCAATAAGCATTTCACAGCTCGAACAATGCATTCCCTCTACATAATATTTTTTTTCTTTCATTCCAAAAAAGATTAATGATTAAAAATTACACTCAATCATCAGTCCTATTTTAATGAAACCAAAGTACCTATCAGATTGAAATGAGGAGGATCGGAATTATTTGCGAAATATCTCCAGCGGTTAAAATCAGACTGGAAGTCGATATAGGCTTCATCAAAAGGCATAAATCTTGAAGCAGGCATAGCCACTTCATTTTGATACTGAAAAACACCTTCAAAGCGGTCCGGAATTTCATCATCGCAACAAGCAACGTGCTTGTTCTCGTGATTCGATTTACTAACGTCTTCTTTGGCATGGCTAAAATGAACTTGGCTGCTTACATCACTCGTCGCAAACGCAAGCGGACAATATCCGGCAGTCAACAGGAACAGGACTATGATTTGGCTCAGCACTTTTTTCATATGTATACATTTTGGCAGAGTTCTAAATGCATGTCGACACACAAGTGTTTTAAAAACGTTCAAAACAGTCCATTCATCTGCTCTCAGCGCATAGCTTATAAATTTCCAGAAAAAAATCGGGCCCCAATAAAATTCTAGCGAAGCGAATTTGTGGGGAAGAGGGGCACCGTTTTCGAAGCTGGTTAATATACCAACTTTCTCAATTCCTTTCAGAAATTCGGCCAAGGACCACTCATTGACAGTTTTACAAAACCACGTATAGTGGTTGGGTCAAATTTTATGCAAGGATTTTCAATAAATACCTTGTGTTCATTGAAAAACCGACTTGGATATTTCATCCACTAGCTAAAAGGAGCTAATTGTGGCTAAAAAGAGAAAGAAGAAAAAGAAGAAACCCCAAAACTCCAACAAAAGGATGGCCAGCAACAGCAAGAAAAAGGGCCCTCTCACAGTAATTGTTGCAGCAATACTGCTTGCTGCTGGCATCTTTTTGCTCCAACAACCCACAAAATCCTCACACCACACCACTCCAGTACAAGTACATAGCGCCAAAGAAGTTGTGTACATACCAAAGACTCCAAAGCCTGCTAGTCATCTAAGGCGATACCAGTCTCCAATCGCCTACGATAAGGTGATCAAGCCTCCCACAAGCTTTCCAAAAGAACCAGTTCGTCCACCGGACGCTGACAGTAACCCAACCTACAAAGCCAAAATGCGGCGCTACAAACACCAAGTGCAAAGCATCGTATCACAGTGGATCAAAAGTATAGGGGGCGCTGAGGTCTTGAGATTGCAAACCCTCAAGATCAAGGCAAGGATCATCAATACCCTTAGGCGCTACGTCAAAACTCCAGAGGAGCATAAACTATATATGTTTCTCTTCAACCACGGTTGCTGGGTCTACAGGATTGTCGAAAGGCTAGACCTCAACATTGACCAAGGCAAAAAGTGCAAGTTTAAGGTGCGAATCAACTATCAAGGCTACGCCAGAAAGGGCCAAGCCCTAGCTGTATGGACCTCGGGGTTCAAAGCGCTGACAATACCCTTGCGGTGGTACTCAGAGCAGTGGTTGTTCGTCTTCCTCATGCACGAACTTGGTCATGCTTGGGGAGATATTCATGGCACAATGCACAACAACTGGAATCAGGAGGAGTTCAATACTCATTCCAAGGATTGTAGTCGCATCGCCAGGATTTTCCCTGCTAAGTATCAACAACTTTTGGCAATCAAAGAAGATAGCCTGTCCGGGAGCTTTCTGACTAAAGCCATCAAAATCTTCCCCGAGATCGATGGCCGACTACGGGTTAGTGAGAAAGGTGGCGTGGTCATGGGATTACAGGTTTGTCACTACTTTCCAACTTGCCATCAGAAAAAAATCTCAGGCAGCAAATGCTACAGGCGTATCCATGATGGTCCGCCAGGGGGATACACAATTAAACACAAATAGCCAGGTCGGATTTAGCCCTCTTTTCTTATTCAAATTGAAAGGAGGGCTTATTCGTATACTATTAAAACGTTCAGAACTTATCAGTCCGTGTGCATTCTGCACCTCATTTATAAATTTCCAGAAAAAAATCGGGCCCCAATAAAATTCTAGCGAAGCGAATTTGTGGGGAAGAGGAGGACTGTAAGCCCTTTAGCTCGGCGTGGCGTGACGGAGTAAACTATTTCCGAACTTATTTCATGTTATTCTCAATTGCGTAGTTTAATAAATAATTCAAACTGTGTCTCAAAAGATTATTACAACAATTCTACTAACCTTATTTCTTTTAGGGTGTACGCATGTAGATCCTAACTCAAAGCAAAATCAAAGCCCTGATTCAGCAAATGTTCCCCAAGATACTCAGTTTCTTTACGACATAGATGCAAAAGTCGGGCAAAAATTTGGAAATATGACCCTTGATAGACTTGAGCCGGATGACAAAGGGAAACCCTTATCTGAAGATAATGTAGAAGCAGAGTTTAGTGGCGAAGTATCTTTAAATGGATACTATTATCGTGGAATGAATATCCTCGATCCACAATCTTCAAATGATCTCGTCTGCTTTTACCTAGAAGCAGATGGAGAAAGTCGCAATCGGCTTCCCATATGGAGAGGTAGGGCAATGTTAGGTGGAGACTATCCTGACTATTTATGTTTTTCGAACTCAAATTACGAAATCGCAAATAGTCTTCTGCCTGAGGATCCTAATAATATAGAGCACGGAGACTGGGGATATACTGAGATCACAATTGACTCCTATATAGATCGGACTCTAGGTACTGATACATTCGATGAGCTAACCCTAAAATCAGTCCAAAAAGTAATACCAGGGAAAATGCCATCTGGCTTTTACTAAGCTCGTATTACTGCTTTTAAAATGGCGGAACGGAGTAAACCATTTCCGAACTTTTTTCCTCCTCAATAAACCTGATTATGCGACCCAACATCAAGCATAATTACAACTACATACCCATCAATTTCCTCAAAAATCACCCGACAATCTCCAGTCACAGAAAAAGCTCTTTTCCCTTTCATTTTCCCCTTCAACGTATGATTCCTCAGCAACTTATCTTTCGGATTGTTAGTAAAAACCTCAATAACCTCAATGGTCTTCTTCTTCAAATCAGGAGAAAGCTTCTTAAAAGCCTTCGCAAATTTTTTATGAAACTTAATCTGCATTATAGGTCTTTCAGATAATCAATCGCTTCTTTCGGTGACATCGCTTTAGAAACATTTTTACCTTTTTTAGCTTCTTCAGATGCCTTAATAATCTCACCTTCATTATCTGGAGTAAGCCCATTTTCAGTCACAAGCTTAAAAGGAATCCCTTTATTAATTACGATCTGCTTTAAATAAATTTTAATAGCAGAAGTCATATCAACTCCCAGCTTATCTAAAACCTTCTTAGCATCTTTCTTAGTTTTTTCATCAATCCGTATTTGAATTTGAGACATTACAAAACATTTAAATCATTACTATTATAACTATTCAGTATTGACGATGTCAATACGCCCGACAGAGCCTCACATGCCATCAGTTATATCTATAATCCAACGAATATTATCAATGCTCTTGCTAACAATACTAAAATTATCACCTTCCGCCTACCAGTCCGACTGCATCTAGCAATAGGTCGCAGTCGGCTCCCTCCTCTCACTCCATCCGCCCCTTCCCACCTCCAACCTAGCCAGTTCCCTTCCAAAATTCGCTAAACCCCAAGCCTTCCCACTAAAAAGTTTTTAAGGCTACAAAAAAATACACAAACCATCAAAAATAGTTCAGAACAGTCCGTCCGTCTACTCTCTGCCCAGCTTAAACAAGCCATTTTCTTGAGTGGCGGGACGGACGGGAGTTGAACCCGCGATCTCCAGCGTGACAGGCTGGCATGTTAACCACTACACCACCGCCCCATATTTTCAATTTTCCGACTAATCAACCGGCCCCAACAAGGGCCACCTAGTCAAAAGCCCCACAATCTTAGCGAACGCCCCCACCGTTTGCAAGAATAAATTTACACATTCAAAAAACTATAATAAATCGTTGCACTTATCAGTAGCATCAGCGCCCCCACGCCCATAAATATCCCTCCCACAATCGAAAAAATTCTCCTCGGGTCCAGCACCCCACCAGCCTCATGTCGATGCAGCTCACTCCCCATTTTCCTAGAGTTCTTCTTCATATCATTCAGCATTTCCCGCATTCGATTCGCCTTCTCCACATTCTTAACATCCCCTTCCGTGCTCATCTTTCCCATCGCTTCATTTTCAAGTTTTCGGAAAACCTTATCCATATTCGCTTTCGCCTGACTCGAAACCCCGCCCCCTCTCAATTCACTTTCCCCAAGTCTTCTCAAAAAAGTTCCCAGTATCAAAAAGAGCAATCCCAATCCACCCGGTATTCCAATAGCCAACCATTTCCCAATAGTTTCTCCTTCCATAAAAAAAAATTACTATGTAAATTGTTTGCACTATTATAGCGCCCAAATCGTTTATCAACTAGTAACTACCATTTAATATCCAACCAAAAATGAGAATTGGTGTCGACGCCAGAATGTACTCCACAAAATTCACAGGAATCGGACGCTACGTCTATGAACTCACAGAAAATCTTTTCAAAATCGATAAACAAAACGAATACGTTCTTTTTTTTAATCAACCAGAATACGACGCATTTGTATCACCTCATCCCCGCATAGAAAAAGTTCTCGTCAACTCTCCCCATTATTCGGTTTCAGAACAAACAACTTTTCTAAAAGCTCTTTACGCAGCCAAATTAGACTTGATGCACTTCACTCATTTCAATGCGCCAATTCTTTATTTAAAACCTTCAATCGTCACAATCCACGACCTCACACTGTCCTTCTACCCAGGAAAAAAAATGAATTCATCACTGCACCGCACTGCCTACAATTTCACTCTCAAATCCGCAGTAAAAAAAGCCAAAAAAGTCATCGCAGTTTCTGAAAACACCAAAAAAGATTTAGTTGACGTAACCAAAATCCCAGAATCAAAAATCAAAGTCATTTACGAAGGCGTAAACGAAGAATTTTTCCCAATCAAAGACCAAGACCGCGCCTACAAATGCGCCCTCAAATACAAGATTGACCGCCCATACATCCTTTACACAGGAGTATGGCGTAGCCACAAAAACCTCGTCCGACTCATCAAAGCTTTCCACATACTCAAGACAGAGTTCGGCCTCAATCACTATCTCGTCATCACAGGTCGCCCGGACCCACTCTACTCAGAAGTCCAGCACGAAGCCGCAGCAATGCAGCTCGAAGACGATATTATTTTCACCGGATTAGTCCCGGAAAAAGACCTCGTCTCCTTATATTGTACCTCCGAAGCCTACGTGTTCCCTTCACTCTACGAAGGTTTTGGTCTTCCCGTTTTGGAAGCAATGAAATGCGGAACTCCAGTCATTTGCTCGAACACATCTTGCCTTCCAGAAATCGCTGGCCAAGAAACCGCAGTATTTTTTGACCCAAA
>JAUILT010000026.1 GCA_030432925.1 Bdellovibrionia bacterium | reverse complement strand
TCTAAATATAAACTCTTCCTGAGTCGATGGCTCGAAGTCCGTTGAGTAGAGTCGTTGTTCAAAAAGCTCATATAGCTTGTCGCTGAACATATATACCTCACCCCACTGATAAGAGGCTCACATGAAATGTTTTATTGGAGCCTCTAATTTCTTGTCGGCCTTTGCTAGAAACTGTTAAGGTAAGAAGAGATATCCATTAAAAAATTGGTCTTTCGGGAACGTATGAAAGCCTTGAAAATATCAGAATTGGACATCGTTGTAAGAGAGTTACAGACCTTATGTGGCAGCCGGTTGCAGGAGGCTTTTGTCTCAAACAGAGATGTCATCTTACAGTTTCATTCATCGAAGCATGGCGTTCGCTGGCTTGTTGTTGATTTGAGTCCTCAATCCCCATCTTTGTGGGTGTTGGATCAGGTTCCTTTTCAGTGGAGTAAGGTTAAAACACCTTTATCCTTGTTTTTAAGAGCTCACTTTAAAGGGATGGTTTTGGCTGAGGTCAAAAGAGATTTCCTTTTAGGACGTGTGGTTTATCTATCTTTTGAATCAGATCAAGTGCTGCAAATAGAGATTCGTCTATTTCCTCATGGGCAAAATGTCTTATTGGTTTCCAGGAATAAAAAAATTTCTCTTAAAAAAATTCAGAACTTAGAGGTTTTTAGCAGTGCTTCTGTTGGAGAAGGTGAGAGTGTGAACCTTTCTTATGAGGATTTAAAACTGCAGTGGTTGGATCATCGAGTGAAACCATTGAGAAAAGACAAAAGTAAAGGCCTGGAGAGAGAAAAGAAAATCAAAAAATTGGAAAAATCCTTGGTGCAACAGGGCAATGGTCTTCAGCTTTTAAAAAGCTTTCAATGGAAACGGGCCGGTGAAGAACTGGTTCGATCACAGAGCTTATTGGAAACAGCGACTGAATTTCCTGAGCAT
Organism: Bdellovibrionia bacterium; assembly: GCA_030432925.1. GTDB lineage: Bacteria > Bdellovibrionota > Bdellovibrionia > Bdellovibrionales > UBA1609 > JABSOQ01. The sequence goes on along the minus strand of JAUILT010000026.1, from coordinate 34,138 downwards.
GTAGATGTTGACCTTGGATTGTCAGAAAATATTCAAATTTGTTTTGAAAAGCACAAAAAAAACCTTAAAAAAATAGCTGGGGCCAAGCAAAGGATGATGGAGCTTGAGGAGGAATTAGCAGGTTTACGACTTATGTCTGATGAGGAATTCTTAAAGCTTCAGAATTCAAGGATCAGTCATCGACAAAAGTCAAAAGGCTCACAACCTCAGGGAAGTATCAAAACTAGAAAGCTCATGGTTGCTGGTGACCTGGAGTTTTTGGTAGGGAAGTCTGCCAAAGATAATATGTCTTTATTGAGGCGTGCAAGGGCTTGGGACTACTGGTTTCATTTGCAAGATTTTCCGAGTGCTCATGGAATTTTGTTTCGTCATCGTAACCGGCAGGTCTCCGATCAGGAGGCTCATTTGGCGGCCCGGTTTTTAGCGGAAACTCATGCGGATAAAAATAAAAATATTCACTCAGGGGAGCTTCTTGCCGTCATCTGGACAGAGTCTCGTTTTGTTCGGCCGGTGAAAGGCGATAAAATGGGCCGAGTGACCCATAAGAATATTCGGTCTCTCCTTGTTAAGTTATAATTACCCTATTGATATCAGCATCAAGATGCGCTGCGTATACATCGGGGCCTTGACAGTTGAGAAGAATGAAATAGATTTTTTGGTATCAGGGGGTGAGCTCACTCACATCACGTTTTCCTTAAAGGGAGATCACTATGATTGAAGTCAAAAATCTGACTAAAAATTACGGCGATAGAAAAGCCATTGATACATTAAGCTTCAAAGTTAGCAAGGGTGAAGTTGTTGGATTTCTTGGACCCAATGGTGCCGGAAAATCGACCACTATGAAGATCATCACTGGCTATATGGCTCCGACATCGGGATCTGTAGAGGTCGATGGGTTAGATGTTTTTGAAGACCCAGTAGAAGTCAAACGAAAGATTGGTTATTTACCTGAGATACCGCCCGTATATGGTGACATGAGGGTGATCGATTTTTTGAAATTCTGTTCTCGTCTTAAGGGAGTGCCCGGTAAAACTATGAATAGTGCTGTCGCGTCTGCTATTGAAAAGACCTCGTTACAGGATGTGCAAAAACGAATGATTCAAAACTTATCGAAGGGGTATAAACAAAGGGTTGGTTTGGCTCAGGCCTTGATTGGAGACCCCGAAATTTTAATTCTTGATGAGCCGACTGTGGGACTGGATCCGACACAGGTTGTGGAAATGCGTAAGCTCATATCTAGCTTGAGAGGAAACCATACGATTATTCTATCTACTCATATTTTGCCAGAGGTTCAGGCCAACTGTGACAGAATTATTATTATTAACAATGGAAGTATCGTAGCCTCTGAGACTCTGGCTGACTTGGCTCAGTCTCAGTCAGGGACTTGTCGTATTGGAGTACAGGTAGCGAGAGATGTGGAGAAGGCCAAATCCAAAGTATCTTTGGTTGAGGGAGTTAAGCACATACTGATTAATGGCATGAGGTTGGATATTGAAATGTCCCATAGTTCAGAGGGAATAGAAGCGGTGGCAACTCAGATTGTTGAGTCTGGAAGTGGGTTGCTTGAATTTCGCATTGAAAGCTCCAATTTAGAGGAGATTTTTATAAAACTGACATCAGAAAAAGAAACATCTATGGGAGGTGTGCAATGAGGGCGATGTTTGCAATTGCATGGAAGGATTTTCGCAGCTTAGTGAGTAGCCCCATATTTTTTGTGATTTCAGGGCTATTCTGCTGTTTATTGAGTTTTACCTATATTCGGCAGATTTTTGATTTTGCCAGAAGGTCTATGGTTTTGGCTCATCAGGGGCAGGGAGTGAATATTCACATGTCGGTTTTTGCCTCACATTTGTCGCTCGTCAATCTAATTTTGTTATTGGCAATCCCTGTATTTACGATGCGTGCTTTGGCTGAAGAGAAAAAAATGAGAACTTACGATTTATTGCTGACATCTCCCATTACTGCAACTCAGATCAGTTTTGGAAAGTTTTTAGCTGTTTTCATGTCAGGTATGGTTTTGTTGTTAATTGCTGCTATTTACCCTTTGGGAACGGCCTTGTTTGCAGATTTTTCTTGGGGACCTTTGATAAGTTCTTTTATTGGTTTGGCTTTGTTGATGGGAATTTATATTGCCATTGGGCTTTTTGCTTCATCTGTAACATCTTCTGTAATTTTGGCAGCATTTTTAGGAATGGTATTAATCTTAAGCTTTTGGTTTATTGGCCAGGGAGCGGGCTTTTCTGACGACCCCGTATTGTCGGCATTTTTTGAACATGTCTCGGTAGGGCAACAGTTTGTATCGTTTTTGCAAGGAACTTTGAAGTTGACAGCCGTTGTTTACATGCTGAGTGCCATTGCTTTGTTCGTATTTCTTACTCAACGAGTTGTTGAATCATCACGCTGGAGGTAAAAAATGTCTAAATGGGGATTGGCATCACTAACTATTGCCACATTGTGTATGATTATTGTGATTATGGCCCGCTTTATTCTTGGTGGTTGGCTGGATATGCTTTGGTTTCCTTTGGGGCTAGGGTTGGTAAGCTTTACAGCCCTTTTAATCACAGAATACAAAACTATTTTGGACTTTCTTACTATGCGTACCACAAAGAATGGTATGAATATGGGAATGATCATTTTACTGATGGTTGTGGTTTTAGCATCGGTCAATTATCTCAGTATTCGCTATAACAAGACCTATGATTTGACGGAGGAAAAAATCAATTCCTTGTCAGAGCAGACTTTAGGTGTTTTAAAAAAAATAGATGAAGAAATGCGAATCCTTGTTTTTTACCATGAGGAGGCCGCTCAGAGAAAAGAGCAACTTCGCCAAGTTTTGGATTTTTATAAAGAAAACTCTTCAAAACTGAACGTTCGGTTTTACAATACTTTAACCGAGAATTTAATGACACAAAAATATGTCAATCCTCTTCCTGATAAAGTTCGAGAGAAGTTATTTGCTTTTGTGGAGTACAAAGGTAAAACGGTTAGAGTTGATAATCCATTGAGTTCCGAAGAAAAAATCACCTCGGCTATGATAAAGGCCACTCGTGAAGAGAGTAAGACAATCTACTTTTTGACAAACCATGGAGAGCCTGGGTTGGATCTAGAAGAATCCAATGGAGTGTCAGGACTAAAAAAAGCTTTGGAGGATTCAGGTTTTCAGGCGAAGCCTCTGGATCTTATATCTAACACGAAGGTGCCTGAGGATGCAGCGGTCATTGCTATAGTAGGCCCTACTGTGGCTATGCTTGAGCCAGAAATGAAATTACTTAGGGGTTATGCAAGGTCCGGTGGTCGACTTCTAGTGGCTGCGGATCCAGGGCAGCGGCATAATATCGCTCAATTAACAAAAACCCTAGGAGTGGAGTTTAAGAACAATTATATTTTAAGTCCTACAAGCCGTCTGATGGGACGAAGCATGGCTTCGGCTATTGGAGCTATATATAGTCAAGACAGTGAGATTACTAATAAGTTTCAGGCAATGATCACAGTTTTCGACTTGGCCAGTGAGGTTATTTTTGCACCAGATGCTCCGAAGGGTCTGAAGAGTAAGGACCTTGTGAAGTCGGCGGGAAATAGTTTTTCAGCTCTAAACCTTGAAGAGATACAACCGGCGGAGCAACGCCCTTATGTCATTGGGGTTAGCGTTGAAGGTTCACTTATTAAAAAAGAAAATGAAAACGAAAAAGAAAATGAAAATAAAAACTCGCAGGCCGAAGTCAGCACAGATGCTGAATATGCAGCTGTTGTTTTTGGTGATAGTGATTTTTTAACAAATCAGGGGTTGATCAACGGTTTGAATAGGGACTTGGCCCTGAATTCCCTGACTTGGTTAGCACAGGAGGCAGACCTGGTAACTATTCGTCCAAAACAGCTGAAGAACACTCAGTTAATGATGACGACATCTACTGAAAAGATGGTAGTTATTGCCGGAGTTTCAATGCCCTTGCTTCTATTATGTATTGCAGGATTTTTGTGGTTCAGAAGGAGGAGCTTGTGAGCCGTAAACACCCATTAAAGAAGTTTCAGGCAACTTTTATTATGGCTTTTCTCGCAGTGTTCTTGGGGGGCATTGTCTGGTATGAATATAACAGCTCAAAAAAGCAAGAAACTAAAGAGAAACAGGCTGCAATGATACTGGGTTGGGAGGGTAAAAATGATTACCTCTCGGCCAGGTTGGAGCAAAAGCAAGAAGTTATCGAAGTTCTCCGTGAGAATAATATATGGAGAATTATTTCCCCTGTGGAGGATCTTGGTGATGACTTTAGCATTGAAGCTTGGTTTGAAGATATAGTTACAGAAAAAGGGCAAAGGATTGATGCTAAAAAGGGGGCTGATGGAAACCCTCTTTGGAGTGAGTATGGTCTTGATAACAATTTGAAAACACTGACTGTGAAGAGGGTGGATGGGACAGAGGCTGTACTTCAGTTTGCTGAGCATAGTGCCTATGATGGCTCTTATTATATTAAGTATAACAATGATATCTGGGTGGGTGAGAGGTCCTGGGCTTCTGTGTTAAATAAGGAGCCGAAGCACTTGAGAGAGCGAGATATTTATCGGCATAAGGAGGACCCTGTAGGTATGTCTTTTGATTATCCTGGTGGAGCAAAAAGAGACTTTTCAATAAAGAAAAATAAAAGCCATCAATGGGTATTTCAAGGAAAGTTAAAAGATCTACCTGTCTCAGAGAAAGATGTAAAAAGCTGGCTGAGTGATTTGAAAAAAATCAGTGTTATTAACTTCTTTGATCGTATTGATGATAAGAAAGCAAAGAGAGTTTATCGTCAAAATCAACCTCTTGTAAAAATGAGCCTCCTATTGGCCAATGGAAAAGAAGAACTCTGGACAGTATCAAAAAATAAGCAGAAAGGGGAGGGTGAGAGTTATTATATACGACTCAATAGCAGTAGCACAATTTTTGAAGCTGATAAAAGTTTTATTGAAAAACTTATGAAGTCTAAAGACTATTTCAAGGGTGATCATCCCGAGATAAAGCAAAAATCCAACGAAAGTGAGTGACGTTGACAATTAGCACATGGAGCCCAACTCGGGTGGATCTGGCTGGTGGAACTCTGGATATGTGGCCACTTTATAGTTTTGTGGGTGGAGCTATCACAACCAACTTGAGTATTGATATTAAAACCTATGTGGATTTGACTCCAAGGGACGACGGTTTTTTCGAGTTTCACCTGCATGATCTTGATTACCACAAATCTTTTGAAAGCTATCAAGCATTTATGCAAAGCAAAGATGAGCAATTATCCTTAGTTAAAGGGCACATATCTTGGTGGCAGCCTTCCTCTGGTTTGACTCTTGAATGCAGGTCTGAAAGTCCAGTGGGTGGAGGGTTGGGAGGGAGTTCAAGTCTTTCAGTGAGTTTGATCAAGGCATTTGCTCAGTGGAGGAACAGAGAGTTGAGCGTTCTGGACCAGGTGACGTTAGCCTCCAATATAGAGGCTCAGGTATTGAATACTCCAACGGGTACGCAGGATTATTTTCCAGCAATTCATGGAGGGCTACATTTATTGCATTATAGCCACGAGGGACCGGTGGAGGAAATTTTAGAGTTTCCTGAAGGCATTTTAGAGAAGAATATGTTTTTGGTTTATACCGGGCGTCCACACCATTCGGGTTTAAATAACTGGGAGGTTTATAAGTCTGCTGTGGCAAGAGAGCCTCTGGTGATTCAAGCTTTATATGAAATCAAGAGCGTGGCTGAAGATGTCGCGAAAGTTTGTCGTCAGGGAGAGTGGGATCAATTGGGTGAACTTTTTCAAAAAGAGTTTGAATCCAGAGTGAAGCTCTCACTTTCTTTTAATTCTCCAGAAATTGATCAGTTAAAAAAGCTAGTCCTTCAAAATGGAGCTGATGCTATTAAAATTTGTGGTGCCGGTGGGGGTGGGTGTGTAATGGTCTGGTCTCAGCCCATTAAAAAAAGTGATTTGATGAGACTGTGTAAGGATAAGGGGTTCCAAGTTTTCGACGTCAAAGCCGTGCGGGAAACTGAGTGACACAAGGTAAGAAAGTTTCTAAAAAAGTAGCCTCTAAAAGATCTCCAGCTGTACAATTTGGTTATCTAGGACAGGCTCTTAAACATCAAAAGTCCGATATTAAAGTTCATCATTTTGTTGGTGTTTCTCTAGGGGGAGGAAAAACTGATAAAACATGTATAGCACTGGTGGACTATTATCCAGAGCAAAATAAAATATTTTTGAATCGGCTGTTTGAAAAAGTGGAGTCGGAAGGTGATGTCTCTTCAGATCTTATGGTTCACAGAATCATTTCACAGCTTCCCTCTCAAGTAGAGAGTGTGGCTTTTGATGTTCCATTGCAGCTACCAAAGTGTGTTCGCTGCCAGCTAAAATGTCCTGGTTTTGAGGAGTGTGAAGAAGAAGAAATTCAGTGGTTATGGAAGCACTACCGAAAGAGAAATGCGAATAAAAGACCTAAAAAACTCTTTACTCCTTATACAGAGCGTTGTGTGGAGTTTTATATGCAAACAGAGTTGGAAGAGGTATTTCACCCAGATCATGCCCTAGGTGCTAACATGGCTCCACTGACAGCTCGTGCTCATTTTATTACTCGTAGACTAAAGGTTCCCATTTGTGAAGTGTATGCCAAGCTGGCATTATGGCGAATGGGGCGCTCATTGAATATTCAAAAAAGCCACCTTCGCTTTCATCGACATGCATTTGGTGGAAAAGAATCAAGAAGAGCTATTTTAGAGCGTCTTATTGATAAGGATATTGCTTTTTTATATGTGCAAGATGTACGGGCTATGACAGAGAATACCCACTCCTTTGAAGCTTTTTTATGTGCTTTGACAGCTGTTTTATCTTTTAAAGGGCTTTGTGAACCCAGGCCTCGAGGGTTTCCCAGGTCTGAGGGCTGGGTGGAAATTCCAAAACAGGACCTTAATTGGTAGGACTAATCTCCTGAAAAGTCCCTTCAGGGAGCCCTCTTCACGACGGTTTTGAATGACAATGTTAAGATTTCAGTGATGAGATTGTTGATTTTGTTTGCCTTTATGGTCTCGGGAGTGGTGACTTTTGCTCAAAGTGAGCACTCTCTAGTGCGCCGTCTTGTGATCTTTCCTTTGCAGACATCTGTTCAATATCGTGAGGCTGCAGATGAGGCCTGGTGGGAAATCAGGCGAGTATTGACAGATAATAAACGGTTTCTAGTAGCGTCAAAAAACTTCCTGCAACAAAAAGATGTATTTCAATCTCGAGGAGCTTTAAAGCCTGCAGATGCTATTATTCTTGGACAACTTCTTGATGCCAATGCTGTGATCACTACATATTTGGATGGCTTTACAATGCATATGAAGGTCTATGAAGGGGAGTTTGGCCGTCTGTTATGGCAGCAAGAATTAAGGCTACAGCCCTCTGTGCCAATTTCAAAACAATTAGTGGAATCTGGGGTGAAGTTAGTACGGGATTTTATTTCGTCAGTCCCCTACCAGGGTTTTGTTGTTATAGATGGTTTAAAGTCAGATGTTGTTTATGCAGAAGATGGTCGTCAGTACTTTAAAGCAGAAATCTCGTCAGACACTAGTGTACAGGTGGGTGATAAAATTCAGTTAGTTCGTGTGGTGAGTGATACACTTAAGCCTGTCTTTGCTAATGCTAATGTGGAAATATTTGCCGAAGGAGTTGTGGACGTTGTTGAAAGGCAAACAATCACTGTTCATTTAAAAAGAGTAAGCAGTATTGGTGAGATTAAAAAAGAATCATTAGTGAGAATCCCCAAAGAGTTGAATCGGCTAAAGCAAAAATATGCCCTGGGTGAGGAATTAAGAAAAAATATCAATCCAGAGTACTTTTCTCCTGAAATGACAGAGTTAGATCAGGAGTTGAGAGAGAATAAACCTCTAGTGACTTCATTGAGCTTTATTGGAAACTTAGCTCTATTGTTACTGATTGCCTTGTAGGAACTAATGAGAAATATTTTTATTGTAGTGTTTCTTCTTTCGCTCTGCCTACCGGCTGAAGCTCAGTATTTTCAAATGGATCTGATGAAAAAACGACAGAGTAATAAAGAGTCCACTCGCTGGACTTTGGCGGATTGGTTGTCACAGAAGCAAAGAATTGGTTTATGGGATCATTGGTTATCTGTGAATCGTAGTGCCAACTGGTTTGAAATGCAACTGAGCGGACATCAGTTTGACTATGAGTTAACCTCAGACAATGGCAGTGGTAAGGTTAAAATTGATGAAAGTTCTAAGCTTTATGCGCTAGATTTATGGGTTACAATTTTAGGGTTGAGGGCTGAATATGAGGAGCGTGATGGTCATTTGGAAACTAGATCTGGAATGTTGAGCTTGCGTTTAGTGGGAGCCTCATTACAGTCCACGCATATCTTACTTAGAGGAGGGCTTCAAGTGACTGAAGATAGCTCGTCTGGAGAGGAGTGGGAAAATCCCTTTTCTGCAGGTGTGCTAAAGATGTACTTCTTAAGCTTTATTGGGCTTGAAGGGGAGTATCGTCATTTCTTTCCAAAAAAATCCCACCTGGGGACCCAGCTAAAGGGGACACGTATTCGAGGGGGAGCATTCATTGAATACGGAATTTTTCAGGTTTCAGGCCACTATTGGAAAGAGCCTATGGAGTTTTCAAGTAGTGGTATTACTACCAAGCAAGAAAGAGAAGGCTATGATGTGGGCATTGCCCTTCTTTTTTGAGTTCCTGTACCGATTTGGTAGACCATATCTAATCCCTCAGTTTTCTTGAATACGAATATCTCCATAGTCCGTGATGACTTCCACATCAACATCAGGATCCTGAGTTTCATTTTGGAATGTATTTCGGACCAAACCATTACCCACAGTAGTTCTTGCATGAACTTTGGACTTTTCAGGTAGACGGATCATAACGTCTCCATTGCCAGAACGGGCAATAATTCTTGCGTTGATTTTTTCTAGAAGCTCAAATTGGATATCTCCTTTGCCAGTAGTGATTTTGGTCTGTTCTGATTTTCCACCAAAAATAACATCCCCATTACCAATCAATGCGGACAGCCGCCTCAGGTCACTTTGGACTTGAAGGCTTCCGCTTCCCACTTTGACATCAACGTCTCCTTTGGAACCGACAATATTTACGTCTCCATTGCCAGCCCTTAATTGTACGTCCAAGCTGGGGGGGAGAGAAACAATCAAGTCTACTCGGCATTCGTTATCCATAATCCAACCTGTGTCATTGATTTCAATGCGCAGCTGTTTGCCTTGAGAGTTCATATTTAGAAAACAGCGTTTTCCCCACTTTCTTTTATTGGTAACAACATTAACTTCATTTTTTGTGCTGGGAGCGAGGGAAACATTTCCAAAAGAGTTATGAATATTCACGCTGGTGTACTTATCAGCTTTGTATTTAAAGCTCTCTGTGGCCGCTGAGGAGAAGAATGAAGAAATACTTAGAAATAAAAATAATAGGATCGACAGGTTCATTAAGTCACCTCCTTAGTAGTTCTTAAAGCGTATCAAGCGTCGGTGGATGGTTTCAAGGATTTTTGATGCTTTTTAATTAGGCGCGGATCAAATAATGTTTCAAGCTCTTGTTTTTTCTGGGGAAGACTGCCTGTAGAGGCCAGCCAAGTTTCTGGTGTTTCCATGCAGAGAAATAGCCTCCAATCTGGTGAGGCTGCTTTGAATGCGCGAGTAAGAAATTCAAACATTTCTTTGCGAATGTCTTGGTGGTAACGAAGTTTGCCATCTGGGCTTTTAAACATTTCAGCCCTAGTAACAAAACTGTTCATTCCAAAACGTTCTCGCATCATATGGCGTTGCTCAGGTTGAAAGCGGAGCGCACCTACAGAAATATAAGGCATATCTTTGGGACAAAATCTCTCTGTGATTTGTTTCACCAAGTTCGAATAGCCTTGTTTCCAGTTTTCATGCCAGACCATAGGATCAATATGAAAGGCCACTGGGAAGCCATTATTTTTACATTTTTCAGCAGCAGACAAGCGAGCCTCGAGGGAGGCGGTTCCGTGCTCTTCTTTTTTGATCACGTCACAGGCATTGATGGACCAACTGACCACAACATTACCGGCATGTTCACAATCAAGGAACTGCTCCACTTTGTCAGATTTAGTTTTAAATTCAAGAGTCCAGTTTGGTTTGTCTCTGAAAAACTCAATCAAATCATGAGAGTATAATGTGAGGGGGTCGAGGCTGAGAGAGTCTACGGTTTCGCCAGTTCCCACTCGTAGAGGTTGATTGCCAAGGCTTTGGGTGAAGCTTTGTAGCTCAGATAGAGCTTTATCTAAGTTTGAGTAAATGGTCAAAACTGGGGTATTGATAAAGCTTTGTAAATAGCAGTACGAGCAGTTCATATCGCATTGAAGTCCCCAGTTGAGAACAAAATAATTACAACAGGCAAGTCCAGGTCGAGCTCCTGGACAACGCTTGAAAAACTTGCCTTTAAAAGGCGTGATAAAGAGGTTCTTTTTTGAACGGTCAAATTCTTCAACTGTGAGGTGGCCATCGCTGTCAGAAAATGGGCGATTATCTACAACTTCAATGGACTCTGAAGGAAACAAAAACATCAAGCGTTTAGCTAGAGAGCTGCCTAGGCTAAGGCGATCAATAAATACTTTGTCAAATGTCTGTATTAACAAAGTGAGATTCACAGCCAGTCTCCAAGTTGCTTTTCAGATAAGGACTTTAAAACTTCTAACTGTTGAGAGAGCTCTTTAGCTCCAAGGGCACGAACTCTGAGTTCTATACAGTCCTGGTCACCATTTCTGATCCATTGAGCTGTGGTGCCTTTGGGCCACGGAATGTGATTCAGTCGCTTTTCTTTTTTGTTACTTTTTTCTGTAGTGATGGGGTAGCGTAGCCGTTTCAGTTGAGTCAACCATGCAGATGTGGACTTTAGAGAAAGGGAGTTTGTGATTTCTTGCATGAGCCCAGAAAGAATCAGTTCTCCTGCTAACTCCAAAGCCAAAACTCCTTGAGACTTAGAGAGGTGGTCAGTAGCAATTTTTTGGGTCACTCCGTCTAAGGGGGTTAAATCCTCAAAGCAAAGTAAAATGGCCAGGTCATTGACTCCTGGAGCTTTTAAATCACACCAGTTGAGAAATTCAGGATTCATTCTTTCAAATAGCAAGAAGAACTTTTCTGTTCGGTGAGAGTTTCGAAGGTCATAAGTGTTGAGTAGAAGGGACATCTCTTCTGTACTCAAGAGTGGTTTCAGGCGCTGGAAAGCTCGTGCGAGCTCAGAGAGTTTTAGAGTTGGGTAAAGTTGTGAAAAAATTTCTGAAAGAGGTTCGCTCACTTCAATGGCCTGTCCTTGCTTGCGCTCAAACCCACACAAAAGCTCTCCGTTCAAAGCTAGACAGGGCATGGACTTGGGCCAGGGCTTTTGAGGCCAAAAGTTCAGGTTTCGTTGAAGAGTTTCAATATCCACAAGTTTCATCGAAAACGAGGGCTATCACGAACGCCACAGTCTGTCTACTGAACTGCGATGGGATTTTTTTTGCTGAGATGACTTTTTCATCAACCTGTTAGATAATCGGTAGGCAAAGAGGGGCTTATGGCAGAATGGAGAACAAGAGCTGAGATCACCGCCGATGTGGTGTTTTTTAAATATGCTTCTGATCAGGCTGAAGGTGAGGCCCAAGAGGTGTTTATTTGGGATTTGGATAAAACTTATCTAGATACAAAATTTGAAACTTTGAAAGGCCTTTATCAGACAGCTCTGGAAAAAGCCTTTCAAAAAAGAAACGTCCCTGGAACAGGGGCTCTCGTTCGTGCTTTGAGAAACTCCTGGCAAGAGAGTCATTCGGGAAGAGAGGACTTTCCGATCTATTTTATTACAGCTTCATTTCCACAGATGGAAAAGAAGATTCATGAAAAGCTCAACTTGGATGGAATTTATCCCTATGGAATTTTTCTTAAAGATAATCTCAAAAATCTTCGTCCCAAAAGGCTGTGGCGATTGACTCATCAGATTGGCTACAAGCTTCAAGCTTTGTTGCAGTTGCGATTGCATTTAAGGGATGACGTTCGACAAGTCCTTTGGGGTGATGACAGTGAAGCCGATGCCACTATTTACTCGTTGTATTCAGATATTTGTGCTCGCCGTCTGACTGAAAAGGATCTTCGTTTGGTTCTTAAAAGCTTTCGTGTTGTGGGTAATCAGATGGAGACCATTTTACGACTGCAGCAGGAGATTCCTGAAAATGATCCTGTAGAGAAAATCTATATCAACTTGGCTGCAGATACAGACACAGAGTACTACACTAAGTTTGGCAGGAGAACACTGCCCACCTACAATACTTTTCAAACAGCAATTGATCTATTTCAAGATGGTCGCTTAAAACCAGAGCAGGTGGGCCGAGTGGCTCAAGACATGATTCAAAACTATGGGTTTACTAAAGAGGAGTTCGAAAAAAGTTTGGAGGACTTGGCTAAGCGACCAGCTCTCAGTGAAAAAGCCGCAGAAGAGATCGTTCCCTTTTTGCAGACTGAGGGGTTTGTTCATGATAATTTTGAGTTCACTCATAGGCCCCGACAAGTTAAGAGTCAGATTGGGGAGAGAGTTTTTGAATTAGAAGGCAACTATGAGCCTTGGGTGCCTGAAAATGTGGATTACCTGCATGATTATCGATAAAGGGCTGTACCGGAGAGGCTCTTATTCAAAAATAAACGGGTATGATCGAACTATTTCAGGTCCATCAAAAGACCTAAAGCTGGTACGGCCGAGCACCTTCAAAATACAATTGTGTAGTTCTGGGTTTTTAATGTCCGATGCCAGGACTTGAACTTCTTTCATTTTGCCAATGGGCTCAATAGAGAGGCCTACAAGAAGCTGACCTTTTGAGGCCTTATTCTCTCTTATGGCATATTGCTGACATTTTACAAATTGATCACGACTTTTGGCAATGGTTTCATCAATATACTCATTGGAAAGGGTTCTGATAAGCGGGGCCTTTGTCAATGGGACTTTGACTTCAGCAATATCATTATTTTTAGGTTTCTTTGATTGTTTTGCGGTGACAACAGAGGTCTCTATAGAGGAGTGAATATGGGTAGCCAGGACTCTGAGGTTTTTTTGAGGTTTTCGTAAAGGGTCAAAAACTTGACCCTGTTTGACAATAAATACACTTCCAGGGCGTCCTTTTTGAATCACCTTATAGTCTCCGGCAAGCAGATTCATATAAATAGGCCCCTGATTGTCTTTGGGGCTCCATTGTTCAATAACAAACATGGATTTGGGCCGGAACTCTAACTCATAGCCATCCAGAAATTGAACTCGGGTTTTGGAGGCGAGACGAGTTTGAATGCGATCTAGGTTGTAAAGCGAAATACTGAGTTTTTGTCCCTTAGGCAATGGGCTGGAGTGAGAGGTGTGGAAGCGGCTGATTTCCACATGCCCTTCGTTAGCTGTGATAATTGCCAACTCATTGTTAAGGCTGTATTCAGGGGGCCTATAGGGAGTTGGAGTGACATGAAAGCTGGCAACAGCCAGGCCCAGAGCCAAGAAAGTCGCAGGAAGTACAAATAACAAAAAGGGTTTTTCTAATATCACCCCTTCAGGCTAGCTCATCATTCAGCTGTTGTCTCGGAAGAATCCTCTGTTTTTTCTTCGGCAGGGGCTCCACTATCCACTCCAGAGTTAGGGAGAGCCTCCATGGGAGCTGCAGCTTCGGGGACAAATTCATCCATCACACTGCCACCTTGGTGGCTGGTCATATAGGTCATTCCAATGCTTGTGACTGCAAAAATTACAGCCATCCACTTGGTGAGGGTTGTCAAAAAGTTACCTGCTCCAGAAGCTCCAAAAAAACTATTTTGGCTGCCTCCGCCACCGCCAAACATTCCAGCAGCTCCCCCCCCTTTAGGGTCTTGAAGTAAAACCAGTACAATTAAAAGAAGGGCTACAATTACGTGAAAAATACCAACCAGTGTCATCATTTCCATAGCTATTTAACTCCTCTGAGAAGAGCCGTGGATTATAGATATCACAAGGCGAGGTTTCAACCTATTTCCCAGGTTTATTCGATTTATTTGTGGCAGGAAAGGGGATGGGTTTGGAGAATGAGGCTTCATTCCAAAAGTCACCGGATTTACTGTCTTTTTCTTGATCAAGGAGAAGACTGACAACATGGCCAACAATCTCCACAAAGCGAATCTCATTGTCAGAAACAGTTTCTTTTTCGGGGGGCATACGCAGCGATAGAACTCCAAAAACGTCTCCACCTCGGCGTACAGGGCAGACAATCATAGAGTTAAACACCACGTCTTTCAGCAGTTTGCGGATGGGTTTTAGCTCACGGCTCAATTCTAGGTTTTCAATGGCAATCAGTTGACCTGTATTTTTGACGTTCAGGATTTCGGGGTACTTGTTCATATCCAGTTGAATACCGGTGGCTGATTTATTGTCATTGGACACTACGACAAGGCCCTTTTGTTGATCAAGCACATGTACAATGGAGCAGCGGACACCATCAACCTTCATGGAGACCATTTGAGTCAGGTTAAATAACTTGTCGGCCAGATAAGCTCTTGAAATAGCCTGTCTCAAAACCAGGTCTGTCAGGTGAAGCATCAGAGACGACTCATCGATTTTCTTATATTCTTTTTTTCCTAAATCCTTAAGGCTTCTGTAAGAGCGGCAATGAAAAACCAGTCGCTGGAGGACATCCTTGATATTGAAGGGCTTGACCAAATAGTCCTTGGCGCCGTGGTCAAAAGCTTGGCGGACATTGAATATACTATTGTGGCCAGACATCACGATAACATGAATAAAAGTATGACGCAGGCTGGGTTCTGTTTTGATAAAATCCAGTAGGGAATAAGCATTGCCCTCGGGCAGCATGAGGTCTGCAAGCACAAGCTTGGGTTTCCAACGTAGAATCATCTGGCGAGCCTCTGGACCATTGGTGGCCAGGCGACATTCGAAACCATGTTCTGAAATATAGCTAGACAGTTGGCGAGAGGTCTGTCCATCGTCATCTGCTATAAGAACCTTAATCTTTTCGATTTTTGCCATGGGTATTTATCGGAGAATTTTTCTAGGCTATTTATGCTTTGAAGCTATGGCTCAACGCGTCTTATGGTGAGTCTGGCTCAATGTCTGGGTGACATTCCCGGTGACTCAAGTAAAACGGAAAGTGTCATGGCATTTATTGTATTTGAGGGTCTCGATGGCTCGGGAAAATCCACTCTGATTCAAAAACTTCATACCTTGCTGGAGTCTTCTGGTGAGGATGTGGTGCTGACTAGGGAGCCGGGAGGTACGCCGTTGGCTGAAGACATCCGGCATCTTTTGTTGAGAACAAAAGGCGAAGCTCCTGTGCCCACAGCAGAACTTCTGCTCTATGAGGCTGCTCGAGCCCAGCACGTGGAGTCTCGTATTCGTCCGTCATTAGAGCAAAACAAGTGGGTTCTTTGTGATCGGTTTTATGGAAGTACCCTGGCTTTTCAGTGTGGGGGGCGTAGTATTGATCGCTCGTTGGTAGATCAGTTAAATTGCATAGCTACGGGAGGTATGAAGCCGGACCTTTGGGTATTGCTGGACCTCTCCTTAGAAGAGAGTCTTCGGCGTCGAAACTCCCGTGACGCTCGCGGAGAAAAACCTCTGGACCGCTTTGAGAAAGAAGCCAACGACTTTCATGTGAAAGTGCGTGATTATTATTTAAAGCTGGCCAATGAGGATATTGAAAATTGGCTGGTGTTAAATGCTGAAGCGTCACCGGAGCAACTTTTCAATGAGTTGCAGCAGCGGATGCGGGCCAGGGGTTGGTTGAAGCTATGAAGGGGATCCTCGGGCACGACCGTGTAAAACAAGGACTTCATCAGGCTTTAGTGAAAAACCAGGTGCCCCATGCCCAATTGTTTCTCGGACCAGAAGGGGTGGGTAAGTTCAAAATGGCTCTGGGTTTGGCTCAGGCACTCTTATGCTCCGAGAGTCATGTGGATTTTTGTGGGCTATGCTCCTCTTGTCTGCAGGTTCAAAGGGGCCAGCACCCGGGCTTATTGGTGGTCAATACCGAAAATGCCCAAATCAAAATGGAAGAGGCTCGGGAGTTACTTAAAAAACTTCACCTACGTAACTGGGAGGGAGCTCGAGTTGTGGTTATTAACGATGCCCACAAGCTCAATCTTCAGGCGGGAAATGCGTTGTTGAAAGTGATTGAGGAGCCACCTGAAAAAACCTACTTTGTTCTTGTGACCTCACAGCCAGGAAAAATTCTTTCCACGATTCGGTCACGAACTCAGGTGGTTCGCTTTGGGCCTCTGGAAGAGAAGCACTTAAAAACTATTACTGGGGCTGATGGTTGGGTTTTGTCTTCAGCCAATGGCAGTGTCACACGAGCAGAGCAATTACTTCAAGACGAGAGTGATGACAATCGGAAGCTAGCTATGCATTCTTTGGTGGATGTTTTGATGGCTCAAAAAACTTATTTACAATGGGTCGAGGGTTTGCAGACCATTGCTAAAGACAAGGCTCAACTGGAAGTGATTTTGGAAACCTGGAAGCAGATGCTTAGGGATCTTCGGGTGCAGGAATACAAACCGGCTCATCACTCAGATCTTATGGTGGAATTACAGCAGGCTCCCGTGGGAGACCTTAGGAAGCTGGATCAGGTGTTTCAGATTATTAGCTATATGCAGACTCAGCTGCTTTCTAATGTGGACCGGCAGTTGTTGCTCGAGAGTGGGTACCTTAAAATGAAATCTATTATACACCCGGAGCAGGAGTCGTTGATTTGATGCCTGCCTGGATTGATGTTCATTGTCATTTGAATTTTTTGGATATACCTCCTGACCAGGCCGTCCAACAGGCTTTAGATCTGGGAGTGGAACGCATGATCACCATAGGTACTTGCTCCAAGGATCATTCTGAGGTTTTGCAATTGGTTCAGCAGTTTCCGGACAGTGTGTTTGGAACGCTTGGGGTTCATCCCCACGATGCGAGTGACTACTCCGAAGATGTAGAGCAATGGCTGAGAGAAAACCTGATTCATTCGCGTATTGTGGCTGTGGGAGAGATCGGCCTGGATTACTATTATGACAACTCTCCTCGGGATGTGCAGCGGGAGGCCTTTAGAAAACAGCTTCAAGTGTCCGTGGACTTGGGAATGCCTGTGGAGATCCACACTCGAGATGCCGAAGAGGACACAGTGGAGATTCTCAACGAGTTTGGTGGAAAAGTGAAGGGCCTAGTGCACTGCTTTACTGGCACCCAATGGTTGGCAGACGAGGCCCTGAAACTGGGCTTGAATATATCTATCAGTGGTGTGGTCACTTTTAAAAAAGCCGATGCATTGAGAGCTGTGGTTCAATCTTTGCCATTAGAAAGAATTCATGTAGAGACAGATGCACCATTTTTGGCGCCTGTGCCCAGGCGTGGGAGCAAAAACTTGCCTGAGTATGTGATTCATACAGCTCAGTTTGTTGCAGACCTTAAAAACATTTCTCTTCTGGAGCTCTCAAGTGTCACCAAGAGTAATGCTCTTCGGACTTTTCCAAAACTGAAATGGTGACACCCTAGATGTTTCAGTAAAAAAATACTGAAAAATTCAAATTGGACCGGTATAACACCTGTCTGCTGACTTGCACCGGCCTTCAATCTGATCTAAGTTACAGCCCTCATACTCATACAAAGGAGACTGTCTGTGAGTCGTTTGAAAGTCGGAATCAATGGTTTTGGGCGAATTGGCCGGATTCTGTTCCGAGCTGGGTTTGAAAACCTGGATATTGTCGGAATCAATAATCTTGGAGATACCCAGTCTGCAGCTCATCTGCTCAAGTATGACAGCACTCACGGCATCTTTCCTGGGGCTGTGGAGGCGGGTGAAAATAACTTGGTAGTGAATGGCACGTCCATTCCTCTGTCTCAAGAAAAAAATCCTGCACAGATTCCCTGGAAAGAGTGGGGCGTGGACCTGGTGCTTGAGTGTACCGGTGCTTTTAAAAATAAAGAGGACTTTATGAAGCATCTGGAGGCCGGTGCCAAAGCTGTTCTGGTTTCAGCTCCAGCACCTGGTGCAGATCAAACCATTGTTTATGGAATCAATCATGAAACCTATAGGCCTGGTGAGCATAAAGTGGTTTCTAATGCCTCCTGTACGACCAATTGTCTGGCACCTCTTGCCAAAGTACTGAATGATGAATTTGGAATTGTGAATGGCTTCATGACAACCATCCACTCTTACACCAACGACCAAAAAGTTCTAGATGCTGGCCACAAGGATTTGCGGCGGGCTCGCGCAGCAGCTCTGTCCATGATTCCCACCACAACGGGTGCTGCCAAGGCTGTGGGGGTTGTTCTACCGGAGCTGGCTGGAAAGGTTGATGGTGTGGCCATAAGGGTGCCCACCCCCAATGTCAGTGTTGTGGACCTTGTATTTAACTCAGAAAAACCTGTTTCGGTGGAGGCTATTAACATGGCTTTAATTAAAGCCTCTCAAGGGGGGCCTTTAAAAGGCATTTTGGCAACAGAGGAAGCTCCCTTGGTCAGTTCGGACTTCAATGGTAATTCAAATAGCTCCATTGTGGACCTTCCCAGCACCATGGTGATGGGTGGCAAAATGGCCAAAGTGTTTTCCTGGTATGACAACGAAATGGGGTTTTCTCACCGTATGGTGGATCTCGCCAATTACATGGCAGAGAAAGGACTGTAGGATGTCCAAATCTCTCGTCGGAATTCGATCCATTGAGGATTTTGAGCTAGATGATAAGCGTGTCTTCATGCGATTGGACCTCAATGTGCCTTTAAAAGATGGTGAGATTGCCGATGACAGCCGCATTCAAGCGGCCTTGCCCACCATTAGGTATGCTTTGTCTCAAGGGGCCAAGTTGGTCATCGCCTCTCATTTGGGACGGCCTAAAACAGAAGAGGATAAAATAAAGCTGAGTTTGGAGCCAGTCGCTCGGTATTTGAACTCGGTTTTAGAGTGTGAGGTGATGTTCGTCGATGATTTGCGAGGAGATGCGGCAAAAGCTTTGTTTCAAGGACTGAAGTCCAACCAAATCATTTTATTTGAAAACCTACGTTTTGATGAAGGAGAAACTAAAAATGATCCTGAGCTGGCTCAGGTGATAGCTTCTTATATTGACATTTATATCAATGATGCTTTTGGCGCTAGTCATCGCAAGCACATGAGCGTTGTTGGTCTTCCTTGTGAGGTCAAAAACCGAGGGCTTGGGTTTCTGATGAAAAAGGAAATCGAAATGTTGGACTTGGTGAAAGAGGGGGGGCTACCTCCTTTTGTGGCCATCCTGGGCGGAGCTAAAGTCAGTGACAAAATTGTAGTGATTGAAAAGCTTATTGATAAGGTTGATATTCTGGTGATCGGTGGAGCCATGGCCTACACATTTCTTGCTTCTCAAAAAATCGCCATTGGTGGCTCACTGGTGGAAAAGGACAAAATCAAATTTGCTGGTAGCTTGATTCAGCGAATGGAAGCCAGAGGTAAAAGAATTCTATTACCTGTGGATCACCGGGTGGTGACGGGGTTCACAGAGGTGAAAAGTCTGCGTGAGACGAATAGCGCTGCGATTGATGATGGTTGGATGGCTGTGGATATTGGGCCAAAAACACAAGCCCTTTATGCTGAGTTCATTTCTTCTGCAAAAACCATTTTCTGGAATGGTCCTATGGGTGTCTTTGAAACGCCAGAGTACTCCAAGGGCACTTTTGCTATTGCGAAAGCTGTGGCCACTAACAAGGGAGTGAGCATTGTTGGAGGAGGAGACTCCGCTGCAGCTGCCAAAGCCAGTGGCTTTGCCAATGAGATGTCGCATATTTCTACGGGGGGAGGCGCCAGTCTTGAATATCTTCAAGGAGGTCGTCTGCCAGGTATTGAGGCCTTAAGGCCGGCCAAGCGTTCTGAAAATACAGACGGTGAGTATTTACCAAGTACTCCCAAAGTAGATTGATCATAAAAATTGAGAAAGGTTACTTATGTCTTCAAAACTTATTTGTGCTGGAAACTGGAAAATGAATCATGGTCCCGAAGTTACAAATGCTTTTCTCAAAGACTTTGCTTCAGCGGTAAGTATTAGTGAACGATCTAACTTTGCCTTATTCTTACCCGCACTCACGCTTCATCAGCTATCTGGAAATGAGCTTTTGGAGGGGTTGAATTGGGGAGCGCAAAATATTCACTGGGAGACCTCAGGAGCGTTCACAGGAGAAAACTCTGCAGCTGTGCTCAAAGAAATGAAGGCCACCCATGTGCTGGTTGGCCACAGCGAGCGAAGGTTATTGTTCAATGAAACAAATGAAGATACGCAAAAGAAAATGCAGACAGCCGCTCAGGTCGGTCTCACTCCTGTGATTTGTGTTGGTGAGACTCTCGACGAGAGGAAGGCAGAAAAAACTCTGGATGTGATTTGTGAACAGTTAAGAATCGCTTTAAAGGGTTGGGACTTCATCCATACTTTTTGGGTGGCTTACGAACCCGTCTGGGCCATTGGCACTGGTGAGGTTGCCAGGTCAGAACAGGTGGAAGAGGCTCATAAAGCACTTAAAACTCAACTGGAGCAAATCTTTCCTGGAAAGAGTGAGAAAGTTCCTGTGTTGTACGGGGGAAGTGTGAAGCCTGAAAATGCTAGAGAACTGGGGGCACAGCCCCACGTGAATGGTTTTCTTGTGGGAGGAGCTTCACTAAAGGTGGAGTCTTTTGTGAGTATTTGGAGGCAAGGTCAAGAGGTCGACTAGTGTCGTAACCAATAAAATTTTTCACCCCCAGCTGGTTATTTTTAAGCAACTCCAATTTGTTCCTCCTCGAATTGGCTTCTGGCCAGTCCTTCGTCGTCTCGCATTGAATTTACTCAAAAATTCCTGCGCTGCCGGTGAAAAATTTTATTGGTTACGACACTAGCCTGAGGACGGCGAAAGGCTCTTTACCTCAAGTTTCTTGTAATTCTTACACTTTTTCTGATAAATAAGGCGGGGTTCATTAGATTCGTTGCCTATTTTTGACAACAAAGTTCACTTCTTTTTACAGAGATGGTGCCGACTATCAAAAAATAGCCTTTTAAAGTATCGTGGCTGAATGTATCGATCGGCTTTCTTATACCATTCAAAACAGTTGATTTTGAGCCTTGTTTTTTCTCTTTATTGTATCTTAGCTTCGCATAAGAGTGTTGCCACTCCAAACTGTGCAGATATCATTTCACGAAACAGTGAGCCGACGTCTTTTTATCAAAGTCTAGATATTCCCTCCGAAGTCATTCGTTTTCTAGAGTCGAACCCCGCCTACACAAATTACTTAACAGGAATGGGGTATGGCTCAAGAACTCATGCCTATTTTTCAGGGCGAGTCTACAAAGACTGGATTCTCATTAAAGACTTTCTCCAGGATTTTGACTCTCCATCAGTTTTGGATATTGGGAGTGGCATCGGTGGCATTGATATTTTGATTGCTAGAAACCATCCCAAAGCTCAATTAACCTTAATAGATAAGGTAGAAAAAGGAGGTTTTAACATAATTCAAATGGCTAAAGACCTCATTATGAGAAATTCTAAAGCTGTAAAAATTCAAACTTTTGAACCTGGTGCGCCAGAGGTTACTCGGGAAAACTATGATATTATCACCTCTTTTCGTGGCCTGGGTTACCTTTTTCCCTACGATGTTTATAGGTCTTCAATAATATCTAGTTTAAATATGGGTGGCGTTCTGATTTTAGACTTATCTGTTCGTGATATGGAGCTTGAGACTTCGGACGTTGTTGTGAGTCGATTTGGTGGAAAGTCTTCTGGCTCTGAGTATGATAAGGTTATACAGGATCTTCGTGAAACAATTGGAGAGCCCGTGGTGATTTCTCAAAACCACAGCTATCATAGGGTCGTAGTTCGGCGTACCATCCCTAGACCTTTGGCTTCAGACTGAAAACCCTCGCAATACAATCAGTTTTTGGGTAGGCTTTTAGTTGATGAAGGCTCTTCTGTTATTAGTTATTTTTTCTATGGGACTTTCGGCAATTGCGGCCGAGTATATTCGAGTTATTAAGGTTAAAGGAAGTAAGGGCATTGTTCGCTTTCCTAAACACCTGAAATATAAAAAAGGGGATATCATTCGTATTGACCAAGGGGTGTGGCAGGAAAAGGGGCTGGATGGAAATGGCCAGAGGCAATACTCCATAGTCCTTCAGGCGTCTTATGGACAGACATCTGAATCCACAGAAAGTTCTGGTGTGACACAGAAAGTAGAGCACGGATTACTCTCTACAGCCTTGAAGTTTGGTTTCAACTTTAGGAAGCATGAATTTGGGCCAGAAACTTCATACCTGATTAGCACTGTGGACGATGAACAAACAACCACAGTTGCATTGGGTGGATTTTATCACTTTAACTTTAAGGACAACAAACCGGGAGCTGAACTTGTTCCCTATGCAGGCCCTTCAATGGCATTGATTTCTCAAGACTCTGAGAACGTTAAGAGGGATGGCGTAAAACTGGGTGTAGCAGCGGGAGCCCGTTGGTTTCCTATAAATGATCATGTAGCTCTTATTGGTGAACTTCGTTTTGATTACTCCACCCTAAAAGCCAACAGTGCTGAGATAACCTCCACTGGGGTGACCCTGGGCGCAGGAATTGGTTCTTACTTTTAAGTGGAGTTTCTTCCTGTTCGTAATGAGACTTCGGCGGGTTTATTAGGCTCCAAAGCTGGACAAACAGAAAAAAAATGAATGGCCTAAAAACTTCTGTCCAATGACTATTCACACTAAGAGATGGGAATGATTCCCAAGAATCTAGACGCGATGCATAATTGACTGATGTCTTTACGCAAAACAGAAGTCGGTGTCTCAAATCACTTCTATGGACCATGGTCGAGTTGTGGTATTCTCTAGGGAGTCTGTGTGGTCTATTTTTTAAGTTCAATGGGTTTAAGAGCGAAAATGTCACGGAGAACCATTGTTATGGCGTTACTCATTCATTTACGCAAGTGCCACATTTGTGGAACAGTGACCGAGCAAAAGCAGGAGCCGGTGAAGAAGTGTTCTCATTGTAATAAGGCTTTGGCGCCCTTCTTTTACTTTGATGATCAGACAAAAGTCGTTTTATCTGATATGCACTTGAGGCCCCCTTTAATGGACGGCGAGTTTTCTCCCATTCATGGCTTGACCGTGTCTTGGGAACAGCTTTAATTGTCTGTATGAAGATCACACTTAAAGATATTGAAGAGGCTCGTCTGAGGGTTCAGAGACATGTCCAGTTGACTCAATGTGGGCTTTCACGGAGCGCAAGTCACCTATTGAAAACCAACATTTATTTCAAACATGAGAATGAACAACGTACAGGTAGCTTTAAAATCCGTGGGGCTATGAACAAAATTTCTATGCTGGATGCTGCGAGTTTGAAAAAAGGGATTGTGGCTTGTTCCGCTGGCAATCATGCTCAAGGTGTAGCCTTTAGTGCCACTGCGCTGGGAACTCAAGCACATATTGTGATGCCAGAAAACTCCCCGCTTGTGAAAGCCGTAGCAACTCAGCAATATGGAGCCGAAGTCATTCTTTACGGTGAGATTTTTGATGAGAGTTTCAATCGCGCCAAGGAACTGGAAGCAGAAAAAGGATATGTGTTTGTACATCCATTTGATGATCCTCTGGTCATGGCTGGTCAAGGAACCATTGCTCTGGAGGTTATGGAGCAGGTAAAAAATCTGGATTCCATGATCATTCCCATAGGTGGTGGAGGTTTGATCTCTGGAATTTCTGTAGCATTGAAGACCATTAATCCCAAGTTGAAAGTTTATGGAGTGGTCCCTGAAAATATTCCGGGTATGTATCATCTTTTTCATGGTTCTCAATATGATCTAAGTGAGAAAAAGCCAACACTGGCTGATGGCCTTGCAGTGAAAAAGCCCAATGAAGCTATTCTACGAGAATACATTAAACCCAATGTAGATGATATCGTTATGGTTTCTGAGAGTGAGATCGCCTCGTCCATTGTGTTTTTGATGGAAAGGGCAAAAACTGTTGTCGAAGGGGCTGGTGCCACTGGTTTGGCTGCGGCTTTGAAAATGAAAGATCAATGGCAGTTAGGTGATAATTGCTGTGTACTGTTATGTGGTGGGAACATTGACCTTAATATTATCTCCAAAATCATTGAAAAAGGGTTATCACAGATTGGCCGAGTGGCTCGGATCTCAGTGGTTGTAAAGGATCAGCCGGGGGTCTTGCAAAGCCTGACCACCTTGATTGCTAAAGCCAAGGCCAACATCATTCAAGTGCAACATGATCGGTTGTCTCCAAACATTGCCATCAATGAAACCCAGATTGATTTTCTTTTGGAGTGTCGGGGCATAGAGCATGTCAACAAAGTGGTGTCTGCATTAAAAGAGTCCGGTGCCCAATTGATATTATAATTTTTAATAGGTTTCGCCAGTAGTTAAGCGATCGAGTTCGCCGAATCCACCACCACCAGCAGAGTTCATTATTATATGATCTTTGGCTTTAATACTCCGAGTTCCTATTAGATTGAGTTTTTCTTTGGAGCTTCCCGGTGACTGGATAAAGATTTCCGCTGGGCTGGCCGCTTTACCTCCCCTCACGCCTTCTGGTTTGGACTTGGGAGGAGAAATAGCCCAAGTCAGTTGACCGTCTTCTAGTACCTCGATGATTCGGGTGACGCCATCACCGCCTTTTCTGTGACCACTGCCTCCGGAGTTTTGTCGATAGCCAGTGGACACAATGCGTATGGGTAAAAGCTCTTCCACAGTCTCTACGGAAGGAGTCAAATGACTGCGTTTCCAAAGGTCAAAACCAGGAAGTCCATGGTAATCCTCAGAGGCTGCCACACCGGACTCTAGGGATTCAAAATAGTGAGCATTCTGTTTGAAATCCACCTCAACGGAGCACTGAGAAAATCCGGATTGGGCTATTTTTCTTCTCGGGTCAATTTCACCAATGAGTTGAATCACCGTAGAGGCCACTAGGGCGACTCCATCAGTCAGTCCTAGAAAAACAGACTCTGGATATTTGGCGTTCACCATACTCCCCTTGGGGGTAATGACATCCAGGCATCTCATGACACCAGCATTCATTGGAAGCTCTGCATTCAGGCAGGAAAGTAAAGCACCAGTACAGGCTCCAATGACGGCAGAATCTGTCAGATGAAGGGTCTTGGAAGGAGTTGTTTTTGTGAAATCAAAAATCACTTTGTCTTCAAGAACCTCCACTTTTAGACATAGCTTTTCGTTCGCATTGCCCAGGCTGACCTCTGTGAGAGCCTCTCCAATAGTTATTTCAGAAACAATACTGCGTGCTCGCTCCTCAGCAGTATTGTGAAACTCTATCAAATTTTTTTTACTAAACTTGACTTGGGACAATTGGATGTCATTTTTTAACCGTTCGCTGGCCAGGTTCATGTCCTGAACAGCAGATTGAATAGAGTCAGAAAAATTTTGGGGGCACTGAGGGTGTTCATTGATGATCTGCAAGAGCTGTAGGTTCATTTCTCCGTTCTGATAAATGGGGGTGGGAGGAATACGAATGCCCTCTTGTTCGACACTTTCTGAGTTAATGGTCTTAGGCTTGAACGCTACTCGTGTGGATAAATAAATAGGTGTAATATCTATTTTACGTGGTCCAAATGGGACCTCTATAGCCATAATTAGAGTCATAGTGGAGAGAATAGCTCCCCCACTGTAAGGGTCGTTGAGAATAACAATTTCTCCATCGGCAAGTTTTATATACTGGCTACTGGTTGCAGTCGCTGCTGGATAGGTTCCAATATCAGTCAGGTTTTGGTATTTGATATAAAGGGGTTGTCCTTCAGTATCTACTAGAGCAGCACTGTGAAAGTCAGCAAGGCAGGAGCTAAAGACCTGGTTGAGAAGAGCACTGGAGAAATATCGGTTCATTTTAGGCTCCCTCCCTTTAGGCTTTTTAAAGCTGCCAATGATGGAAACTGAAAATCTTCGATCAGCTGAATCCCTTCAAGACCATAGTGTTTTTCTAGAGCTAACTTCATGGCTTTAGCTAGGGGTCCAGAAAATACCGGATGACTGATAAGGGAAACCTCAGAGGCCAACTCAAATAACGCCAGTCGAAGTGTGGACTGCAAGAGATCTTTATCAAGGAATTCTTGCTTTAAATCCTTTATCATGGAGCTTAAGGCATCATAGATTCTGGAGTGACATTTTTTATTGAGGAACTCAGTGACCGCTGGAATCTCAACAAGGAGCCCCTCTAGAAAAAATAAATCTAAAAGTGTGGGCTGAAGCCCTCGCCCAAAGCACATGGGTCCAGGCTCATAACCAATGCTTTCTTTAACTTGCTGGCCCATACCCCAAAATAGAGTTTTCAGGGGTTGGGTGAAGCTCCAGCTCAGCACTTTGTGCTTGGGAGAGGTGGCGCTAACATATCCCAGGTCTGTGAGACAAAGAGATTGGAGTTTTTTAGGGTTGGGCAGTAAATGACATCCCTCCAGTCCAAAGTGAAAGAGGGATTCTGAACGGGAAGACCGGCTTAAAAATACTTGAGAGTGAAGATAAACATCTCCGAGCAAGGTAGAAAAAAAGTTGGTTGAATGCAGAGGCTGTAGACCTTGACCCGTGGAGATGACAACTTTATCTCTCAGAGGGCTCATAGTTTCTAGTGAATGAAACTGATCTATTTGATCTTTGACTGTCGACTCCAGGTATCCATTGAGAATAGCTCCCAGCCAACGCTCCCTTTCGTTGCCCGAGATCTCTGTTTCGTAGCTACAAAAAACCTGAAAGCCCTGCTCTTCAAAATATTTTTTCACAGCGACTTCGTGGCTGGAATTTTTATCTGAGTGGAGAAAACAGACACTCACAGTCTCTACTTGGCTCATTTTTAGTTTACTAACGAGAAACTCAAGTTCTTTCTCATTGAGTTTATGTATGGGATTCCCTTTGGCATCCATTCGCTCATGGAGGCCAAAAATTAAATCCGGATTTAAAGGTGAGATAGCTCTTTTTGGTTGTAGGGTGAATTGTTGGGTTGGAGTGGGGAGATTCATATCAACCCAGTGTTCAAACCCTTCGGTGACAATAACGGCAGGAGCATTGCCCAGTCGTTTTTTTAACACAGTTTGAGTGCCCTTTAATGACAGTACAATTTGGCTGACGTCCTTGATTTGTGCTTTCTGCCAAAAATCTTGAACTGCTTTTTCAAGAGGCATTTTGGGTAAATAATACCGGCTGGAGGTTGAACGTCCCTCTGTGTCGGAGAGACTGGATGCCTCTAGAAAGGATTCGCTATGTGAAAAACAGACTTTATGTGGCAACTTGAATCCCTGTGATGAAATTGTTAATAATAAGTGAAAATTCCCGTATTGACCATTGAATAAAGGAAATGACGCTTGAAAGTATCTAAGGAAATTCTCGAATTGAAGCCCTATGTTCCAGGCAAACCTATTGAAGAGACCCGACGGGAATTGGGGCTGGATAAGGTGTATAAGCTTGCCAGTAATGAAAACCCCCTAGGACCCAGTCCGATGGTGAGTGAAGCTCTTAAGAAGGCTATGGGCCAGTTACATAGATATCCTGATGCCTCCTTTTATGAACTACGGCAGAACTTTTCCAGGCGCTATCAGATAGAGCCCAATCAAATCACTTTTGGCAATGGCTCCAATGAACTGATTGACCTATTGATTCGTGTCTTCTGCGCTCCGGGAGAGGCTGTTCTTACTTCTGCCAATGCGTTTATAGCCTACAGGGTGTGTGCTCTGGCGGCTCGAGCCAGATTTGTTGAAGTACCTATGGAAGAGGACCTAAAATACAACCTCAGCGCTCTGGCGAGCAAGGTGAACGCACAGACCTCAAAGGAACCCATACGTCTTGTGTTTATTGCTAACCCCAATAATCCCACGGGGACTTATGTTAGCAGTAACGAGTTAAAATCCTTTCTTGATGCTGTACAAGATCAAAAAGACACATTGATAGTTATCGATGAGGCCTATCTGGAATTTGTTCGTGCTGGGGATTACCCAAATGCTCTTTCTTTTTTCAGGGACTACAAAAACGTGGCTCTATTGAGGACATTGAGTAAGGTGTATGGGATTGCTGGTCTTCGAGTGGGAAACCTGGTGGCTTCAACAGAAATTATTGAGCTGATAGACCGAGTGAGAAATCCATTCAATGTTAATAGCCTAGCTCAGGCAGGAGCTTTGGTGGCGCTGGATGATCATGAGTACTTGGCAAAGGTCCGCCAGCTCAATTGGGAGGGGCTTGATTATTACTACGAAGAGCTGAAGTCTATGGGGCTTCCATTTTGGGAGTCTCAGACCAACTTTATTTTGATGGATACCTTTAGGGATGGGCCTCAGGTATTTCAAGCTCTACTAAAGCGAGGCGTTATTGCTCGTCCAGTGATGGCACAGGGCAGAAATACTTTTATTCGGCTCAGTGTCGGTCTTGATGAAGAAAATCGAGCTGCCATTTCTGCTTTGAAAGAGGTATTACAAGAGATCGATAAGTCTCTTTAAAAAAGATGAGGAACTGTTGATCATTACATCTGTAGACAAAAATTCAGAGTTGCAAGGTGAATTATCAATAGCTCTGACAGGAAAACTTCAATGAGTCTGAAAGTGGTTACCATCGACGGGCCTGCTGCGTCAGGAAAATCCTCTGTCAGTCGTGAGCTGGCAAAGTCCATGGGTTGGAAATGGGTTTCCACCGGTGCGTTTTATCGTGGCCTCGCCTACGTAGCTCAGGTTTCTGGCGCAGACCTTAGTAATGAGTCGGAGCTGAGCGAGCTGGCTCTATCAGACTGTTGGGGTGTTATCCTTTCTGAAGAGCGGACGAAGGTCTTTTTTGACAACAAAGAAGTGACTGACAACATCTATAAAGAAGAAGTGGGTTCTGCAGCAAGTCAGTTGAGCCTTTACCCCAAGGTGAGAGAAAGCCTACTTGCTGCGCAAAGGGCTTGTGCTAATGACAAGAGTTGGTTGGTCGCTGAGGGGCGTGATTGTGGAACTGTTGTGTTTCCAGAAGCCTCATTAAAAATTTATTTGACGGCACGATCTGAAGCTCGAGCTCAAAGGCGTGCAGCAGAAGAGGGTA
The DNA here is from genome assembly GCA_030432925.1 of Bdellovibrionia bacterium. GTDB lineage: Bacteria > Bdellovibrionota > Bdellovibrionia > Bdellovibrionales > UBA1609 > JABSOQ01. The sequence goes on along the minus strand of JAUILT010000026.1, from coordinate 5,146 downwards.
TCTCCGTAGAAGAAACAGCAAAAGCCCAAGCTGAGAGGGATCACCAGGATACGACTCGTAAGGCATCTCCTCTTCAAGTTCCTGAACAGGCCCATGTGATTGATACCAGCACTTTGGATTTGAATCAGGTCGTGGAAAAGGTCAAATCACTGATTTTCAGTGGTTTTAAAAAATGACAAATCCAAGGCTTGCATAATGAGCCTCATAGAACTTTCATCTCCAATCGGACAGAATACAGCCCCCCAATATATGGCATAGACAGCTTCCACTTCTGGTTGGGAGAGTTTTGGAAAGAAGTTTTGAATCTTGCTTATAAACATTTGTTCGATGTCTCTCAGTCGCTCACCAACAGGATTTTCCGCATGGACATGGGCCATGACAAACGACGAAATAAAAGGGGCCTTAGTATGAAAGAAGCGGGCGGCAAGAAGGGATTCCACAAATTTTCCACTTTTCCAAAGAGCCATACGTTCCTCATTCAGTCCAACAAGCTCATCGCCAATAATTTTTATGGCTTCGTCTAGGATCGACATTTTTGAACGGCCAAAATAGTAGTAGATGAGAGAGCGGGTGACCTTGGACTTTCTGGAAAGTTCAGAAAGAGTCCACTTTAAGTGACCCTTTTTGAAGTCCAGCTCAATGGCCGCACTAAGAACTTTCCAGTAGGTTTGATCTTTTTCGTGGGTTTGCCTAGCGCACATTGAGTTATTTGACAACATGACCTTGAAGTTGTCAAAAAATCCCTTGGTTTTGACAAAAACCTTTCTTATTTGTCATTAGGTACTCTCGTTTTTATCGTTAAAAAACAGTATTTTATAAATGCCTTGAGGGGGCTCATTAAGGGAAGATTGGCAGACATTTTTTGTCGGCCTATTTGAGAAGGACTTAAGTTAAGTGCCGGACGTTGGGGAGACGAGCCGGTCTATGGGGTGCTCAAGACCCTTTCGATATAAGGGGATAGGGCCTTCACCCGTAATGATAGGTGAAGGCCTTTTTTATAGATTCTTAACTTTAAAAATCGACCAAAGGAGAGTCCACCTCCTGTTCTAATAAGTCGATAACTGAAACATGAAGAAGAAGAAGAAGGCCTCCATTCCAGCCAATGAAATCCAGCAAATCGTGCAGGACCTTACGATGCTGAAGCGTCAGGAGGTGGCTTTACAGAGGTCAATCCGTCTTCTCGAGGACTCCAATGGTCGGCTCAAGCTGGCTTTAGAGGCTACAGGTATGGGTGTGTTTGACCGGTCCTTAGTGGATGACTCTTTGTTATGGGATGAGGAGATGTTTCATATTTTTGGAGAAAAACCCAATACGACCATGTCAGGAAAATTGATTTTTGAAAGATCTATACATCCAGAAGACAGTGATCGAGTAAGGAAGGAGGTCGGACAGCTGATTGAAAGCAAAAAAAACAAGTTCCAGTCAGAACTTCGTATTCTTCGGCTTGATGGTAGGCTTCGGTATCTAAAAGTAGCCGGTCAGATCATTTACAGTAGTGAGGGAATAGCCAAGCGAATAATAGGGACTTGCTGGGATAGAACAGAAGAGTTTCAGCACTCTGAAGAGCTTTCCAGGCAGAGAAAAATGACCCACCACAATGCTAAATTAGCTGCTATTGGCGAGCTTGCGGCAGGTGTAGCTCACGAAATCAATAACCCCTTAACCATCATCAACGGTTTTGTAAACTTATTAGGCAAGAACTTAGATCAGAAAACTTGGGACAAGCAGAGAATATTGGAAGTCGTAAAAAAAATTGATACCTCTACGGAGCGAATTGCTAAGATCGTCAAAGGGCTTAAAAACTTCTCCCGTGTAGATAAGGACATTATTTCACACTTTGATCTTGTGGAAACCATCGATGAAACCATTTCTATGCTACTTGGAATTTACCATAAAGAGGGGGTGAATATAGTTTTTGATTTCAATCGGGTCCAAAAAGTAATCATTCAGGGCAATCGGGGTAAGATTCAACAGGTTCTTATTAACTTGATCGCGAATGCTAAAGATGCCACCTCAGAGCAAGAGGAGAGGCACATTGGGATTCGTTTGGAAAAAGAAGGGGAGAGGATCCGATTGCATGTTCATGACAATGGCCCTGGAATTCCTCAGGAGCTTAAAGAAAGAGTGTTCGAGCCCTTTTTTACCACTAAGGACGTCAATAAAGGTACAGGTATCGGGCTGTCTTTGGTTCACAGTATTGTGGCTGAGCACAAGGGGTCCATTCGAATTGAAGACTCAGAGCCATCGGGAGTGACTTTTATTATAGAACTTCCAGAAATTCGCGAGAAGAAGTGGGCGGCCTGAAAAAGAGGCTGCCTTTGATCTTCAATATTTTTAAGTATTCTGGGGTGAAATTTGTAACTCACCGATATCTATTGAGAATGCTTACTTTTTATGAAGAAGCTTGAGGCGGTGAGCCTGTCTTTGTGTCAGGACTTCTCCATGGATTTGGCCCAAAGTGTAATTTCCTTTTGACTTTAAGCGTTTAGCCTCTATAACCGTAGGTTCCTGAAGAAAATCAAACATCCCTTCTTTAGGAAATCCAAGCGGATTTCTACTTTACCGGGTAGTAAATCCAAGAGGAGGTAATTTTTGAACACGGTGGAGAATATGGCAAAAACTAAAAGCAAAGCACAAATCGCAAAAGAGCAGGTCCTCGCACAACTTGACGAGGGAGACAAAGACGTCCCAGCAAACCCCGGATCTTTTGGAAGCGAAGAGCTGGCGAAGTCTGAGAGCTTTGCTAACCTTTTTGAGGAGTCTCTAGACAAAAGAGACCATAAAGTCGGTGATGTAGTTAATGGAACCGTTGTAGAGGTTCAGGATGACTACGTTTTAGTGGACATTAACTATAAGAGTGAAGGGCTCATTCCCATCTCTGAATTCCGCGTTGTTGAAGGTAAAACTTCCGTGGAAGTGGGGGCCGAGGTAGAAGTCTACATCGACAGAATTGAAAATGAAAATGGCATGGTCGTCCTGTCCAAGGACAAGGCCGACATGCTGAGAGCCTGGAATGATATTTCCAGGGCTGCTGAAAACGAAGAGGTCATTGAAGGAACCATCATCGCCAAGGTCAAAGGTGGCCTGAGTGTTGATATTGGTGTAAAAGCCTTCTTGCCTGGAAGTCAAATTGATCTGCGCCCTGTCCGTAACATGGACTCTTTTATTGGTAAGCAGTACAAGTTTAAAGTGATCAAGTTCAACAAAAAGAGAGGCAACATTGTTTTGTCTAGAAGAGCTCTTCTCGAAGAGGAGCGTGAATCCTTGAGATCACAAACCTTGGATCAAATGGCCGAAGGTTCTGTAGTTAAGGGTATTGTTAAAAATATCACTGACTACGGTGCCTTTATTGATCTTGGTGGTATGGATGGACTTCTGCACATCACTGACATGAGCTGGGGGCGTGTAAAGCATCCTTCTGAAATCCTCAATGTGGGTGACGAAATTGATGTGAAAGTTCTGAAGTTTGATCAGGAAAAAGAGCGTGTGAGCTTGGGGCTAAAGCAGCAAAAGAATGATCCTTGGGAGAATGTGGATGCAGAGTTCCAGGTGGGTAAGAAACTTCAGGGTGAGGTTGTTAGCTTGGCTGATTACGGAGCTTTTGTTGAGTTAGCCGAAGGTATCGAAGGTTTAATTCACGTTTCTGAGATGTCTTGGACTAAGCGTGTGAAGCACCCATCTCAAGTGGTTAAAGTGGGTGACACAGTTGATGTTCAGGTCTTGGAGATCGATAAGGAAAACCGTAGAATCAGCCTGGGTATGAAGCAGTTGGAAGAAAACCCTTGGGTGGAACTGAAAAATACCTATCCTCCTGGAACCATTATTGAGGGTGAAGTGAAGAACATCACCGATTTTGGTGTGTTCATTGGTGTGGAAGATGGTATTGACGGCCTGATCCATATCTCGGACTTCTCCTGGACGAAACGAATCAACCACCCTTCTGAAATGTATGGTAAGGGAGACAATATTCGTGCTGTTGTTCTCGGCGTAGATATCGAAAACGAGAGGTTCTCGTTGGGGATCAAGCAATTGGAAGCGGATCCTTGGGCTGATATTGAAGGCAAATACCCCATTGGTTCTCAGCGTGAAGTCAAAGTCACCAAGACAGCTGACTTTGGTGTTTTTGTGGAGTTGGAGTCTGATATTGAGGGACTGATTCACATCTCAGAACTATCGACGAAACGTATTGATAAACCAGAAGATGTTGTTCAGGTGGGAGACTCGATTAAGGCAGAGATTATCACTATTGATAAGGACGCCCGTAAGATTGGTTTGAGTGCTAAACTCGTGACTCTGAGAGAGAATCAAGAAAATGTGGACGAGTACGTGAAGAAGGCTACAGCCACTTCTAAGACGAGTCTGGGAGATCTATTTGGAGAGACATTAAAAGCCTCTCTGGATGACGACGCTTCTCAGCAGTCTTTCCCCACAACTTCTGACGAAGGTTAATACTTCAAACTTGAAATTGGAACTTCGAAAAAGGGACCCTGGACAGAGTCCCTTTTTACGCACCTGACGGTATTATAAGGAGACCTCAATGAAATCTCTGGCACAAATCATTCAATGGGGATTTGCCCTTTTTGGAATTCTGATATTGGGACTCTTTGCAGCTTCTTTAGCTGGGGTTGTTGCATTGACCAACCCTCAAGCCAGAATGCAAAGCCTTAGCCAACCATCTATTCTTTTTCTCAAGCTGGATGGTGTAATTACAGGACAAGGTGAGTTTGTCGACCAATTGGTAGAATACCGAGGTGATGAAAATATCAAAGGTGTCTTGGTGGAGATAGATTCGCCAGGTGGGGTGGTGGGCCCCAGTCAGGAGATTTATTCAGAATTAAAAAAGGTGCGCGAGCAGCTAGGTAAGCCTGTCATCGTTAGTTGTAATGCCCTTGCTGCTAGTGGTGGCTACTATGCCGCCGTGGCTGCCGATAAAATCTTTGTTAATCCAGGAACCTTGATGGGCTCTATAGGGGTAATTATGCAATTTGCCAATATGGAGAGACTCTACGATTGGGCAAAGATGGATTTTTTCACTATTACTACAGGCAAGTACAAGGACTCTGGGTCTCCATATCGATCCATGAGAGAGGATGAAAAGGAGCTTTTCCAGGAAATGATTGATGAGGTTTTGGCTCAGTTCAAAGTA
>JAUILT010000131.1 GCA_030432925.1 Bdellovibrionia bacterium | reverse complement strand
GTAGTTTTTCCTCATTCACTTTGGCGGTTCTTGCAATTCTTGCCCTTCGATGGCTTTTGGTAGAGCCCTATGTGATTCCCTCAGGTAGCATGATGCCTACGCTTTTAATTCATGATCACATTCTGGTGAATAAATTATCCTATGGAGTGCGGTGGCCATTTATGAAAAAATGGCTCATCAAGGGTGATGATCCTCAAAGAGGGGACATTGTTGTCTTCCGGGCAGTGGGACAAAGCTACTTTATGGTGAAGAGAGTGATCGGAGAGCCCGGCGATAGGGTCGAGGTTTTTGAAGATGGCCATGTTGAAATCAATGGCAATGAACTCAGTCGCCAAGATATGGGGGGTCCCTCTCAGGCGGAGAACCAGAGCCCTTACTATGTTGTGGACGAAGATGATGTTCGAGGGGCATTTTCGGAGTTGACCTTCTTTGAAGAGAATGATGGCAATACAAAGCATAGAATCTTGCAGGTTCTGGGGTTTCCCAGACAGGCAGGGGTTTGGGAGGTGCCTGAGGGACACCTTTTCATGATGGGAGATAATCGGGATAATTCCTCTGATTCACGTCGATGGGGTTTTTTGCCTATTCATCATGTCATGGGAAGAGCTATGTTCGTTTGGTTGAGCTGTGACAATACCATCCCATTTGTTCCATTTCTTTGCAATCCTCTTGAGTTGCGTTGGCGGCGGTTCTTCCATACAGTGGATTGATGGCTCGGAAGGACTCACAGACCTTTTTTAAAATTTACACAACGATGAGAACCTATGCCGAAGGTGTCTTGCTGACAGTCCTTTTCGCCTTGATCTTAAGAAACTTTGTTATAACACCTTTTCGGGTTCCCAATGCAATTATGGCCCCGGGAATTGTGGCTGGAGACTTTGTCATGGCTTATCGTCTTCCCTATGGTTTGCGACTCCCTTTTTTCCAGAAAAAATTAGGGCAAAATACTCCTCAGAGAGGAGAGTTAGTGGTGTTTCCCTGTCCGGAGAGCCGGGGTAAAACCTGTTTACGTCGAGTGGTCGCATTGGAAGGGGATCGAGTAGAGGTGAGGGGGGAACGGTTGGTGGTCAACGGAGAAGAGGCTGAATATGAGCCTGTGGCTTCACAACAAGAGGGATTTCGTCTGAAAGAGGCGATTCAAGGGAGGAGCTACGAGATTCTCATTCACGGTGACGGTCAACGGTCCCGTTTTGGGCCTTATATAGTAGGACCTGAGTCTGTTTTTGTTTTATCAGACCATCGAGGGTTAGGAGAGGACTCTAGAGACTGGGGAGGGGTAAAAACAAGGCAGATTGAAGCCAGAGTTTCCTTTATTTGGCTCTCTCTGGATTGGCCCACAGAGTCTAATAGGCCTCACTCCAACGGGCCAGTTGTTCGTTGGGAGAGGCTTTTTCACTCCCCCGATTGACTCGGGGAGGGGGCTTCTATATATTGACTTCCAATGTCAATTACCGGTCAGTCATTTCTCAGAGCTAAAGATGTCACGCCCGAAGATGTTCAGAGAATCTTCAAGAGGGCCACCCTTTTTAAAAACGCCTATAAAAATGAAAAGAAAATGGATCATCTGATTGATGCCAGCTCCCTTGGGCAAAAGGTATTGGCATTGGTTTTTTCAGAGCCCTCTACGCGGACACGAACCAGTTTCCAGATGGCGGCGCTCCGACTGGGCCTGCGTGTGGTCCTTCTGGATAACATGGCTGTCTCGAGTATGCAAAAAGGTGAGACTGTTGCAGATACTCTGAGAAACGTAGCTGCCATGAAGCCTGATGTGATTGCGGCTCGATTCGATGAAGACCCTGAGGCCTATGAAGTGGTTGAGACCATGGATATTCCTGTCATCAACGCCGGGATCGGGATGTACGAACATCCCACTCAATCATTGTTGGATGCCTTTACGATTATGGAAAACCGGGGCAAACTAGAGGGAGAAAAGGTTCTCATTGTGGGAGATGTTCTCCATAGCCGTGTAGCCAACTCCAACCTAGCTTTATTAAAAAAGATGGGTGCTGAGGTAGCTTATTGTGCTCCTTCAGAGTTTCACCCCAAGCACAAGGATTGGGTAGATATTCCCCATTTTGCAGATAGAGATGAGGCTGTCAAATGGGCCACTGTAATAATGGGCTTGAGAATTCAGAGAGAGCGTCATGCGTCTGTGGGCAATATTGGTTTGACGGTTGCTTCTTACAGAGACAGATTTCGTATTGGTGGAGATCAGCTCAATCACTTCCGTGATGACGGTATTCTTCTTCACCCTGGTCCCGTTAACAGGGGCGTTGAGTTTTCCAACTATGTTTTGAGTGATTCCCGTTGCCGGATCCTGGATCAGGTGACAAATGGCGTTTTTGTTCGAGCCTCTCTTCTTTCTTATATTTTAGACCTTGAGGTACAAGAAGGGTGAAACCGTTAGGTTATCTAGTTTTGGAAACCGGACAGTGTTTTGCTGGCCGATGGAGAGGTGGGCGCGCCTCTGCCGGTGAGGTGGTTTTTAATACCGGACACTCAGGGTATGAGGAAATGGCCACAGACCCTTCGTACTACTCCCAAATCCTTGTAACAACAGCTCCCATGCAGGGCAATTACGGAGATGATGATAGCGCCTGGGAGTCTGAAAAAATTTGGATTCGAGGGTTTATCAGTTTAGAGATGCAAGAGAGCCCTGGTAATCATAGTTGGTTGAATCAACTGACCTCCCATGATGTACCAGTTATTTCTGATATCGACACCCGCCAATTGGTTTTTACGCTGAGAGAACAGGGGACAACTTGGGGAGCCGCTGTTGAAGCTACTAATAAAGAGGACGCCAAACGTAAGGCCACTGAGTTGATCCAACAAGCTAAGCAAAGCGATAAAGACTGGGTTTATCATGTGTCTTGTCGAACTCCTTATGAAATAACAGGTAAAAATCCCCATGGTCCTAAAGTTGCTGTTATTGATTTTGGTTGTAAGAAAAACACTTTGAGGGAGTTGGAAGCACGATGCTCTCAGGTCAAGGTCTTTCCAAGCCGATCAACTAAAAGTGATATTTTGGAGTATCAGCCGGATGGAGTGGTCTTATCCAATGGCCCCGGAAACCCTGAAGATGTAGAAGTGGCTACAGACACCGTCAGAGATCTTCTGGGCAAAAAGTTTGTATTTGGTATTTGTATGGGACATCAAATCCTGGGGCGTGCTCTTGGCCTAAAAACTTATAAGCTTAAGTTTGGTCATCGGGGTAGCAATCATCCTATCAAAGACGTACTCAACAACCAGATATATATGACCAGCCAAAACCATGGTTATGCCATTGATTCTGGGTCTTTGACAGAAGGGGTGCAAGTCACTCACTGGAACCTTAATGACAATACTATTTCAGGTATTCAGTGTGAGTCTAAAAAATGTTTGAGTGTTCAGTTTCACCCAGAGAGTCGACCTGGGCCACATGATGCAGAAACTCTATTTGATGACTTTGTAGAGAGGCTAAAATGAATCTTACAGAGCTGATCGATAAACTCATGCAGTTTTTTACAGAGGGCTCTTATTCTGACCAGGTGATTCAAGCCAGAAGAGAGTTTGCTGAAAGAGCGGGTGCCTTTGATCAGGCCACAGATGATTTTGAAATGAAGATGTCTCAATTTATTGACTGGTATTTGTTTACTCGTCTCTTGAAGCCCTTCAACAAACCCCCTATTCAGGCAGTTGGAGAAGTTGATATTCTGCTCAGCACTGAAGAACAGTCTCTGCTTCCAGCTCTTCAGAAATCTCGTCACAGTATTTTTGAGTTTCAAAAAATAAAGGGCAATGATCTTTATGTGAAAGATCTTTTTTCCGGTGAAAAAATTATTATCAAGGATTCTGATTTTTCTATGGGATTCAGTCGTGAGGAATATTTTGAAGCCCGTCTTATGGAGGCAAAAGAGCACTCCCTTCAGTTTGGCCCTTCATTTTGTTTTCATCCAGACAAAGCCACAAAGTTTATTTTAAAAGAAATTAAAAGGGTCAAAAAAATTAAAGATGAAGAGTCACGCAACTCAGAAAAAGAAGACGTGATATCTAAGCTGTTTCGCATGAAGTATAAGCTTCAGCAGTACAAGCATGTGAAGATCAATGATATTTATTCCAATGAACCTAAGTTGAGATTGTAAATGGCAAAACGCTCAGATTTAAAAAAAGTTGTGATATTAGGCTCTGGCCCAATCGTCATTGGACAGGCTTGCGAGTTCGATTACTCAGGAACTCAGGCATGTAAGGCTTTGATGGGTGAGGGGTTGGAGGTTGTCTTAATCAATTCCAACCCGGCAACGATCATGACTGATCCAGAATTGGCCACTCGAGTTTACATTGAGCCTCTCAAGTTACCTTTTGTTAAAAAAATCCTTGAGAAAGAGCGACCAGATGCTGTCATTCCCACTCTGGGTGGACAAACGGCTCTGAACCTTGCTTTAGAACTCTACGAAGAGGGAGTCCTTAAAGAGTTGGGAATTGAGCTTTTGGGAGCACGTCCAGATGTGATTCAGAAAGCAGAAGATCGGGAGTTATTCAGGGGCGTGCTGGATCAAGTGAATGCGAAGTACCCCAAAAGTGAAATGGTTAAAACCTTTGAGCAGGGGCTTGAAGTGGCCGAGCAGTTTGGTTTTCCACTGATTCTTAGACCTAACTACACTCTGGGCGGCGGTGGCGGCGGTATAGCCTTCTCTCTGGAGGAGTATAAAATCAACTTGGCAGCAGCTCTACATGAAAGCCCCACATCGGAAGTTCTTGTGGAGGAGAGTATTCTCGGGTGGAAAGAATTTGAACTTGAGGTTATGAGGGATCGTGCGGGGACCTTTGTTGTGATTTGTTCCATTGAAAATATTGACCCTTGTGGTGTTCATACAGGAGATTCCGTGACAGTGGCTCCCCAGCAGACACTGTCTGATTATGAGTACCAGTCCATGAGAGATGAAGCCCGGAAAATCATTGATGCCGTTGGAGTGGAAACCGGGGGGGCCAATATTCAGTTTGCTGTTAATCCGGCCACTGGAGAGCGTCTGGTTATTGAAATGAATCCTCGAGTCTCAAGGTCTTCGGCTCTAGCCAGTAAGGCCACAGGCTTTCCCATTGCCAAAATAGCAGCTCTCTTGGCCATTGGTTATGAGCTTGAAGAGATTCAAAATGATATCACTAAAAGTACCCCCTCTTGTTATGAGCCAGCTCTCGACTATGTGGTGACAAAAATTCCAAGGTTTGCTTTTGAAAAGTTCGCCGGAGCCCAGGACTCTTTGACGACCCAAATGAAAAGTGTTGGTGAGGTCATGAGTATCGGGCGAACTTTCAAGGAGTCCTTAATGAAGGCCATGGCCTCTCTTGAAGAGAACCCTATGGCCGTGACCCCTGTGACTTTTTCTGAAAAACTTGTCACTTACCCGAATTCCAAGCGCATGTTTCATGTGTTTCAAGCATTTCGAGAAGGGTATTCTGTTGAAAAGGTCCATCAGTGGACCAAAATCACCTCCTGGTTTCTTGAACAGGTCGAACAGATTGTTGACTTGGAGAAGCAGGGACGCAAAATGGATGCTCCGGACCAAGATTTTCTCCTTGCAGCCAAACGTTATGGGTATACGGATGCAGCCATTGCCTCTTGGTTTGAGCTGAGCTCTCGTCAAGTCCGTGAACTGCGTTTAAAAGCCAATATTCAACCGGCCTATTTGCAGGTAGATACTTGTGCTGGTGAATTTCAATCAGAAACTCCCTATTTTTATTCAACCTACTGGTCTCAACCTAAAAAGCGGCAGTCCAATGATAAGCTGATTCTGTTAATTGGCAGTGGTCCTAATCGGATCGGTCAGGGAGTTGAATTTGACTACAGCTGTGTGAGAAGTGTACAGGAGTTTCAAAAGAGTGGGTACAAAGTCGCCATGGTTAACTCCAATCCCGAGACGGTATCCACAGACTACGATACTTCAGATGAGTTATTTTTTGAGCCCATTACGGAGGAGAGCCTTTCTTCCATTCTAAATTATATTCAGCCAGATGGATTTGTCCCTCAACTGGGAG
>JAUILT010000025.1 GCA_030432925.1 Bdellovibrionia bacterium | reverse complement strand
TGGGTGCGCCTCTTGAAGAGAGTAACCAAACATATATTACCAACGGAACGGGGGCGTCGTCAGATAACAGCTTTGGATCTGGTGCTGGAGCTGTCTATGTCTATCATAGAAACAATGCCAATAGTTGGCAACAGCAAGCTTATATTAAACCTGGAAATTTAAGTACGGGAGATCAATTTGGACGAGTTCTAGACCTTGAAGGAGAAACTCTTGTTGTAGGCTCTCACCTTGAAGACAGTAATGTCTCAGGCATAACTAATGGAACAGGCTCTTCAACAGATGATAGTTTAGCAAGCAGTGGTGCGGTGTATATCTATAAACGAGCGGAGACTTCTTGGAGCCAAGAGGCCTATGTCAAGTCGCCAGCTGTCTCTGGAAATGCCTCCTTTGGTTATTCTGTAGGTATCAGTGGTGACAGGTTAGCTGTTGGGCAGTTCAATTCGAGTTTAAACATGGTTTACTTGTTTGAGCGAACAGGGGCCCTTTGGAGTTCTGCATCGACCCTTGTGAGTGCTTACTCTGATACGGGTGATTATTTTGGAGAGTCGTTGTTTTTAGAGGGGGATTATTTAGTAGTCGCTGCGGATAATGAAGACAGTGTGGGGGCAGGGGTTTACTATGGAACATCATCTCCGTCAGGAAATACGGGGTCCAGTACTGGGGCTATCTATCGTTATCAAAAACTGGGTGGAAGTTTTGATGTGGTTGTTCGTCGGGCTCCCAAACAGCCAGACCCTGCTCTAGGAGGAGCGACAACAGTTCAGTTTTTGCTGACGTTCAGCCGAAAGATAAATCCTAATACCTTCGATTCATCAGATTTGATGGCCGTGGGTACAGGTGGAGTGATGTCTCCATACAGTTATCAAATCACTCCTCTTGTGGAGGGCCGAGTTTACAGAGTCGAGGTGGGATTCAGCGGAGGCTCAGGAAATCTTTCTTTGAATATTGGGGCCTCGAGTATTCAGGATCCTGTGGGTAATAATAATAACGCTAACAGTATTAATTTTGACAATACGGTGACTATTCCTTAGGGGAAATTAAAACAGATGGATATAAAAAATGGGGCACAAAAAACTTTGTGTGCCCCGGGTTTTTTATTGAATGAATTACCTTTTAATATTCAAAGAGTTGATACCCATCTTTGAAGCATCCGCCAGGAGAGAGGCAAACGGCCTCTTGGCTGTCTACAACTTGCACACCGTCCCCGTTGCGGAGCTCCTTTTTTAACTGGAGGATTTGCTTTTTCAGAGAAATGATTTCTCTTAAAAGAGTGAAATTCATTTTATGGTTGGTCTTTAAATACTCCTTGAGTTCTATCTTCTTGGCTTGAGCTTCAGCTTTTAAATCGGTGATTTCTTCTTCAAGGAGAGCCGTTTGATCAACAATTGTTTCAATGATAAAGCCATTTTTACAGCTGATACCATCTGTACAGGAGATCTGCTCGACTCGGGCATTGACGCCAAAGTGTTCATCCTCCCATCCGTTGGCAAAGCAATCACCCGCGCCACCACTAGTTGCAGCCGCACAAGTTCGGGTGCGAATCATTTCATTGTTATTGGAAGGGTTGATTTCTTGAAAGCCTTTTCCAAAGCAGCTATTGTCTGAGCAAACCACACTGGTATTGACGCCAGTCGCTCTTAAAATAGTCCACCCTTGAGTGGCACAGTCGCCGCTGTTGCACGTAGCAATTTCACTGAGACTTCCAAACTGATCATAATATTCATATCCAGAGGTTAAACAATCCCCTCCTGTGCAGAGTTTTTGTTCCTGTGCCTGTGCAGATAAACTGGCGATCATTCCTGTGATTATAAACATAAGTGCTTTCATATTAGGTTCCTCATTGAAGTTGTTTAAAGGTTTATGAACTGTCTACTGACGTGAGCTTTTTGGTAACGTTCGCTGCTTCATTGGTTTAGCGAAGGCTGTGCCATGGCAGAACAAAATAAACGAGGCTAAAGTCGAGTGAAATGTCCAAATGTCTTGGGCCTGAGTGTGTCATTTGACACCTGTTAAACCTTTTAACGTGGATAAGCGCATCGCCCGTAACATAATGATTTTGCAAAGTTTTTTAAGAAGAAACAGGGCCAGGACAGGGGCCAATGACTGCAACAGGTTTTGTAAGGTCTTTGCGGTGCAACAGTCTCAAAAAGGTACGACATACCTTTTTGTAGAGAGCGAGTCAGTCAAATAAATTCACTCAATCATTTTGGGTATAAACCATATAGCCATCAGAAAAGCATCCGCCAGGGCTAATGCAAAATGCCTGTTTGGAGCTCAGTACGATTGTTGGGTCAACAATCGCGTCGAGTTTTTCTTGAATACGGGCCTGTCGTTGCTGCAGTTTTTGAATCTGTATTTCAATTTTAAAATAACGTCTCACTAGTCTAAACAGATGGTGACTCTTTTTCTTACATTTTCTTTTTTTATATTTACGGTTTTTGAGAGCATCTATTTGTTGTTGGATTTTATTTTGTTTTATCTGTTTGGCTGCAATACGGGACTCTATACGGGCTTTGCGAGTCTCAAGTCTTCTTCTGCTTTTATTATTTTCATCAATGATTTGTGATAGCTCTTCAGTTATAAAACCAAAGTCGCATCCTTGAGCGTTGCAGTGAATTCCCTCAATGATCTCTTCTGGAATAAAGGTGTGATCCACCCAGCCATTCAGTAGGCAGTCTCCCTCATTACAAGCTCTCACAGAGACAAGGGAGTTGTCGCTGGTATTTACTTCACTAAAACCGTTCTCAAAACAGCTATTTTCATTACATACAACATGAGTATTCAGACCAGAGAGCCGCAATACCTGCCAGCCTTGAGTGGCACAGTCTCCATTTGTACAGGTTCCAATCTCCATGAGGCTTCCAAAGGCATCATATTTTTCATAGCCTCCTGTGAGACAAGAGCCTCCTGTGCAGCGGACGTCTTCTATGAGATTTCCACTTTGAGCAAAAGCCTGTGAGGAGAAAGTGGTGAGGCCTAGAAAAAGGAGAGATATCCAAAGCCATTGATTTTGACGATATTGATAACACATCTTCATATACGTTCCTCGGTGTGCGTTTAAACTGGTCAATACTTTTACAGAATATCAGGATTTCCTCACATTCCATAAACAAACTCTTTGCATGTCTCAATAAGGATTAAAGATAGCCGAGAGAGGCTTTTTAGAATGAATACTCTAGAATCAAGTTGAGATAATGTCCCTGAAGTTGTATCACATTGATGTCTCCGGGTTGGGCATTAGAAAATGCAGCCTCTGAATCAGCACTATAGTGAGACTCATCCACTCTGTAGGCATAGCCGGCATACCCCATAAACTTTTTTGTTAGTTTCACACTACCCAAGACTCCTAGCTGATAGGATATCGACGGTTGCACCTCTTTGCCGTTGGGAGCTGTTCCAAGAAGAGAATAATACACACGTCCGTTCAGTTGGAGGCCATATTTGTAGCTGTAGGGCACCCAGTACTTGAAGCCTAAATGAGGACCCAAGTTTTTGGCCTTATTCACCCCAGTGATACCTGCGGTGTCGTTTCCTTGTAGTTCAGGCAGTTCTTTCATGTAAAGCCCGGTGGATACTTGCAAGAGACTGAACGGGGTTAAATGAAGTTGCCAGGTTCCGTGGAGTTCTGCCGAGGCAAAGGTGTAATTTTCTTCTCCAATGTTGATTCCACCAAGGTCTACAATTCCAAAAGCTCCCCATTGTTGAAAAGATTTTTGGTAACCAAGTCCTAATCGTCCTGTTCCACCAACCCCTTGAAATGTAGAGCGCTTACCGGTTTCGTAGCGGTCTCCAGAGTAGTTCATTTGGGTTATAAAGTAGCTGGCAATAGCATAAAAGTTTGTGGGCTTATTTAAAGAGTCTTTGAGTTGAGCAGCCTCTATGGCGGCGGGTGATCTTAAGCCCCCTTGAACCTTAAAAGTCTGAGAGGCCAGTTGAGAGGGCTGGCGACCTTGGCCTTCTGCCCGTACTTTGATTTGATACTCTCCGGTAGGGTGGGCTAAGTTGAATGGGATTTGTGGCTCTTTGATATGGCGCTGGGACTTTATTTGTTTCCATTTTCCAGAATTGGTTTTGTAGTAGAGGGCATAAGTATAAGAGTCGGCATGTTTTGGTTTATTCCAAGTGATTTTTTGTGGAAATTTACTAGAAGGCTCATCCACATCTGGAGTTTGGAGAGGTTTTCCAATCAATTGAAATGTTTGTGTGAAGCTATCAGAGTCACTTTTGAGACCCTCTGACAGTAAAGATATAACTTTCCACTCATAAGTTTTGGCAACCTCTAGGTCAGCATCATAGTGATTTTTCTTTTTTACCAAATAGGTTTTACTTTTGTTATTGGATGTATCCGTTATAATTAACTCATAGGAGCTGGCACCGGGGACAGCCTGCCATTGAAATGGCACTTGGTAGCTGTTTTCTTGAGCAGTTTTTATTTTTTGATGGGGTTGAGGAGCAATGAGTTGAGGAGGTAAAGGGGCAACTACAAACTCCATGCTTTCTGACCAGTCACCGGGAACACCTCGGTCATCAAAAGTTCTTAAAGACAACTCATACTTACCGTAGTTGACTGAGGCCTCCCAAATAGGCTTTTTAAGTTGAAAAGTGATTGGTGGTTTTTTCTTTCCACTGGCAAGAACTCTTTGAATTTTGACTTCATAGCCAGTAGCTCCTTGAATAGACTCAAACTCAAGGTTTACGGCTCGTTGAAACTCCTTGGTTAGAGCTAAGGGCGAATGGAGTAAAAAGCACAGCAAACCTAAGCTCAACCATTTCAGACAAAATCGGTCAGAGGAGAGAGTTTTTACTGTGTTATCTACTTTAAAAAGCATATTTTTTTACTTCACTTTTAGTTTTTTTATTTTTGGAGCTCGGATGGCACTCTTTTTTGGAACATCTAGAGCCTTTGCCTCTGTAGACTCTCCATCTCGGTCGTATTCATCAATAGCCTTTACAGTGATTTTATAATTACCTGGGGGCAATTTTTTGAGCGAAGCTGTGGTTCTTTGCACCTTGCTCTCAGAAACCACTCTTTCTCCATCTGAACTTAAAACCTCTAGTTTATAGTGTTTGGCACCTTTTACTTGAGTCCATTCTACGGCGAGGTTTCCACGGCGATCGGCCTTAAGGGTTTCTGGGAGGCTTTTAGCAAACTGAGGAGCTGGAAGAAGAGCTTGAGGTGCGATAGTAAATGATTTTCTGGAGCTGCGAGCAACGACTTGGCCTTCTTCGTTAAGTCCTTCGACTTCGACATCGTATATGCCATCTTGATGGACTTGCATTTTCACCATAGGCACTGAAGTGGGTTGCCATTGAGCATCGGATATTACTGCTCCTTCAGTGGCAAAACGAACCCTCCAGGACCTTACATCTTTAACGTTGCGTTGCCATTGAGCAACAAGATGGGGTGTTTGGGTCCAGTAAAAGTACTGAGACATATCTGAGCCATTCACCCAGAGAATACGAGGCATTTCTTCAACAGTAAAAGTTCTTAGTTTTGCGTACTTAGAAAGCTTATCTTCAGGCCCTAGTGATGCCACTGACCAACGGTACTTGCCGGGGAGAATATCGTTGAGGCGTAAGGGATTGGTATTTACCACTCGATCAACGATCATTTTCTTTTTGGAGTTTTGAATGCGGAGTTTGTAGTTTTTAATTCCCGGAACGTTCTCCCAGGATAGAAATAACCCTTGCTCATGGACCTGTTGAAATGTCAGTCTTTGATCGGGGGCCGGGGATCTCAGTTGTGGAGGAATAAGGTCGACCCCCTTTTTGACCGTAAAAGGAATGACGGGACTGGATAGCGGCTCAGTCTTATTGTTGGTCTTCATATAGCCAGTGATTCTCATATAAAATGGACCTTGCTGTTGGAATTCCACTTCTCCAAATGTGAGTTTGGGGTTAAGGGGTTCAGTGAGTACTTTTTGTCGAAGACCGGGGTCTTTTGAGATTTCCACAACCATATTTTCAAACAGATTTTTACTGATCCATTTTATTTTTAATTTTGTTTGGTTGCGCTTAATAATAATCTGTTGGTTTTTTTCTGGTTGCAGAAGTACGGGGGGGGATTTGGCCAAAATATCTACGGGAAAAATATGAGATCTTAACTCTGGCTTTGTCGTGTCTGCAGGGACAGCGATAAGGCGAAAAAAGAACTTACCCACCTTCGTGGGAACTTCTATGTTTCCGGCTTCTCCTGGACTGGTCAGGTGTTGGTTGCGGTAAAGTCGACCTCGATCTCTCCCTCTTTCTACATAAACAGTGTAGCCTTGAGGAGTTTTTTGCCAGACCAGTGGGAGTTTTTCTTTTTTTGCAGGGTCAATGTACACAGGGGTTCCAGGTATAGGGGAAAGGACTTGAAGCCGACTTTTATTCATCTTTAGGCCTTTATCATCCAGTGTTCCAGACTTTGATTGATCCAGAACGGTGGATTTTCCATCTTGCCGCAACTCCGCAGTTCCGCTGAAAACCTCTAGGTCCACCTTACCTTTGTCAGATTTAGAGAGGGAGAGATCAGCATCATTGAGCTGAATTTCATTATCTCCAGTTTTAAGTTTGATGCTTGTCGAGCCTTCAGTTCCTTTTTTGGATTTTACGAGCAGGTTTCCTTTAAGAAAATCAAGAGCAATTCCATCATCTGTTCTTTCTAAGACAATTAAAGATTCGGGTTCTAGTTCAACCTCAGTTCCATTTTCTAGAAAAAGAATTTTAGCTTCGGAGGCTGCGCTGGTTCGAATCGCCTCACCGGCATAGAGGTCTTCGTTCAGTGTGATCTCTTCCCAGATCACTCGTGCCAACGGTTTTCGTTGCACGTCATTGATGGCTCGACTTAACTTTGCCACCGGGTTTTGCTGGGTTCGTGATCGAGAGCTATCAGAAACATTTTGGTACCACAGATATGTGAAGGTGTAGCACCCCGATGAAATCAAAAAAGCAATCAGTAGTCTCTGGGCATACCTGTTCATAGCTCAAGTCCTTTCGCTCTCTTTCTTATCGTCAAAATTATTTGAAAAACTAACAAATCCAGACACTTACAAAAGATTCTAGACCTCGACCTTGAGCTGGAAAGATTCTACCTCAATGAGTTGAGGGCCAGCTTATTTGGCTTACAGATTTTTTTCGTGTAAAGCCTATTGAAGGGATGTTGCCAGCGGATTTTAGTGGCGAAATGATGATTGCTCTCATGTGAGAGTTTATACGGAGGGTATTTATGGCGGATTCACTCGAGCAAATGATGAAAAATGTACAGCAGTTTTGTGAAGAAAGGGAGTGGGACCCCTTTCATACTCCCAAAGAGCTGGCCATTGGTCTAGTGACAGAGAGTTCAGAACTGCTCGATGAATTTCGATTTTTATCGGACCATCAGGTGGAAGAGAAACTTTCAGATTTTGAGGGCAGAAAAGCTGTGGAGGAG
The DNA here is from genome assembly GCA_030432925.1 of Bdellovibrionia bacterium. Taxonomy (GTDB): domain Bacteria; phylum Bdellovibrionota; class Bdellovibrionia; order Bdellovibrionales; family UBA1609; genus JABSOQ01. The sequence goes on along the minus strand of JAUILT010000025.1, from coordinate 28,483 downwards.
GAGGTTGCAGATGTGTTGTTTTTTTTACTGCGGTTTGCTCAGCGAAACAAGATGTCTCTAAAGGATATACTGCAGGCAAAAATCAAAAAGAATGCTATCAAATACCCTGTGGAAAAAGCTCGTTCAAAGAATGGCCGACTTTAGTGTTGATTGAGCCCCTTATCCCTGTGCTCGAAATCTGCAATAATGAGTTCAGTCAAACAAATAACATGGCCAAGTGCCTTTTGTAGGAGTTGAGATATTTGGGGGCGTGGAGAGACATGATCTCCTAAAAGGGCAACATCACTGCCAAAATGAAAAACCAATGGAGTTATATTATTAGCGAAATCCACCAATTCTAGGTTCTATTGAAAAATGTCAGTTTAAGGCTTTAAAACAGTATTGGAAAATATAGGAGGGAAAGAATTATTGGGGGGGTTACATGAAATACGAGCCAGTTCAACTTCTACTGAATTTCGTCGGTTTTGCCTTTTTATCCGTAAGTCTAGGTGGCTGTTCAAAATTTGAAACTTATCTAAATTCAACAAGCAGTAATACTGCTTTATCGAGCTTTAAAACAACAGATTTTTTTGATACCGGTTCAGGAAACTCACTGCAAACGCAAGATGATTTATTTCAATTTTACCGAGAAAAGGCTCGTCTTATTCTTAAAACAGAGTCCACTGAGACAAATATTCATTCTCATCTAAATGTGAGCCCCGGATATCAGTCAATGATTTACTCCGGATCAATGATGGTTTCGGATGCTCGCGCGGGAATAGGAATTACTTTTTTATCTCAATATCCGTTTACAGATGCTTATTACCGCGTTCGTAGATACCAAAACAATTCAGTTTTTCACATTGAAAACCACGGCAATACGGCCTGTTCAAAAAAATATTTAGATATCAATCCAGAGCCTATGACTTGGTACAGATTTAAAGTCACAACTGCAGTATTTTCTTCAAAAACAGATTTTACTGTATCCATTTGGAAGCATGGAACATCTGAGGATCAGGCAAGTACAATATTTTGTTCCGATTCAAGCCAGGAAAGGTTTCAACAAGGAACTATTGGTGTTTGGTCCATGGGGCCGGGGGTGAAGTATTGGTCTGATTTCTCTATCTCTTATAATCCATTTGAGGACATTTCTGTTGATGAGACCGTTTTATCGGATTCGGAGCCACTGCCAATGGTTGAGCAAGAAATAACTTTGGTTAAAGTCACAGCAAGCTCTCATGATGGTCATTTACCAGAATATGCTATTGATAGAGATGTGGATACCAGATGGTCAGCTAATGGAATTGGAGAGTTCCTTGATATCACTTTTGATGCTCACTACCAAGTCAGTCGCGTAGAAGTTATTTATGCCAGTGATGTCAATCAGACTGAGTCTTATTTTGATGCCTATTTACAAGCAGGAGTTGAACTTGTACAGATTTTGAAAGGTGAATCGGCCGCGCATGATGCCAACGTTACTAATTCTTATGATATTTCTGACAGCTTTGATTCCACGGGGCTCAAAATTGTTGGGTTGGGTAATAATACCAGTCATAACTGGAACAGTATCGCCGAAGTTCGTGTATTTGGGTATAAGGTGGATTCAACAGAGCCTGTGTTGTCTCCAGGATCACTCAATAATTCTATTACAAAATGTGTTGAAGGGGAAAAAATCACTCGAGTTAGATACGAATCTGAAACTGTTCCCTACGGTTCAAGTTGTCAATCTCAACAACAAGTGCAAGAGTGTGTCAGTGGAAAATATGGCAACTTTTTTCCTAACGAATACACAGCGCTATCGTGCTCTGTGGAGCCAGAACCACCAGTAGTCAATAATGAGCCCATCGACTGTCAGCAATTAGAGTGTTTTTACGTACGCAGTGGAGCTGCTGGTAATAATACGGGGATGGATTGGGAGAATGCCTATTCTTCGTTACCAGACTCTTTAGTAAGAGGGGCCGTGTACTTTATCGCACAAGGGAATTACGGCTCTTACAATTTTAATGATACTCAGTCTGGAAGCCAATGGATTCAATTGCGAAAAGCATTGTCCAGTGATCATGGGACTGACGTTGGTTGGAACGATACGTATTCAATCGACCCTGCTCGCTTTACTCAATGGACGTTTAGCACAGGATTTTATAAAATTGACGGTCAAACTGGTGGAGGAGAAGGCTCTTGGAAGTCAGGTTATGGCATTGAAGTGTCTTTAACGCCCGAGCAAAAATGCACAGGGAATGATGCATTTATCGCCATAAAAAATGGAGCTTCTGATTTAGAAATTCGTCATACACAAATGTTTGCAACATCAAATAATTATAAAATTCGTGGGATCAATGCCACAACTGAAGGCGGTGGTAGTACCAACATCATTTTCGCTTATAACGCCATTCACACGATATTTGGCCAGGCTCTTTATATGAATAACTGGTCCAACTCTGTTTTCGAGCACAATTATATTGCCGATGTTAGAAGTACGGGCGCAAACGATGCCTATTGTACAAATATCCACGGTGAAGGAGTGGCTACTATTGGTAAAAATAGAAATATCACCTTTAGATACAACCTTTGGGATAACATCAAAGGTACAGCTGTCTTTGCTGGGATCAATGTTGGTGAATCTGTTGATTGGAAGATATATGGAAATATTTTTTCAAGAAGTACCACAACAATTTATTATTATAACAATGTGGGATCTGGAGGAACCAATTCTCAATTTATGACCAACTTGTCTTTTTACAATAATATTATTGTCAATATGCCCGGTTCTTCTCAAGGGGGTTTGGTTCTGCCAGGTTCTGGTAATCGTGTGATGAACAATATTTGGTTCAATAATATTGCAAACTCTTTTGGAATTTCAGGAAGTCATGATTATAATTTATTCGTAAAAAACAGAAGGGTCAGTGGTTGTCCAGATGGTGGTTGTCCAAAGGATGGGGAAGCTGCTCAATTAGAAATCCATGGTCAAACACTATCTTCATCTCCATTTGTCAACGCAAGTTCAGACCCTCTTGTGTCAGACTATAGGTTGAAGATAGCCACGGACCCAGGCCTTGTGTTAAAAGCTCCCTTTGACAAAGATATGTCAGGTGTGACTCGCGGTGCTGATGGGCATTTTGATCGAGGAGCTTTTGAAAAGTAAAAAAAGTATACCTCATGGCGTTGAGGCGGGCTCTTTGAGCCGTCTGTCGCAGATTTTTCAACTTTTGTTTCATGAGGCCTCCTTAACGAGGCTCCGTTGTGTCACAGCCCCCAAGCTTGGGCACCCTTGACGCATTGCCCTTTGCAGGGCCTGGCCAGAGGGGTTTTCTTCAGCGTTATCGAGGCGTTGACTCTGAATGCCGGTACAGTTAGCTTGTCCCATTATCATCTCTTTTAAAGGAGTCAGAGTTCGTGAAAAATCATATGATCCGAGTGTATCCATCCAAAGAAAACCTGCCCCGTGAAGAGCAGTTGGCGTGGAAGATGGCTAAAGTAGCCACTGATGATGTTGCCATCTCCAAAGAGGTGGAGGACATGATCATCAACCGGATCATCGATAATGCCTCCGTAGCTGTCGCCTCAGTGAACCGTCGTCCCGTTGCTAGCGCTCGCTCTATGGCTCTGGCTCATCCGGGCCATGGACGGGGGAGCACCATTTTTGGTATGCCTAATTCCCAAAAATTTAACGCTGAGTGGGCGGCCTGGGCCAACGGCACTGCGGTTCGTGAATTGGATTATCACGATACGTATCTTGCGGCAGACTATTCTCATCCGGGCGACAATATTCCCCCTATTCTGGCGGTAGCTCAACAGCTAGAAAAAAATGGGCAGTCATTATTAAAAGGCTTGGTGACGGGTTATGAACTTCATGTGAACCTAGTGAAGGGCATCTGTCTTCACAAACATAAAAAAGATCATATTGCCCACCTGTGTCCGGCTCAGGCTGCAGGTATAGGAACTCTACTGGGTCTCGATACAGAAACAATTTTTCAATCCATTCAGCAGGCTCTTCACGTTTCCTTTAGCACTCGGCAGTCTCGAAAAGGAGAGATTTCTTCTTGGAAAGCCTATGCCCCGGCCCATGCAGGCAAGCTAGCGATCGAAGCCGTAGATCGCTGCATGCGTGGTGAAGGAGCGCCTTCTCCCATCTATGAAGGTGAAGACAGTGTGATTGCCTATATGCTGGACGGGAAAGATGGACGCTATGAAGTTCCACTGCCCGAAGCTGGCGAAGAAAAGCGCGCCATTCTTGAGACTTACACAAAGGAGCACTCTGCTGAGTATCAGTCACAGGCTTTGATTGATCTGGCGTTTCGTTTGAGAGATCAAGTGGGTCCTCTAGATGAAGTCAAAAGTGTCGTGCTTCACACCTCCCACCACACTCACTACGTGATTGGTACCGGAGCGGGTGACCCTCAAAAGATGGACCCTAATGCCAGCCGGGAAACTCTGGATCACTCCATTATGTATATTTTTGCCGTGGCCCTTCAGGATGGTGAATGGCACCACGTGAAGAGCTATGCGCCTGAAAGAGCTAAGCGCTCAGACACTGTGGCCCTGTGGCACAAAATCAGTACTGTTGAAGACTCCAAATGGACGGAGCGCTACCATGATCCGGATCCAGATAAAAAGGCTTTTGGCGCCAAGGTTGTTGTGACTATGAATGATGGTCGTGTGGTGGAAGATGAAATTGCCGTGGCCAATGCTCACCCGGCAGGAGCCCGACCTTTTGTTCGTGAGAACTACATTCACAAATTTGACACATTGACTGCAGATATTATCACTGTTGATGAACGCAACCGCTTTTTGGACCTCGTTCAGGATCTGCCCAACCTGACAGCCGCTCAGATTATGGAACTGAATGTTCAGGTGCCTTTGGATCAAATGATTCAGACAGAAAGAGACACGAAAGGGATTTTTTAATGTTAATGGAAACCAAAGCGCCGGAACAAAAACGCAAAGAACTTCGCACAGCATTGAGTTCCGGAAAGCTTTTGCAGTTTCCTGGAGCCTTTGCTCCCATTGTGGCCCAGCTGATTGAGGATATTGGTTTTGATGGAGTGTATATATCTGGAGCTGTTCTCTCCAATGATCTGGGGCTGCCGGACATTGGACTGACAACTTTGAGTGAAGTGAGTGGTCGGGGGCGTCAGGTAGCTCGGGTGACCAATCTTCCCGCCATCATTGATATTGACACTGGCTTTGGTGAGACTATGAGCGTAGCTCGCACCATTATTGAACTGGAGGAGTTGGGGTTATCAGGGTGTCACCTTGAGGACCAGGTCAATCCCAAGCGTTGTGGACATTTGGACAACAAGCAGATTGTGGACGTATCTGAAATGGTCCGTAAAGTGAAGGCGGCTGCCAACGCCAAGCGTGATGGAAACTTCCTACTGATTGCCAGAACGGATGCTCGGGCCAGTGAGGGGCTGGATAAGGCTATCGATCGAGCCAAGGCCTATGTGGATGCCGGGGCAGAGATGATTTTTCCTGAGGCTCTTCAGGGGCCAGAGGAGTTTGAAAAATTTAAGAAAGCCGTGGATGTTCCCATGCTGGCCAATATGACTGAGTTTGGAAAGTCACCATTGCTAGATGTAAAGACCTTGGAGAGCGTGGGATTCAACTTGGTGATTTACCCAGTAACCAGTCTGAGGTTGGCCATGAAGGCCGTCGAGGATGCCTTTCGGGAGATCAAGGAAAAGGGAACTCAGGAGGGAGTCTTGGATCGCATGCAGCACAGAAAACGGCTGTATGAGATTGTCCGCTATGAAGACTACAATAAATTTGATCAAAGCATTTATAATTTTACATTGAAATCGTAACAGGGAGAGCAAAACATGACTGAAGTGAATGTGAAAAAAGGATTGGATGGTGTTGTTGTTGATGAAACCACCATTTCCAAGGTGATGCCCGAAATTAACTCTCTCGTTTACAGGGGATATCCGGTTCAGGATTTGGCTGAAAATTGTAATTTTGAAGAAGTGACTTATCTGTTGTGGAACGGGGATTTGCCCAACAAAACTCAATTAGAGGAGTTCAGCAAGGCCGAAAGAGGTTTGCGCCCCATCTCAGCCAACTTGAAAAGTATGATCACCTCTCTCAATAAAAAGTGCCACCCCATGGACTCTATTCGCACAGCGGTGAGCTACCTGGGTGCTGAGGACTCCAATCACTGGGATAATGAGCCAGGTGAAAAGAAGCAAAGAGCCCTAAACCTTCTGGCTAAAATCCCCACGATGATTGCTGCTGATTTCAGAACTAAAAAAGGTCAGGACATTATTGATCCAGACCCTTCTTTGGGCTTTTCAGAAAACTTCTTTAAAATGTGCTTTGGTGAAGTCCCAGCCCCTGAAGTGGTAAAAGCCTTTGATGTGTCTTTGATTCTTTATGCTGAGCACAGTTTTAATGCTTCAACTTTCACTACTCGGGTGATTACCTCTACTATGTCTGACATTTATTCTGCTGTTGTTGGTGGGATTGGTGCCTTGAAAGGGCCTTTGCATGGTGGAGCCAATGAGCAGGTCATGCATATGATGAAAGAGATTGACAACCCTGCCAAAGCAGAAGAGTGGATGCTGACAGCTCTGAAGGAAAAGCGCAAGATCATGGGTTTTGGACACCGTGTTTACAAAAAAGGTGATTCCAGAGTACCTACTATGAAGAAGTATGCCCAAAAAATGGCGGATGTAACTGGGCAGAGCAAATGGATGCAGATGTATGATGGTCTAGAAAAAATCATGGTGGCAGAAAAAAATATTCATCCCAACTTGGACTTTCCAGCAGGGCCAGCCTATTATATGATGGGTTTTGAAATTGATTTCTTCACACCCGTTTTTGTGATGTCGCGAATCACCGGCTGGTCTGCTCACATCATTGAGCAGGCTGAAAACAATCGTCTGATTCGTCCATTAAGTGCTTATAATGGGCAAGGGGAAAGAACTGTCAAACCTTTGGCTGAGCGCGGATAACAACCAACGATGAGAGTATTTTTGTTCACCCGGTGTTTTACATTTTTAGTGATTGTTTTTTCTGTGAACGCAGGATGTACGGTAAAAACCATTCATGATCCAGGGGCCAGTGATCAGATGGTGAAGGCCAAAGCGGACTCTGCTGCTGATGCCAGTGAGTTTGAGGACAATCGACTTAACGAAACTGTGAAAACCAGGGTGCGCAGCAAGAAAGGCAGTGATTTTTCTCGTAAGGAGTTGCACTCTTTCTGTCTTGAAAAATTAAAGACTTTTCCTGGAAAGTACGACGGGAATTTATTAGATGATGTCTGTAAGGATGTTCAGATTCTGGACTCCTGTGTTTCACGTAATGGTCAGCCCATTATTCATTATGACCGGCCGTCCATTAAAAAAAATGCTGAGCGTATTTTAACCTTTGCTGTGACTCACGGTGATGAGTTGGCTTCAGGTTCTGTAGCTCGCAGTTGGGCAAATAGACTCTCTCGAATCAACCCTCGTAATGAGTGGAGGGTGGTGCCTGTGCTCAATCCTGATGGTTATGATAAAAAAACTCGAATGAATGCTGCTGGTGTAGATATTAACCGTAATTATCCCTCTGCGGATTGGAATGAGTTGGCTTTGAAGTGGTGGAAAATCAAAAAGAAATCAGACCCCAGAAGGTATCCTGGGCCGAGTGCTGCCAGCGAGCCAGAAACCCAGTGCTCCATGGATCACATCAAAGACTTCCAGCCAGATCTAATTATTTCTGTTCATACGCCACTAGGAGTTCTGGATTTTGATGGCCCTCGTTTGAATTTTCCAAGTTTTTCCAATTTACCTTGGATTTCATTGGGAACCTACCCAGGCAGTTTGGGGCGATATATGTGGCATGATCAAAAAGTGCCGGTACTTACTATCGAGTTAAAAAACAATATTCGGAAGGCTTTAGACAAGTTTGATCGTCTGCAAGATATTTCTGGTCAGGTGGCAATGACTATTTCTAGAGAAGATCGAAATAGAAAAAATCAGCAAATAAAAACAGAGTAGTAGAAGTAGCAGGGGTTTGTGCAAAACTTACCTTAAGAGGACACAGACTTGGCAACCATCCGGTTTTTCAGAGACTCCAACTCTTTTTTTGAAGGCCTCATCGAAAAAATCAATCATGCTCAAAATTTTATTATTTTAGAATACTACATTTTAGATTTTGAATCTAAAATTGGTAAAAAAATTCTTGAGGCATTGAAAAATGCAGACGATCGAGGCGTTCAGGTGATGCTCCACCTCGATGGCGTGGGAAGTCGGCAGTGGTTAATGAGAGACAGCCCTCCCTGCATCTTTAAGAACGGTGAGATCAAAATATTCAACCCAATTCCTTGGCCATTTTCCAGATTTTTGGCTTCTCAGATTCCAAAAATGGGAAAGTTTTTAAAGTATTGGTCTCGAATTAATCATAGAAATCATAAAAAACTAGCCATTGTAGATGGGAACTATGCATTTGTGGGCTCCATGAATATTCATGACTTTGCTTTTCAATGGGTGGAGTGTGGTGTGATGTGTGAGCGAGAAGTGGTTTATGTGCTTCTGGATACTTATCTACAGTTAAAAAAACAAAGCCTTATTTTGCAGAGAGGAGAAGTTCATTCTGATTTTTTTAAAACAGTTTTGAAAATAGGCAGTGACTCTGATGCTGAAGAAGTTTTATTTCAGAAGACAAGAAATCACCGAGCCTTATTTAGAAGGCGTCATAAAAAAGCTTTTTTACAGGCGCAGAGTCATATCACATTGGTTACTCCATATTTTGTTCCCACTTTGTGGTTGATGAAATCCCTCATACAGGCTTGTCAACGAGGAGTGGAAGTAACTTTAATTCTTTCTAAAAGTCCAGACCATCGGTTTATGAATTGGCTAGCTGACAAGTACCTTTATCCCTTGGTGGATTCAGGGGTCAAGGTTTTCAAGGCCGAACCGATGGTGCATGCTAAGATAGTCATGGCTGATTCATGGGTGCATTTGGGGTCTTGCAACCTGAACCAGAGAAGTCTTCATTTAGATATGGAGCTAAATGTTCAGGTGCGAGGTAAAGAAAAACAAGATCAAGTTCAGAACTTTGTAAATGACCTTTCTAAAAAATCAGATAGGGTTACATTGAATAAGCTCAATCAAAGGCCCTTATTTGAAAAAGTAATGGGAACCCTGTTGTACATTTTTCGGACTTTTTTATAAGTGGGTGAATCAATATGAAAGAGCTGAATATTATTTCGTATAATATACACAAGGGGTTTTCTCTATTTGGTCGAAAGTACACATTGAGTCTTATCAAGCAGTATTTGGAAACTCTTGATGCCGATCTGGTTTTTCTTCAGGAGGTGCGGGGACTTTGTCCAAAAGGTGAGCATAGCAATCAACTGGAGCACTTGGCGGACACTCTCTGGCCTCACTCTGCCTACGGAAAAAATGCAGCTTACACATCAGCCCACCATGGCAATGCCATACTCAGTAGGTATCCAATGGACAAACTTGAAAATAGAGATATCAGCCAGAACAGATTTGAGAGGCGAGGGATTTTGTATTCTCGTTTACAGATAGAGAGTGTAGAGTCTCCTATGCACTTATTTTGCCTTCATCTAAATTTGCGGGAAAAAGCCCGTTTTTTACAGGTAAGGGATCTCTTGGAATTTGTTGATGAAAAGGTTGAAGCAAAGGATCCTATAATTATTGCTGGGGATTTTAATGATTGGACAGGGCGTTTGACCTCATATCTGATGAACTTTTTTGATATTGCTGAAAATCAAGGAGAAGATAAGTTGAAGACTTACCCGAGCTTTTTTCCTTTGCTTTCATTAGATCGAATTTTTACCAAAAATATAAAATTACTGTCGTTAGAAAGGGTCAGTTCACAGATATGGGTAGGACTTTCTGATCACTTGCCTTTAAAGGCTCGAATATCTGTTGAGGGTGGGCCTTAATGACTGTGGCAGGTAGGCTGAACGTTGTTTTGTCTACAGAACCAGATATTCAGGCCATGGCAGGTCAACAGACAGACACTGCCCATCATGGAAATAATAATATCTTTTGTAAACCAATGAGCCTCATGAAGGTGCTGGTGAGATAAGGTTAAGGGGGCGAGGGCCCCTAGAAGCACCAATACTCCTCCGAGCCCTGCTAAGGTGGGGACAATTTTTTTGCGGTGATGGCTGTAGCCTTGGGTCACAGCATAGATTGCCATAGGAATAAGAAGAAAAGCAGCTATCCAGTGAATACTGGAGTGGAACCCTTGAAGGCTATGAAACATAGGAAAAAGGAGCAGTAAAAATGGAGTGCCCAGGCAGTGAATCAAGCAGAGTCCAGAGAGGAGCAGGCCCCACCTGTCCCATTTCATATGTCGATGTTCAGCGGTCATGACAAAGTCCCATTCTTCAAAAAATCTGAGCGTCTCAAAGTAAGATATTCTTTAGTTTTATTCAATACCTGTGATTGAATCTCCGATAAATCGATCATCGGGAGCAAAACCTATGAATTTAAAGGAAAAAAGGCTGTTATTGGTGGAGGATGAGCCAGCCCACCAACTAGTAATTAGTAAGGCGCTGAGGGGCTTTTATCAATATGAAGTGGTTTCCAGTTATCAGGAAGCCTTGCAAAAGTTGGCCGATGAGTCATTTGATCTTTTTCTCTTGGATGTAATGTTGGGTGATGGACTTGGGTTTGACCTCGTGGAAGCCATTCGTTCTCACAATAAACATAAGAAATCTTCTATAGTGTTTTTGACCTCTCTGGATGATGTGAATAGTAAGATCAAAGGTTTCTCCTTGGGTGCAGATGACTACGTGATAAAGCCGTGTGACCCTAGAGAACTGCGTGCTCGTTTGGATTCAAAACTTATGAAAGCTCCTGACAGTCCTGTTGCTAAAGAGTATAGGGTGGGGGGGTTGGTATTTAGTTTTGAAAACCAATCGGTCTTTGTGGATGACGGTGGAGTCTTGAGTGAGCTGAACCTGACTCCTATAGAATATAAACTCCTATACTTTTTTGCTCGTCACCAGGGTGAAGCTCTCAATCGAGAACAAATTCTTAATCAGGTTTGGGGTAAAAATACCCATGTTATGGCTCGGTCTGTGGATACCTATGTAGCCGCTCTTCGGAAGAAAGTGAAGGGGCTGGGAGTGATTATTAAGTCTGTACATGGGGTTGGGTACCGCTTGTCCCTCCCGGAAGCTCACCAGCAGGCGAGCTAATACGCTGTAGATGATCTATTTGATCTCTTTATGGACCGTGTGTTTGCGGAGGTGGGGGTTGTACTTCTTCTTCTCCAGTCGCTCAGGGTGCGTCTGTGTATTTTTTTTGGTCGTATAACGAGATGGAGGCTTGCCCAGCTTACGGGCTTCTGTGCATTCCAATGTAATAATACGAACTTTTCCCTTTTTCTTTGCCATAGTCGAGCCTCCAAAGACTGAGGAGACTATCTCCAAGTCCCTCATTTGCCAAGTCATTTCTGACTCTATGGGTTGGAAACTCTCCTGTTATTTCAGAGGGGCCACCGGAGGGTGGGTAATAAAGTACAGACAATCCTGCAGTTTTTACTACCAGTCGTCCCTTTTGGGGAATTTATTTGCGGATTTTGTGCATGGCGACTAAACGGGGGTCAGAAGCTAAAAAATCGAGGGGATTCTGGGGGCAGCACTTAAAAAACGATAATGATGGGATGTATGTGAAGTCATGAACGCAAATACCCTAAGGAACTCTCTCTAAAAAGTCTTTAAACAATTCCCCTATGGGGATAAGCAAAGGAGAAACCTTATGAAACTATTTACAGCAGTAGTACTGTCTATGCTGGTTGGTGGAGTGGCTCATGCTCACCAAAAATCAAATAAGAAAATTGGAGCTATTGTGGTTGATAGAGCTGGAAACGCTCTTGAGGATCTTGGCGAGTATCCCTCTGAAATAGGTGAGTTTGCTCGTGCCAATGACTGTGTAGTTGGCGGGCAAAACAGCCGTTGTATCTATCAAATGCCTATTAATGGCGTCGTAAGACCTGCCTTTGTGACTCTTGGTGATTTTGGAGGAGAGTTGGCTCTTCTGGTTACTGAGGTTCCTGGTCGTATGTTGGACGCTGTGCAGACTTCTTTTGAAGTTTGTGAAGCCAACCCTAGAGACAATATTGAAAAAACTGTTTGTGCTGGTTTTGCTTGGACTTTTCATGCTGCAGGACACTTGGTTTACACTTCTGGCTATTATGTAGCTGAATCTGTGGTTCACTTGGGTCGTGCCGCTGGTGAGTCTGTAAGATTTGTTTCTGACGCTTTAGATGCGGTTACAAGAGGCCAATTAGATGCCGCTATTGGAGATCTGCTTCACGGTGTTGGAGCTATGCCTCTATGCTACGCTTTAAGCCTTTTTGTGAATGGCATTGACTCTATAGCTGAACTGTTTGGTGGTAACAACGGTGAGAGATTGGACTGTGCTGAAGACGTGCGTAAAAACAGAGGCATGGCCCCTGGTCAGCCTAAAGAGCATGGTGGAAGAAGATAAAAAACTCCTTTTCACAATAATAGAAATAGCTGATTTGAAAGCGGGCGGCATTTGTCGTCCGTTTTTTTGTGCGCAATTGATAACAAAAAGGTACGATCGTATTTTTTTATTATTTCTCTTTGTGTACTAGAAATTTGGGTACGGGTATCTTGATTTTGGGGTAGACCTGAAGCTTTGTCACCCAAGAGTCTTTCATGAAGGAGCCGAACTCTGGTGGTAGTTGGGTCAGGCAGTCATTCTTAAAAACTTCCACTTTTTGTAGAATTTCCACAACTTCCTGAGGAAGAGGCCGCCCAGCCCACTCCATGGGCAGAGGTTGAGGGCCCTCTTGGGTGTCACGTTCTTCAATGCGCTTTATTTCTTCTGGGGTTTGCCAGGGGCGCACTTTTTTGATCTGTGTCTGTATTTGTTGGGTTGTGCGAACGGCGGCCTTCTTTTTAGAGGGACCTTTACTTTTTCCTACGTCATTAAGTGTCAGTGCCATAGTGTGCTCCCGTTAAGCATTTGCCTCAGGTATTAGGGAATTGTGGGTTTTGTTGAATGGAGAAGACTTTTTTTTCATACGATCCCATATCAGGTTCAGGATTTCATTGACCTCTAGGGCGGCATCGCTGCCAGGCTGATATTCTGGAACGGAGACCTTCATGGCAGTGGCCTCCTCTCCAACAACACTATCTTTGATGGCCACAGGAATACAATTGGAGATTTCAGAGAAATACCAGTTGCGAATTTCTTTAGATAGTTTTCGCGATTGGGTAAACCTTGTGGGCACATAGATGTGTTGTAATTTCAGTCCCATTTCATCGATAAATTCTTCAATGAATGATCGAAACATTTGAAAGTTTCTGTAATTATTAATTTTGCATTCGAGTGGAGAGATCAATAGGTCAGAGGCCGTAAGAGCATTGGTGATCAATTGGTTCCAGTTGGGAGAACAGTCAATAACAAACAGATCATACTCTGACTTTATAGGTTCTATGACTTTTTCTTTCAGCCAGCTCTCTCTCTTGGCTTTGTGAAGTAGAGATTGCTCCACAGCAACCAATTCTGGTGTTTCTGGAATGACATCTAATGTGGGAATATCAGACTTTACAATAATATCGGGAAGCTCACAGCGTTCATAAAAATAATCAGAAAGTCCTTTTACCCTATCTATTTCTGACATAGCGGTTTTCAGATTCTCTGAGTTGGAGACATCGCTCACAACACCCATAGCTGAAGTGATATCACATTGCATATCCAGTCCAATCACTAGGGTGCGAATATTATGAAGGGCGGCCATGCGGGCTAGGTTTAATGTTAAGGAGGTTTTCAAAACTCCACCCTTTGTCACAAACACAGAGATCACTTGGGAGTGGTCCGGTTTGTTGAGGAATCCAAGGTGTTGACCCAATAGGGGCAGATCTTGGGTGTTGTAACCAGTTCCATGGCTTTCACCATCCTGGTCTTTATGCAGAGAGGGCAGAGAAAACGTTTCGATCAGTTCTTTAAGATCCTCTTTTTGCGCAATCTTACTCTTAGGTGTTTGAAAGATTCTGGATATTTTTTTGCTAGAATAAAACATGAAAGACCTCTTGAATGGCTGTCGGAAGGGCAAAAGATTCACTGGTCAAGACACCCAGTCCACCAGTAGGTAGGGGGAGGTGTCAATATTCGACCTGCTTTAAAGAGCATTATTCGGAGGGGAGCGTCGTAAGATCTGTCGACTAGACATAGGGCTAAATCGCTGAGTTTCAATCATTTATAGAGCCCTCATTACCGATATAGCCATGTGCAAGAAGGACAGCAGCGTTTTCAAATTCCTATCTCATTCAAGCTGATTACTATTACAGTAGTCTTGTTACTTTCTACAGCGGGTTTTATTTCATTTCAGTCGACACGTCGTTTTATGTCCATTTCGAAAGATAGGGAGAAAGACTCCAATAGGGACCAGAGTCGGGCTCGAGCCACTGAGGTAGAGGGGCTCCTGATTAGCTATATCGACAAAATCAAAATTGTTGGTGGTTTGCTATTGAAAGGGCACCAAGTAGATATGGATGTAGAGAGGGAGTTAGAGCTGACTTTCAGAAGGGATCGAGACCTGGTATCTGTTGAAGTTATTAAGGTGGGGTCGATAGAGCCCACAAGGAGAGTTGTGAATAAAAGCTATCTGGACCAATATAAATTAACAACGGGTTATATCTCTCGTGTTAGAAGCTCTCAAAGACAAAATAGTTTATTTCAGTTTACGGCAGTATTTGCTGGCGATGTAGAAATTAGAAATTCTTCTTTGGAAGGAGGAGCCCCTCTTTTGACTGTCGGAATTCCTTTAGCTAAAGATGACTATGGAAATGTCACCTATATAGCTGTGAGTGATATTCGACTGGCGCGATTGCAAAAAGTATTTGGAAATATTTCTGAAAGAGAAATGTATCTCGTAGACAAAGAGGGCCACTTACTAGCCCATCCTTCTGAGGAAAGGGTTTTTCGCGCAGAATCTATGGTGGCTATTCCTATTGTGGAGGCAGCGATAAAGTCTCAATTTAAGCAGGCAGAAAAAAACTATAGTAATAAAAACGGCGAGGCATTTA
Organism: Bdellovibrionia bacterium; assembly: GCA_030432925.1. Lineage (GTDB taxonomy): Bacteria > Bdellovibrionota > Bdellovibrionia > Bdellovibrionales > UBA1609 > JABSOQ01. The sequence continues at coordinate 13,479 of JAUILT010000025.1, read as the reverse complement.
TAGGTGCTTACACAAAGACTTCTCTCGGCCCCACAGTTGTGGCCGTTGCTTCAGAGCAGGTTATTCTGGAAGCTGCAAGGCAAGTGCAAAAAGAGTCCTTTTATGTAGCCGGTCGAGTGTTATCAGTAGCTCTTTTTGCAATTTTTGTATTTTCGATCACTTTAACAGCACCCATTGAAAAACTTGTGGAGATCACCTCTCGTGTGGCAAAAGGGCAATTTGATAAAAAGGCTGATATTCGTTCTAGAGATGAAGTAGGTCAATTGGGGCAGGCTTTTGATCATATGATTGAGGGGCTCCAGGAGCGAGATAAAGTGAAGAATATGCTCAATAAATTTCATGGTTCGTCTGTTGCTGAGGACCTGCTCAAAGGTGATTTGGCGCTTGGGGGGACTAAAAAAGAGGTCACAGTTTTTTTTAGTGATATTAGAGACTTTACCAAGTTTAGTGAAGGCCACACACCTGAAGAGGTGGTGGATATGCTCAATGAGTATTTTCAGATCATGGTGGGGATTATTAATAGAAATAATGGCATTGTGGACAAATTTATTGGGGATGCCATTATGGCTGTATGGGGTGCCCCCACACCACAGGAGAATGACTCAATCAATGCCGTTAGGGCTTGCTTGGAAATGCGTCAGGCTTTAGAAAGGCTCAATGAGGCTCGGATTGAGAGAGGCCAAGTGCCCATCAAAATAGGTATTGGTTTACATAGGGGTTCGGCAATCTCTGGAACTATTGGTTCTGATGAGCGTATGGAGTATACCGTTATCGGGGACGCCGTGAACCAGGCAGCTAGAATTGAGGCCTCAACAAAGGCTTTTGGGACGGATCTATTGTTATCAGACTCTCTGGCAGAAGACGTGAAGGAGAGGTTCATTATAGAGGAGGCCGGCAGGGCTGAGGTGAAGGGAAAATCTGAGCCTCTCACCATGTTCAAGGTGCGTGGATATGTCGACGAGCAGGGGCAGGAAGTTCGTGTACAAACTCCATATTCGGACTTTGAGGCGGAGTCGGCAGATAAGGTCAAAGTGGCTTCTTAATGGCCAAGAAGCCCTCTCAAGCCAGGTAGGTACATTTGAAGAATATTTACCCTTTCGTGAAGATTGTATTTTACAGGTGAGGAAGGTTGACTCTTTGTTGGGCCAATCTGTAGAAAAAGTGCTCAAAAGGTTCAAGGAGAGTACAAAATGGTTCAATTTTTGTTGGTATTATTGATTTTCGCTTCACCTGTAATAGCTCAAGCTCAGTGGTTTCGGCCAGATACAGAGGTGATTTTTACCCATAGGGAGGTTACAGGAACTGTATATAATGAATGGAGTTCTGCAATTTATTGTAAGGGCGAGGTTTTTGGAAGAACTTACTATGGGGGACACCTCTACGCGGAGATGGATGCTTTGGTTTATCCCGGTCAATGGGCCTATATTTATGTTTACACTGACGTTGCAGACCCTTTTATAAGTGCTGGTGGGCATATTAGATGTTATTTATACTGACGGTACTCTTAGTAAAAAAGTAATGGGGCGGGCTCAGTGAGAATCTGTTTTTTGATGGATCCAATGGACACGGTCAAGGTAGAAAAGGACACGTCTTGGATACTGATGGTGGCCGCCGCTGAGCTGGGCTATGAGGTTCATCACTTGCTTCAGGATGACCTATTTTTTGAGGACGGAGAGGTCAAAGGCAATACTCGAGTGGTGACTGTTCATAATGCCAAAAAATTCGATACAAGTAATAGGCAAACGCATAATCTTTCTGAAATGAATGCCGTTGTAGTTCGTAAGGACCCTCCCTTTGACCGACGCTATTTTTACAGCACCCTGCTTCTGGATTTTCTCCCCTCAACCACCAATGTAGTGAATCGTCCAGGAGCCCTCAGGGACTGGAATGAAAAGCTCAGTGCTCTTAAATTTCAGAAATTCTGTCCACCAACATTGATTAGTGAGAATGAGCAAGAAATTTTGAGTTATGTAGGGGTTCACAAAGATGTGATTTTAAAACCACTGGATGGGCATGGGGGAAGGGGGGTCTTTCATTTAAAAGCCAGTCAGGTGCCAGGTTTAAAGTCTGCCATTGAAGAGTTGACTCACCATGGCTCACGAAAAATCGTAGTGAATCCTTATTTGAAGGAGGCAATAGATGGAGACAAAAGAATTTTGCTTGTTAATGGGGAGCCCATTGGTGGTGTATTGAGAAAAGCATCAGTACCTGGTCAGTTGAATAACCTGGATCAAGGAGGAGCAGCGGAGCCTTGCGACCTGACAGACCGAGATCTAGAAGTTTGCGCAAGCTTGAAGCCTGATTTAGTGAAGCAGGGCCTATTTTTTGTTGGAATTGATATGTTGGGACCCTGGTTGACAGAAATTAATGTGACCAGCCCTACTGGTCTGCAAGAGTTGATGCGCTTTTCAGGAGAAAATCATCATCTTCGTATTATAGAAAAGCTGACCACCGGCTATTGAGCTCTGGACATCTTTGATTCCAGTTCGTATCATCAAGGGTCATGAAGCTTGGGTTAGAGGTCCTTCTTGAAGATAAAAAATCGCTAGAGCTTTTAAAAAACTCTAATGTCGGATTGGTAGCACATCCGGCCTCCGTGTTGCCTAATCTTTATCATACGATGGATGTCTTATCTGATGTTGGTGTAAATCTGACTTGTCTATTTGGACCTCAGCACGGAATTCGTGGTGAAAAACAGGACAATATGATTGAAAGTGATGACTTTACTGATCCCAAACTGGGAGTCCCTACATTCAGTCTTTATGGACAAGTCAGGCGTCCGACAGTAGAGATGATGGATCACTTTGATATTTTGCTCTTTGATTTACAGGACGTGGGTTGTCGTATCTATACATTTTTGACCACTTTGTTCTACTTGATTGAAGATCTTTCTGGAACCGGGAAGTCTCTATGGGTGTTGGATCGGCCCAACCCAGCAGGACGCCCCGTGGAAGGCAATATTCTTAAGGATGGTTTTTATAGTTTTGTAGGGGGGGGAGCGGTTCCCATGCGGCATGGGTTAACGTTGGCCGAAGCTGCCCATTGGTTTTTAAAAGGTCAGGGTTTTGATACAGATCTCAAAGTGTTTGCCATGCAAGACTACTACTTGGATAAAAACCATCAGTGGGGGTGGCCGGATCATTTGCCTTGGCTGAACCCATCACCAAACTTACCGACCCTTTCTGGGTGTCGTGTCTATCCCGGAAGTGTTCTTGTAGAAGGGACTCACTTGAGTGAGGGTCGGGGAACCACACGCCCACTGGAAGTCATTGGTGCGCCTATGCTGAATCCAGAAAAGCTAGTGTCTGAAGTCGTTCGGCAGTTTGAGCCTTGGACAAAAGGAGTATTGCTACGACCGTGTTATTTCGAGCCGACTTTTCATAAGTTTCAAGGTGAACTGTGTGCTGGAGTGCAGATCCACGCTGATAATTGTTGTTACCAAGAGGAGGCTTTTCAACCGTATCGATTTGTATCAGCTGTGTTTCATGTCATTCATCAGCTTCATCCAGAATTTACTCTTTTTAAAGACCCTCCTTATGAGTACGAGGAGAAACTTTTGCCAATAGAAATTCTCTCTGGTAGTTCCTTTCTTAAAAGTTGGGTGGAGAAGGCTGGCTCGATTGCCGAGTTAGACAGTTACCTGAGGCAGGATGAAGCTCGTTGGGTGGAAGAGCGCCAAGAGTTTTTATTGTACTAATTTTTCTAAGCAGCTAGGTCACCAATGGAATCAGGTCTTTCACGGTAAACCTCATCGTCGAGAACTTTTGTACGAGGCACTTCCACCCAAAATCGGGTGCCAACACCTTCTTCGCTCTCCAGATTGATGGACCCTCCCATACCTTCAATTAAACGCTTAGAAATAGGCATGCCCAGGCCGGTTCCTTGGTGGTGCAGGGCAACTTTTCCAAGAGTTTCAAACTCATCAAACACCTTGGATTGTTGCTCTTTGGAAATACCTTTGCCACTATCTTGGACATGTAAAATAATGTGGGCACTGTTAGACTCCATTAATATTTTTACCCATCCTCCCTTTTTATTGTATTTGATGGCATTATTGACAATGTTGGTGACGACTTGTTTGAGGCGTACTTCATCAAAGTAGCAGTCTGACTCGGTGGCTTTGTTTTCAAAAGTCAATTCAATGTTGTCAGCCTCTGCCATGGCCTCTAAGCTTTCAACCACATCATCAACCATCTTCTCAGGAGACCCTTGTTGAATGTAGTAATCCATTTTACCTGCCTGGATTTTTGCAAAATCGAGGATATCATTGACCAGGGTTGAAAGGTGGAGTCCTTGATCGTAGATGATATCTACAAATTCATTTTTTTCTTCTTCAGTATCATAAAGACCCATTTTCAAAACTTCTGCAGAAGCCACCATGGCTGAGAGGGGGGTGCGAAGTTCGTGGGTGGTGAGAGCAATGAATCTGTTTTTAGCTAAGTCAAGTTCTTTTAACTGATTATTCTGACGGAGCAGCTCTTCGTAGGCTGCTTTGATTTCAATTTGTTTGGCTGTTATTTCTCGCTGTAATTTTTTTTGAATTGTTATGTCTTGAATCATTAGTAAGTCAATTTCATGCTTGTCAAAGCTCAGTTGTTTGATTCCTATATTGGCAATCAGTTTGTGCCCAGAAGGCTTTTGGATCAAAATATCTTGATAGAGACCCTCGTGCTTCAAAAGTTGAGAAGAGAAGGATCGAACCTGTGAGTGTTCTTCAGAAGAAAACAAAGCCTCCATACTGATATGTTCCTCAGGGGTATTATCAGGAAGTTCAAAAAGCTCTCTTCCAAGGGTGTTGATATATAGGCATTGTCCCTGCTCTCTTTCAAAGGCTAAAAAGGCAAGAATTGCCTCATCGGCAATAACATTGTAGAGTTTTTCCAGATCCTGTTTTAGAATATTTTGAGCCACATTAACCCTCACTGCACAAAATTCTTATTAGATCATTGGCCTTATCTAGATTGCCTTTTATCTCCAAAAGTAGTTTTTTAAACCCCTGATTGGGGTCAATGGTCAGGCGTCCTAAAACATCTTTAGGGGCATTTAAAATTACGGTGTGTCCACTGTTTCCAAACTTTAATGCATGAATAAGAAGGTTGGCGAGGTAGACAATATCCACAGATTGGTTAAGGTCAGAGCTCAAACCTCCCCGTAGGTTAGGGTCTTTTTGATGATGGTATTTGATAACAGCCATAATTTGTGCAGGCAATGTCCACTTTTGTGCCAAAAGATACCCAAGAGTTGTGTGGCGGGGAATGTCCAGATCTCCTTCAGATTCAAAATAACTGATGTCTTTGTCTTCAGCGTTTTTGAGAATAGATAACATAGCTTCTTGATGAATTGTATAGAGTGCGACTTTACCCATATCATGGACTAGGCCGCTGGTGAACATATCTGGAGGATTGGGGTGTCGTATGTGTTCAGCAACAGTCTCAGCCGCAATGGCTACACCGAGGGAATGCTTCCAGAACTCATTGACATCAAACCTTACAGGTCCCTTGATTTCTAGGGCGCTGAGAATAGATGCTGATAAAACCAGTTGATTGACGGTATCAAATCCAATAAACGCAATGGCACGACTCACACTACTGACACCACCAGGAATGGCATAGTAAGCAGAGTTCACCAATTTCAGAACTTTTGTTGTAAGACTTTGATCCCCAGACATAATTCGCTCTACTTCGGCTGTGGATGACATAGGATCATTGATCACACGGGAAAGCTCATAGACAATTGTTGGAAGTGTTGGCAGCTCTTCCAGGCGTGAAACAATGTAGTCTTGTGAGAGGGCCTCCACTGCCATAAATATCAAGCCGCCAGTTTGGGGAATTTTTTATTTGGAAACAGTTCGGAGAGTTTTCCGGTCACCCGTTGAAATGTGACAGGCTTCAAAATATACCCATTCACGTTCATGGACTTAGCCTCTAGAATGTACTCTTTATCGGAGACTGCTGTTACCAAAAGCACAGGAAGATCTTTGAATTTTTCGGAGCCTCTGATGTTTTTAAGAAGTTCAATTCCGTCCATTGTGGGCATCATGATGTCAGAAATCACTGCTACAAGGTGCTCTGGATTTTTCTCAGCCTCTACAGCTTCCCAAGCTAACTTACCATTTTCAAAACCTTCCACTTTATATCCGAGTTTTTGTAGTAGATGAACAAGGATTTTTCTGTTGGGAGGGGAGTCTTCAGCAACAATGATTTTTTCCTGAGTTCCACTCACTGATTCATTTTCGCTTGGCGTTTCGGGTGTTTCTGACATCGAACGGCTCCTTCTAATATACATGTCTTTTATCGGAAGCCGACGGTTCATATTGAACAAAAATCAGAACATGAAGGTTTTTTAACGATATCTTCAAGACGATCATCCAGTAAAAAATAAGCTCTTTACCTGCAGGGTCTCAGGCTGAAGCAGAAGGCCGCAATTTGTCTCAGCCTGGGAATTTTCTACATTCGTAGCAGAAGTTCTCACTCTATTTTTATGTGTTTTGGACTTTCACTTTACTTGCTTCTAGGGTTTAGTTAGTGTCTCGTCACATATGAGAAAAATTTTATTTGTATTAACTGTATCTATAGCTTTACCTGCGTATTCACAAGATATGTGTATAAACGTAGAGATCCACCCAAAAACTCATGAGCGTATGAGTGGGGTTGAGTGGCAGGAGCTAAAAGATCAGTGGGCCTCTGAAGAGCCAGAGAGTCCAGGACTCTTGAACCTGTTCTTTGCCTATAATTTATATTCACGAGAAAAAAAGAAGGCTGAAGAGTTACGCAGTGATAAGCAAAAACACTGTTATATGGGTTGTAAGATAGCTCGAGAGGTTTCAATGGAGACAGCCGTTTATGCTGCCTGGTACAAGGAATATCAAGATTTGGAAGATTGTAGTTCTAAAACCTATTTTGAGTGGAAAGACTATCAGCTCACAGTAGATGGAGCCATAGCGGGGATGGCTATGGGAAATACCGGTAGTTGCATGAACTACTGTAAGGGTCTATAAAAATCTCTCCGGGGAGAAGCTGTAAAGCCACTCTATTAACTCAATTTGTCTTTCAGTTTTTGATTCATTTGTGAAACTTTGATTTTTTGTGATCTTTGGAATTTTAAGAGTTTATTTTGCAGAGGCTTTGAACGCAGGCTTAAAATTCTGGTCGCTAAAAGCCCTGCATTGTGGGAGTTGCCCACAGCCATGGTGGCAACAGGGACCCCTTTAGGCATTTGTGCAATAGACAATAAAGAGTCCAGTCCTTTGATTTTTCCAGTAACAATGGGAACACCAATAACAGGCAGTGTAGTCATGGAGGCCACCATTCCAGGCAAGTGGGCGGCCCCACCGGCACCAGCAATAATCACCTGGATGCCTTGATGGCGAGCTTTTTTGGCAAAGTTCAGCATTTTTTCGGGGGTGCGGTGGGCGGAAACCACCTCTACATGCAGTTTGATGCCAAAAAATTCCAGAATATCAATGGCATCTTTCATTCCTGGAAGGTCAGAGTCACTTCCCATGATCACAGCGACTTGAGCCTTCATAGTTTTATTTCCTTTCTGGCTTTTTTCAGCCTTTCTAATGCGGCCTCAGGGTTGATTCCCTGAGTATTGATGTGTCCCATTTTTCGGCCTAGGTTGTTTTTGGATTTTCCATACCAATGCAGCTGTACATCCAGCTGTGTGTCCAGTGCCAGGCTGGAGTCTCCAGTTCCTAAAAGGTTATACATGGCAAAACCACCCCATCCGGTTTTTGGTGAATTGAGTTTGTCTCCACAAATGGCTTTCAAGTGCAAACTGAACTGATCAATATTGAACCCATTCAGACTGTAATGAGTGGAGTTATGAACTCGGGGAGCGATTTCGTTGACAATGAATTGTTCACTGGGGTTTTCGAAGAGTTCAAAGGCGATGTCTCCAACATAATCCATGCGGTTCAGCATGGAAGTTACAGACTTGACAAAGCCTGGAATTTTTTTGTGACTCAGGGGGCCTTTCACCCACAGGCATCGGGAGTTTTCCTGATGGCTTTCTACCATGGGAAAATGTACAATATCACCCCCTGAGGAGCGGGCAAAAGTCATGGCCAACTCTCTTTTAAAGCGGATAAATGCTTCTGCCAGATACTCTGTATTTTTGTCGTAATCAGATTTTAAAAATTTATCCCATTGTGAATCATTACGAATCACCCAGGTGCCATAACCATCATAACCACCAAAGCACTTTTTAATGACAAAAGAGCCTGAGTTTAAGTTTTTACAGATAGCTTCAAAAGATAAAGATATGTCTAACTCCATGAAGGGAGCTGTATCAAGACCGTATTTTTTAAAGCAGGCTTTTTGAGTTTTTCGATTCTGTAGGACTTTTAAGATGTCCAAAGATGGAGAGAATTTTACATTCAAGTCCTGGCTAGCTTTTGAAATGAGATCTGCATCGACGAACTCACTTTCAAATGTGACAAGATCTACAGTTTTAAAGAAGCTTTTTAGATCACTGTATTCAAAAGGGTTTCCTTGAATCCATTGGCTGGTTACCTGGGCCGCGGGATCTGTCTTATTGGAGCTGAGGACGAAAACGTTCAAGCCCATTTCATGGCTTTTTAAAAGCAGCATTCGAGCCAGCTGACCGCCACCAAGAATTCCAATTTTTATAGGCTGTATTTTACGGTCTTCCATTGTTGGAATCTACCTGAGATTTCCAATATTGCCAAGTTCCCAATGTTATGAATCTTACAGAAGAGATGTGCTTCAATCTTGAATCAATTTGAGACATTCAGGGGTTTTGCTGAGAGTCGATATTTGGGACTGTAGTAAAATTGAGACATTGCCGAAAACTTTATGCGAGGAGTGTTTACTATGAGATCAGCGTGGCTTTTAGTATTAACGGCATATTTACTTTTTGGGTTTCCCCACCAGGCTTCTTCTCAGGTGATGGGCTGTGGAGGAAACGGTGCCCCAGATTTTGGAGTGCTCAACTCTTTTGATACTCAGGCGAGTAGTCATTATGGCCCTCAATATATTCAAAATACTAAAAACCGCTATGATGCAGTGATATCCATGCCGGTGGACCCTGCTTGCAAGCAGGCTTTGGACAGAGCCTACTCCTGTTGTATGGATATTGACACTTGTGGGGGCTACACGGGGGCCTTAATGGCGTCCACGGGAGAGACTTCTGATGTAGGTCTTCGTTCACAAAATGTGCGAGCGATACTAGAAGCTCAAAATGCAGCTGCCCGCGGAGCTCTAATGTGTCAAGCTCAGCGGCAGCACTGCTCTCAACAGTGTGGTGCAGCAGACCCTAATATGCGAGGCAACGTCAATGGCCAACTCATTTGTGACGGAATGGAGATCAGTGAGCATCAAGGAAATAAGCTCTCTGTAGAGCGTCTGACAAGGGCCTGTACTTCATTGAACGGACTGAATAAGGCTGCCGTAGGCTCCATCAACTTTATGGTTGTGTGCTCAGCAGGGGAGCCGAGTATCTGTTCGTTGGCTTCTCAATAGGTCAGGTTAGTTTGTGTTTGAGTTTTCCTGAGCGATCTAAAGCGGCCAGTTCACTATAGCCTCCAATAAACTCATCTCCGATAAAAATCTGTGGGACTGTTCTTTGTCCGGTCTGTTGGCGGATTTTTTGTAAGCCCTCATTATCTCCATCGAGGTTGATGATTTCAGGCTCGATGCCTTTGGATTTTAGTAATTGAATAGTTTTTACACAAAAGGGACAGGTGGTCCATAAATACACTTTTACAGGTTTCATAGGGGCCGCTTTCTATTCAAGAAATGCCACATTCACCTCCAGTTCATGGGTGATATTTTCGGCGATCTGCTTGGCTATTTTTGGGTTGCGCCCACTTCCAAATAGGAGCGTTTTAAAATTAATGGACTTCTTTAAGGTTTGTAATCCTTCAGAGAGACTGCCTGGAAGAATTTTAACAGTTAGAACGAGATCCTCGTTGGCGTAGACAGGAGCAATTTGCTGGGAAACTACCCGCTGTAGAAGTTCATAAAAGAATCCCTCAGGGTCTTTTCCCTCTTCAGCATGAAAAACCACCAGTTCAAAGGGGTTATTTGTGTTAGCCAGTAGGTGTTTGAGAGCTTTATTGATCAATCGTCGGGCTCCAGTCCCTCCGGCACACAGAACATAGCGGGGCAATTCTTCAGGAAGGTCTATTGTTGTGGAAAATTTTCCCATTCCTAAACGGAGGTCATGGCGAGATTCCAGGCGGTTTTCTAGGACTCCCCACCGGTAATAGGCCATCAATAGCAAAGTGGCCGCTAGAAGTGTGACAAGCATCAACAGGGCATCCGTGTTGGCATGTAAAAACAGAATACTTACAGCCAGTGCTAGAACAACACCTGAAAATAAGGGGGGGATGGGAACAATGCGCTCTTTGAATTTTAATAGAGTGGAGGACAGGTATTGGTTAGGAGTATCCCGACGCATATCGCGGTTTCTCATCAGCACCACACCCACACAAAAACTCACCATCACACCAAGAAATGAGATTTCATAGACTTTTGCGGCAATCTCGAGCTCACCAGCCACAACGGCGGACATGCACATACCCACTCCCATAAAGGGTAGGGCAATAAGCGGATACCCCTGAATAGTGGGGTATTTGTGAGCCACCCGGTAAAGCAAGAATGAGGGAAGGTTTCCTTGTTTGGCCATGGTGGTTGCCAGGCCAATAAATCCGACGAAGGCTGTGTTTGTGGCGGCAAAGAGTGTGAGTGTGGCATCAATCACCACGATAGTTAGAAGAAACCGACCTCCGAGTTTGTCAGCCAGGCCTGACAGGAGGTAGTTCAGGTTTCCGTCGACCTCTTCTGGAGTCATTAGGATCAGGCAAAGAAAAGAAATGAACGGTGCGGTGGCAGAAACTAGAATGACTACCGTTTTATAAAGAAGCCTCACTGTTCTTAAAATAGGGTCTTCCAGCTCTTCAACAATCTGTGCGGCGGATTCAAAGCCTGTGATTCCTAAGAAGGCAGCGGCAAAACCATAGGCCAACATGGGTAGAGTGAGTTCTCCAGAGGGAGTGAGTCGGCTCAGTTTACTGAAATCAATTTCACTAAAGTTGAAAGCCAGATAGCCAAACCCCCAAAATACCATCAGAATGAGCAATACAAAGTGAAAGCCAGCAATGACGGTCACCAGCTTGGCGGGCTCCTTAATGCCTCGAGTATTGAGAAGTCCAAACAGCACTAGAGGTACAAAGGACAAAAGTACCACAATAGAGTTGGACATACCCCCTTCTACGAGAGAGGTGAGGTAAAAACCTCCGCTGAGAGAAGATACTGCGGCGGTGGCCAGGTAAGAAACAAACGTCAATGCTCCCGCCAAGACAGCTGCACGGCGCCCCACACTTCTTAAAATCATGGAGTAAGCACCACCATTATAAGGACTGAGAGCTAACCCCTCTTCGTAGGTGCGCTTAAAGACCCACATCATTATACAAGTGGTTAGAACAAAAATAGGGGCTAGATATCCCACAATGGGATAGAGAATTCCTGTTCCATAAAAAATGGAAGTTCCAATATCAGCCCCAACAATGCCAGCTGCAATCACCCAGTTGAGACCGGTGCCTTTGTGCATAGCCACTAATGACCCCTTTTAGATGTGTTGTTATAAAAGCCCAGAATAAAACCTGAAGATGGGAATGTTAATAAAAGCTTTATTCTTCAGGCCTGTTGACGCTACGCTTACAGTAAAATAGGTTGAAGAGCTTATGAGAACCTACTCCTCCTGCCTCATCTGTAAGTCTCCTTCTCCACAAGGGGTGGAGAGTCATGGTCGGTTATTTTTTCACTGCGGCCACTGTGATTATATTTTTCAGTCTCCTGAGACTCGTCTGAGTTTTGAGCAAGAAAGAAGGCGCTACCTTGAGCACAATAACGATTTGCGAGATCTTCGCTATTTGAAATATTTGGAGAAAACCTGGCTGCAGGTGGGACCTCTTCCATCGGGCAGTGTGGTTTTGGATTATGGGTGTGGGCCGACAAAGGGACTGGAAAAGCTCTTGCAACCCCGTTATCGAGTTTTGAGTTATGACCCCATCTTTTGGCCTCAAGATCTGCAAATGGAATTTGGAAAAGTAGATGTCATTTTTTGTTCGGAAGTCATTGAGCATGCATTTTTTCCCACACGGGTGTTTGATCACTGGAATCAATTGCTGAGACCGGGGGGGCTCATTACTCTTAGAACTTGCTTTCATCCTGAAATGGATAAGATGAGGGACTGGTGGTATGCCAGTGATGAGACTCATATTGGATTTTTCAGTCAATGCACTTTTGAGTTTATTGCAAAAAAGTGGGGTTGGCAGCTCAACAAAGTTCATAACCCCTACGTGTTTGCCACTGGACCTTTAATTGTGCATTGAATTTGCGAGCAGAAGTCATTCAGGGGTGTGGTGACTCAGAATTCTTTTTGCAGATCGAGCAGCCCTTGATGGATCTCTTCAAATGTGTTTTTGACCTTTAGAACCTCGAAGGCTCTTCCGGCACAAGGGTAGGCGGGCTTGAGCATTTTTAGATATTGCTTCATTCGGTTCACTGCATATTGTTTGTGTCGAAACTCCATTGAACTTTGCAAAAACAATGGTAGAAAACCGGTGAGAATTTGACTCCAGCTCAGGCCTTGATAGGGGGAGCCGACCATATACGCTTTAATTTGAAGCCCCAAATCTGGCCGTGCAATCAGTGATCGTCCTAAGGCAACATCGTCACAGCCAGAAATCTCACGGCACTTGAGGTAGTCCTCGACGGTCCAAAGGTCCCCATTGGCTACAACTGGAATAGAGGCCACCTCTTTCATTTGGGCGATAAATTCCCAGTGGGCGGGGGGCCTATAGCCCTCTACTTTGGTGCGTGCGTGTATGGTCAATCGATGGGCCTTGGCTTCACTTACGGCCCGAGCAATTTCTTGGACGAGAGATTTGTCTTCAAAGCCTAACCGCACTTTTGCTGTTACGGGATAATTTACGGGCAAGGCTTTTTTGACAGTGCTGATAATATCAAACAGTCGGTGAGGGTTTTTTAAAAGGACCGCTCCACCATCATGTCGATTCACAGTTTTGGCTGGACAGCCAAAGTTGAGATCAAGGCCTGGGGCTCCCAGTTCAAAGACTTTTCGAGCATTTTCAGCCATAGGGCCAGGTTGACCTCCTAGGAGTTGAATGTAGCACTCCGTGCCAGCCGTTGTTTTTCCTTTGGTATTGAGCTCGGGACAGTATTTGTAAAAAACATGGTCAGGTAAGAGTTTGTCAGTCACTCTCACGAACTCAGTCACACACTGATCAATACCTCCTATAGCTGTGAGTAGTTCGCGGACAACAGGGTCTACAACACCTTCCATAGGAGCTAATGAGATAAAAGGGGAGGTCATTTTTGGCGAGCCATTTTTAAAATTTGATCAAAATGTTTTTTTTTCACGGGTTGAATACTCAAGCGCTGTCCCTTTTGTACTACAAGCATATCTTTAAGAGAGGGCTCACTTTTA
>JAUILT010000024.1 GCA_030432925.1 Bdellovibrionia bacterium | reverse complement strand
TTCTTAAACCTTGACTCATAACCCAAAAACCCCTGTTGGTCGACAAGTGCTCCAGAATAGATCAAAAGCCCTTTAAGGGGCCCCTGCAAATTTTTAACAATATCCACTGCCATCATAGAGCCCTGAGAGAAGCCTCCCAAGAAACCATTGGAGGGCTCAAAACCCACAGCCTGCAAAAACTCGAGAACTCGAGCCACTGCCTCATCCATTCCCCGAGGGCGTAAACCTGAGTAATTCACCCCTTCTCCCGAGGCCATGGCTTTTTCCAAAGCTGTTGTATCAATGGGAAACCAAGCCTTTCCCATAAACCCAGGCGCAATAGGAACTGTCAGTACTCCATCCGGAAAATACCACTGCATGTTTCCCTTAGGATCCATGGCCTCTCCCAAGCTGTAAAGGTCATGGGCATTGGCTCCAAAGCCATGAAAGATAACGACTTTGGGAGCACTATCTAAAGTATTTCCGTACTTCAACACCTTCAAAGGCCCTACGGTTTCCCATTTTGGCTGCTGTCGTCCACTCATGACTTAACTTTTAAACCTCTATGAGCTAAAAGCCAATGCGAAAAGGAATGCAATGTGAGAAATACTAGAAGCGGTCTTTCATTAACTCTTATGTTAGCTCTCATGACAGATGTTTGAACTGTATACAATTGAAACAACCTCTTTTATGTAATTTCAGATAGTTACATCTCGAACAGATTTTGCTCTTCAGTAGAAGTGTTTACACCGATCTGGTTTGAATATTAGGTTTCCGCGGGGGAGACCTAAATAAAGTATAGTAGGGTGGGTTGAATGGAGAAATTTTTCTATGAAATAAAGCCATTTTTATGTCTTGCGGCTTCCATCTATGTTCTGCAGAATCAATATACATATGGGTTTGAAGGCACTCCCATTGCAAAAGCATCAGGAATTATTCTTTTGGTTTGCGCAATTATTATTCTTTATATGCGAGGTCATTGCCGCGGCTACTTTAAATAAGAGCCCCCTTGATTCTACAGCTATTCAGCTTGCGGAGACATCATGATTAAAGCCATCCAGAGAAAAGTAGAAATCTCAAAGTCTTTTCTTGAACAACATAAGACTCTTGTCCCCTTTGTTACTTTTTTAGCAGGATTTCTCTTTGACATCATAACTCTTGGACGCATTGATCAATGGCCTGTAATTGTTCAGCAAGCGGTGTTTATTCTTCTATCAACTGCAATTCTGATCACACTTTTTCTAAAGCCCGAGTGGAAGACCCCCCAGTACCCAAAACTAGAAATGATCCTTGAATTTCGTATGGCCACCTTGCACTTTCTCTTTGGATCCTTGCTCAGCTCCTACACCATTTTTTATTTTAAAAGCTCTTCTTTTTCGGTCTCCTTCTTTTTTCTTTTGGTGATTGCCGTTTTACTCATAGCCAACGAGTTTCCACATTTCCAAAAGCTGGGCTTGGGAGTTAAGTCAGCTCTTCTTGGAGTTTGTACTCTCTCTTATCTCTCCTACCTGATTCCCATTCTTTTTGGAGTGATTGGAGCTGGAGTATTTATTTTAAGTATTATTGTCGGCTCCTTATTTTTACTACTTTTTATACTCTTGCTAAGAAAAAAAGAGCTCTCTGAAGAGAAAATTCAAAAGCAAGTTTTTATTCCCTTTACAAGTGTGATTCTGGTTTTCCTGGTAACTTACTTTTTTAAAATCCTTCCCCCCGTTCCTCTATCTCTACAATATGCCGGTGTTTATCATACTATTGAAAAGACAGTAGATAATAAATATAAGCTCGGCCACTTAAAACCATGGTGGAACTTTTGGAGTCATGGTGACCAAAGCTTTAAGGCTCATAAGGGAGATCAAATTATTGTATTTTTTCGCCTATTTGCTCCAAGTAATTTTGAAGAACAAGTCCACTTGGTTTGGAGCTTGAAAAATGCCCGAGGTGACTGGGAGCCACAAGATAAAATTCCCATTCAAATTTCCGGTGGACGAGGAAGTGGTTTTCGAGGCTATGGAGTCAAGTCCAACTTTTCAGAAGGAGACTGGAAAACAACTGTAATCACCTCTGATGATCGAGAGGTTGGACGCATCTACTTTAATGTAAAAAGTGTCACCAGAACTGATACTTTAAAGTTAAAGTTTGACTATCATTAAGGGCTATTGCCAAAGCTAGCTAAGGCAGACAATGAATCGTTTCTTGACTATCTGGCCGGGGAGGCACCCTTAGCTCCTGAGATTTATCAATACATCCGACCAAAAAAGCTCCAACTATTTCTACCTTTGCGGGGTTTACTTCCAATATTTCATAGGCTTTTTCATGCCGGGTGAACCCTCCAGTGCTCCACTTGCTACCGTACCCCTGGTCATGTAAATAAAGGCTCATATTCTGAACTCCACAACTAACAGTAGCGTAGTCTTCCCGTAACTGAAAATCATCATCACACAATTTCAATCCAATCATGATCATGTGAGAGACTGACTCTAGCTTGCCACGCAGTGAAAACTCCATCGCATCAGAAAGATCTGGTGTCTTAAGTTTTTTCAGATCTATCGCAAGACTCACTAACTTTTGTCGTGTCTCAAGACCAATGTCATAAAACGCCCACGGGCAGGTCATCTTATGGTTTGGGGCCCAAAGCGCCAGTTCTAAAGCCCTGTGGCACCTGATTGCCGTTGAATTGGTGATAAGTACGTCGAGTACGGATAATTTCTTCCAATGACATAAAAAGCCTCTCACTAACTTTTGTCTATTTTTGTAATTAACTTTCTCTGTCAAAAAAATCATCAAATAAAATAGAAGAATGAAAAAACAAACACTGATTCTCATTGTATTTGCATTTGTATTTACCGGCTGTGCCAAACTGGAAGGCCCCACTCAACCAGCTAAAGTCATGGACTCGGTACCGCCTCCTCCGGCAACTCCTGAAAACCCTGACTCTCCAACAGCCCCTGAGAGCCCGACTCCTCCAGATAACGACAAAAATTCAGGTCTTCAGGTTTGCTATCTACAAACCTCCAAAGGGCAAACCTGCTTTGAAGTCCACAATAGAGATGATGTTAACGACGCCGAACCCAAGTACAATTATGTGGATTCTTTCAACGACCCATCATTTCCTTCAGGCTTAGATCGCTGGCAATACCGCTCTCCACTTAATTTGCTGTTTTCCTCACAGCATGTTTCTAACGCTCCACTGGCAGAAAACTTTCTACGGGCAGAGGTACTCAATGCCAATGACAACCGCGGCCACTATGGCTTTTTCTCCACAGAGGCTCTTCACCGTATTCAGCAAATGCGAGAGCACTTTGGAAAGCCGTTAATTATCAACAGTGGTTATAGAAGCCCCTCTTACAATACCAGCCTTCCAGGAGCCGCAAAATACTCCCGACACACCTATGGTGATGCCATTGATTTTAAAGTTCCTGGGGTTTCGTTTCAAACCATTGCTGATAAATGCATAGACTTAGGTGCTGGGTACTATCAGATCTACTCTACTCATATTCACTGTGACTGGAGAACAACTCCTCTTAATGAAACTATTTATGGTGAAGATTTACGGCCCAGCAGCATTCACAAGCATTCCCACGGTGACGTCATTCATGCATTGACCAACGAATTAGAAATTATCTCCAGTAAACAGGTACAACTCTCTGCTAAATCGAATAAAGCCCCTATAAAACTATCTGCAAAAAATATCTGGCTCGAAGATGGCAAAGGCATCATATGGTTTTGGCAGGTCTCTCAAAATGGGAAAGTTGTAAAGACCTCCCATGTATCAAACCCTACATTTGCGCTCCCTCCAGGTGAATACCAAGTGTCTGTGAATATTGGAGGAAGTCTTACAAAATCTATAACTCTGACTGTCAGATAAGTTTTTCCAATTTGGACTACCATGAAATGGGGGCTCAAGATAGACTTGTGCCATGTGCCCAAAACAATCCACCGCCAACCCACTGATTAAATTTTCCCCTGGTCAGCTGATCGTACACAAAAAATATGGTTATCGTGGAGTCATTATCGAAGTGGATGATTGCTTTTCTGGAACTGAAGAACAGTACAAAGAGGCCTCTAATGATCAACCCTCTAAAGAACAGGCTTGGTATCATATACTTGTGGACGGCTCAGACTATGTCACTTATGTGGCTGAGAGCTTCCTCAATGCCGACTCCTCACAGGACCCCATTAACCATCCACAGATCACTGAAGTTTTTCATCAGTTTGAAGGTGGTCGATATCATCGTCATCTTCACTAATGTTGTCATTAAGAGCCTCTCCCAAAAGGCTTTGAGGAGGTCCCATGAGGGTATTATTTGTATGCCTTGGTAATATTTGTCGCTCACCTGCTGCAGAAGGAATCTTCCGCCAAAAAATTAAGCATGCAGGCCTGGATCACTTAATCAGCTGTGACTCTGCTGGAACTTCCGCCTATCACGAGGGCGAGCCCGCAGATGGCCGAATGCGAGATCACGCCAAAGGCCGCGGATACAATTTAACTAGCTTGGCACGACATTTAACCCCCAAGGACCTGGACCACTTTGACTTGATTCTTACCATGGATGAGTCCAACTACAACAACACACTCCGATTAGACCCCGAAGGCATCTACCACAAAAAAGTTAAAAAAATAGTGAGCTACTGCAAAATTCATGACGTAGGAGAGGTTCCGGATCCTTATTATGGAGGCACCGACGGCTTTGAACTCGTCATTGATATTCTGGAAGACAGTTGTGATGAGTTAATCAAAGAACTAGAAACCAAGATCAAATGACAACGACTAAGGCAATCATCATAAGTAACAAACCTACATATCATTCGAAGTTGGTTGAGCAGAAGCAACCAACTCTTCAATCAGGCGAAGTCTTGATTCGTACCCGGTATTCCTCTGTCAATTACAAAGACGCATTGGCCATTACAGGAAAAGGTCGAATTTTAAAAAACTTTCCACTGATTCCCGGTATTGACGTCAGTGGGGTCATTGAGAAAAGTACATCCCCTGAGTTTGAAAAGGGCCAGCTTGTTTTAATCAATGGCTGTGGGCTCGGTGAAGTTTATAATGGTGGATATTCGGGCTTTGTGGCAGCTCCAGCAGACTGGGTGGTTCCACTCCCTGAGGGGCTCTCACTCAAAGAAGCCATGATCATTGGAACAGCGGGCTTCACCGCAGCTCTTTGCTTAAAGCGAATGATTCAGATGGATCAAACCCCTGAAAAAGGACCCATTGCCATTACTGGAGCCAGTGGTGGTGTGGGCTCCATAGCCATTCAATTATTTTCTAGAGCTGGCTTTGAGGTGATCGCCATTTCCAATAAAAAAGGTTTCCATCCACAACTCAAAAAATGGGGAGCCACAAAAACAATGGCACCCTCGGAACTCAACTTTGGGCAACGCCCCCTGGAGCCCACCCGGTTTGGTGGGGCTGTCGATAACGTCGGTGGAGAGCTGCTCGCCGGTCTGTGCCGACATGTGGGCCTTTGGGGCAACATTGCCTGTGTAGGGTTAGCGTCTTCCCATGAGCTGCGTACCACAGTTATGCCACTGATCTTAAGAGGTGTTAGCCTCCTCGGAGTCAGCTCCAATAATTGTCCTACTATTTTAAGAAAGAAAATCTGGGAACACCTCGGCTCTGATTGGAAACCCTCTCACCTCATGGAAACTCTTGACTGCGAAGTCCCTCTAGAGCAGGTGGTCTCTGTGAGCGAAAAAATGCTTCAGAGAAAAACCAAAGGACGCATTATTGTCTCTCTTGATCAATGATGCGTAGCGCAGGCTGGAGTTTTTATACCGATCCGGTAGAACAGTTTCACTCGCTAGTTGATTCTCACCAATAAACCCACTAGTGTGCCCTGGCCAGTAAATCTAGGGGGAATGTATGAATATCAAAGTTTTATTTGTGGCCTATATTTTAATTCATCTCATGCACCAATCACCCGCCTTAGCTCAACTCTATAAATCTGAAACCAGATCTTCCTCTACTGTAGAGGAGCTTGTGGAATCTCTAAGGCCGGGAGATATTCTTCTTCTGGGTGAACTGCATACCAATGCTCAACATCACCTGAACCAAGAGGCTATTCTTAACGAAATGCATGCTCAAGGTGTAACCTTTGATGTGGGCATGGAGTTTTTTTATGACTGGCGCAAGCAAATCAACGTTGACTCTTATCTTAACGGAGACTCCTCCAAAGAAGAGTTTTTAACTGCCATCAACTGGGGTGGAGATAGCTATGATTTCTACAAACACTTGGTTCTATGGCCTTTGGAGGTAGGAGGCTGGACCTTCGCCATCAATGCCCCAAGAGAACTCACCCAAACCATTGCTCGCAGTGGTTTTAAAAGCCTGCCCCCAAAGATGCAAGCACTCATGCCTCCCAACTTTGAACTGGGTAATGATCAGTATTTTGAGCGTTTCAAGCTCGCCATGGGGGGAGATCACGTTCCACCAGATCAATTGATAAACTACTTCACTGCCCAAAGCGTATGGGATGAAACCATGGCCTGGCAGACCCTCACTCACCAGTCCCGATCCTCATCTGATATTTTTGTGATTATTGTAGGAGATTTCCATGTGGCTTACGGTGGGGGCCTACCCGACCGCCTCTTAGCTCGAGGCGCTAGAAGAGTCGTAACCCTTTCACAAGTCGATGCCAGCGACCTGAGTAAAAAGAAAAAATCCATGCTCCTACAGCCCCATCCAAAGTGGGGTTTACGGGCTGACTGGATTTGGATGACGGAAGAGCCAAGGAAATGAGTTTGGTGAAAGTCACCTCTGTTGAAAGCAATCGACAGCTTCTCGATGGTGGCGCCATGTTTGGCAATGCCCCCAGAGCCGTTTGGGAAAAGTGGATAACTCCAGATGAACGTCACAGAATTCCCTTAGCCTGCCGCTGTTTTCTGGTAGAATTTGATGATCAAAAAATTCTTCTAGAAACTGGTATCGGCGCTTTCTTTGAACCTAAGCTAGCTGACCGTTTTGGCATTCAGCAGTCTGAAGAGCATTTATTATTGAATAACCTGAAAGCATTGGGAATTGAAGAGGGTGATATCACCATGGTCGTGCTGTCTCACCTTCACTTTGATCATGCAGGAGGACTACTGCCTGCTTACAAGAGTATTCAAGACAATGGTATAAAGTTACTGTTTCCCAACGCCCAATACGTAACCAGCCAGAAAAATTGGGAACGGGCTTGGGCCCCTCACCCCAGAGATCGAGCCTCATTTCTACCAGAGTTGAACAGACTTCTAGAAGAGTCCCATCGTCTCCAGCTGATCAATGAAAAACAGCCCGAACCCCTGTTTGAAGGAAGGCTCACCTTTCGCTTTTCTAGTGGTCACACACCTGGGCAAATGCACACTGTTGTACACGGAAATATCCGACCAGCCATTTTCTGTGGTGATCTGATTCCTGGCCAGGCTTGGATTCATGTCCCCATCACTATGGGTTACGATAGGTACCCTGAACAGGTGATTAATGAAAAATCAGAACTTTACAAAGATTCCATTCCTGGTCAATGGCTGCACCTGTTGACCCACGACCCCTTTATCAGTGCTGCCACAATACAGAAAAATGAAAAACAACGCTATCTACCACTTGAAAGTTTTAAAACCTTAAATGGCTACCGTCTTTAACAAGAGTTCCAATGAGTATTGTCACTGCAACCAAAGCCATTGAATTACTGAACAGCGAAAAGATTGTAGCTCTTCCCACAGAAACAGTTTACGGTCTTGCCGGTCAGGTGAACTCCAATAAAGCCATTGAGAGTATTTTTATTACAAAGAAGCGCCCTTCTTTTGACCCTCTCATTGTACATGCGGCCAACATTGATCAAGCAAAAACCTGTGTTTCTGAGTGGAATCCGGTTTTACAAATTCTAGCAGAGGAATTCTGGCCCGGCCCCCTCACATTGATTGCTCCCAAAGGACCTCATATTAGTGACACCATTACAGCCGGTCTAAACACAGTGGGTGTGCGCTGCCCAGATCATAAGGTCACCTTACACATTCTTAAAACACTGAGCGCCCCCATCGCAGCCCCTAGTGCCAATATATTCTCCAGGACAAGTCCAACCTCCGCTGAACATGTAGAAAAGGAATTTTCTGGCATGGTTCCTGTGGTTGACGGTGGCTCCTGTCATGTGGGGTTGGAGTCCACCATCTGCAGAGTGGAAAACTGGGATGGTAATAATTATTCCTGCCAGCTGCAGATTCTTCGGCCCGGTGCTGTTCTCTCCTCTGATATAAAAAAAACTTTATCGAATAAAGGCTGGAGCACTGAGTTTGTCTCTGCCGACATACAAATAACGGCTCCCGGCCAACTGAAAGTTCACTACCGCCCGGCCATTCCTCTAGTTCTAGTGAAAACTCTCTCTCTCTCCGATGAAAAGGTGCTCCAAAAAACCAGCGAAAAACTGAACGTAAAAAACGCGGCCTGGCTTCAATTGAATGATCATCCGGCACTCGCGGCCCGCAGGCTCTATTCCCAATTGCGCGAGTTGGGGCAGGGTTCGGCCACTGTCATCATCTGCCGATGGTCCCCTCAATGGACGAGTGAACTTTGGCAAAGCATTGACGATCGATTGAGTCGGGCTGCACACTTAATTATTTAAATACCAACCCCAAGACCCTTGTACCACTCGATGACTGTTTGACCAAAAGCCCTGATGATGTCCCATTTATCTGTATTAATGTGTCCTCCAGGAAGAGCCACGACTTGCTTTGGGTGAGGTGTCATTTCCACCATTTGAGAGGTCATTTTTTTAGGTATTAATGAGTCATCCTCACCATAAACTATGAGAGTCTGCCCCTTAAGATAAGGAAGATGCAAAGTAGGGTCAAAGGCCTTCAGTGCAAAGCCCAAGGTATCCACAGCGATCTCCCTTTCGCGATGACCCAACCGACCCTGAAGCTCTCTATCAATTATCAGACTTAGATCTGTTCCACCATAAGCCAAAATCGTTGAACGCACTTGAGTGCCCTGCCTTTCTGCTACCCGTTGCGCTAAGGGAGCAAATAACGACCCTAAGCTAATATTCATTGTATGTATCTCTCTCGGGTCCACCCAAGGCTGGGCAGCCAACCAATTCAGACTGGCAGCCATCTGACCAGGAATGGATTTCAGTGACTGATCCAGGTTCCTGAGAATAGAAAAAATATCTGCTGTATTGATTGGGTATTCGTAAACAACAAACACTATGTTTTCCACTCGGGGTAACAGGTTTAAAGTCAACTCAGAAGAATAAAGACCGGCAGCAATAAATACTACAGGAAGGGGCTTGTCCGTCATACTCCCCTGAGGGTGTCTAATATGAATTTTAAAGAATGGCGTGCTCGCCCCCTCCAACACGAGAGTTTCCATAAAAAACCCACTACTGGGCTGTACGTAATGGCTTCTTTCTCGAACAATCAGTGAATCGGGCATCACCGGAATCTCGTACATCTCCAAAATCTGCTCAAACCCCTTTTCAGAAGAAAGATAAACATCCGAAAGCTCATCAGATAGAGATTTTGAAAAAGACGGAGACATTGAAGTCAGAGCCAAAAATAACAATAGAGTTTTCATGAAATTAAAACCTCGTGGTTCACTGTTAAACGTTTGTGAAGCTCCCTCAAGAGCAAACATCAAGCCATCGGGCAGGCTTGGCACCACTGTTGCTTAAGTCCTTGCAAAAAGGAGCATTTTTCATTTGAAATGGCAGATTTTCAATAACTTGAGGCGATTGCTGACTGTATTCTGTACAGGCTTGCTCATATCCTGTTCAATGCAGAATCACCAAAATGCCTCAGTAACACAACAACAACTGGCTATTGAAGAAGCCAGCTACTGGATTGACCAGGGGAACCCAGACCAGGCCATTCAAGTTCTTGAGCCCTGGTTCAATGACCAAGAAATGTCCGTAGAACAAAATCAGGTGCGAATTGTCTTGGCATCAGCCTATGTACATAGGTCAGGCATTAAAATGTCCCGATTCGTGGAATTTCTTAAAAACCTTAGAAACCTATCTTCTGATCAGTCAAAAGTATTCCAGCTGATGGATGAGCAACTGAATTTTCTAGTTTCTATAAACCCCTCTTGGAGAGAAGCTGAAAGCACCAAAAAGTACATTTTTAAATTTTATAGATTTCTGTTTTTGACCAGCCAAATAGTAAAACTGGCTTATTCACTTCCGGCTCCTCTTTCTGGAGGGGCCTCTGACCTAGAAGCAGCTATTGACTTGATATCCGATGACAACGAATGGATGACAACAGGAAATTTTTTGTTTCGCAGTGCTCTTCGACTCTTTTTAATTAACTATAAAATAAAAAATAAAAAATACTTCTCAGCGATCCATCAATGTCCATTAAAACTGCTCCCCCTTGAAAGAGATCTCATACAAGTACGAAATGCTATTCTTGATGTTCTCACTGACCTATCAAAAGCTCTACCTCGTCAAAAAAACTCATTGGATCCACTGATTGATACTGTCAGTAAAGCTGACCTTAAAGATGCCATAAAGAAGATGGATCCTGAAACCTTTGAATACTTCCTAAAAGCAGTGGAGTGGATTGAGGAGGAATCATGCTCCTAAGGTTCTTTCTTCTTGTATGGTTTGTTTTCTCCTTTGCCTCTCCGGCCAGGGGGAGCCGCCTGCGTGGCCCCCTTCCTTTAGACCTACAACAAACAGTATTGGGACCAGGATGCCACTTACTCACCCCCGTTGAGGCTAGTCTTCCCTGTAGCCCAGCCCAACTAACAGCTCATCCTCACCGACAATTTGTTGCCAACCTTTATATCGGAGAGAATTTTCAGCGAGTCAACGCTTATAGAAAAGATGTGGATAACAAGGACGAACTCGCTGTAGTGAACAAACTCCTTGAAGAGGAAAAACCTCTACAACTAGAAGCTGGATCTGTTTTGTGGATGAGAAATTCTTTTTTATCTTTTGCCTATGTGCCCCTTCATATGAACTTTTATACAGACGTGCAAAACCGCAGTTATCCGGTTGTAGACATGAGATTCTTACTTGAAAAATCAATAAGAATTCAAGCTTCTCATCAAATGATCTGGAAGAGTTGGGTTTTTAGAGGAGGCCTTCAAGCTCGCGGTGCCCAACGTAAAACAGTTTTTCAAAACCTTGCACTCTTTGATGTACTTGCTGACCCATCTCTTTTGAAAATTTCTGAACATGAAAGCCTTTACGTTGAACCGGCTCTGGTTATAGAACATGATAGCCCTTGGAGGCCTCGAGCATCCATTTTCTTTCAAAACCTTAGGGTGTATCATACCGGTGCAGAGTCCCCCTCTTCTATAAATAATGGTTTTTTTGACACTGGCATTGGCGTTTCTCCACTGACATCTCAAGGCTGGGGACACTGGGATATTGGCATTAACTATAGGTTTGACAAAAAACTTCCAGAAAATTGGGAGCGAGTACAGCTACTTACTGCCTATTCTCTGGGAATGATGACCACAAGTGGCTCTATTTCTGAGGGCACCTGGTCTCTGGGAGTAACTACCAGCTTTTTATCAGCAAAAACAGGAGTCTCCTTCACACAGACATCTTACCCTGAATGGAATGGTTCTACTCGAACTGATGAAATCGTTAACCTGGAGTTCGGCCTTGTCTTCTAACTTTAAAGCCTTGCTTATCGCGGTACTCATAGGCACCTACTCTCCCAAGGGACCGGCGCAAATACTGATTCCCGATGAAAGCCCAGAAGAATCCACACCCAAAAGTGAAATCTTTGGAGTTAAATCAAACAGAACCAACATTGATCTGAAGTCTGCAGACTGGTTGTCGTTTCAAAAACAGATTCAAGATCTTGAAATCTCTCAAAAGAAAAATGGACTTGCTTATATGATTAGTGGAGGGCTCGTTCTTATTGGGTCAAGTATAGGGTATGCTTCCGTCAATAAATCTCCAGAAAGAGCCGTATACTCTCTGTCACAGTCTCTTTCTATCGCAGCCATTGGTTACGGATACTACCAATACTCCATTGGTGGAGAAGAACGGTCTTTCTATCAAACAGTAAGCGGAGTCACATCTCTAACTCTACAACAAAAAAATGAGCTTATTGCCAGTTACTATAAAGTCAGAAAGAGCCATTCTCAAACCAATAAATGGATTCACTTTTCTACCTACGCAGCCATTTCTGCTCTAAATTTTATCCAAGCCAGTCAGGAAAAAGATAAAGATTTAAAAAATTCCATGTTTTTACTTGGAGGAATCACTGCTCTAGCCGCTATTTCTGTTCACTTCTAAAGTTATGCATGACTCTGACGAGACAACCACTCTAACCCAAAAACCAAAATAGCACCCATAAAAATAAAGGCCGACATGGACAATACATCTACGGACATAGTCAATGTTCCCTCTACATAATCTAGAGGCCAGACCTTCTTCAAACTACCCAGCATCAAACCTGTAAGGGCTGCCATAGTGTAAGAATGGTAGTTTTGTAACAGCCATTTTAAAAGGCGAACAAACGATAAAATTCCCACGGTCATTCCTGATAGAAAAATTCCGATAGTCAGTAAGTCACGATTATGAATAGCATTTAAAATAGGCTTATACATGCCTAAAATCACTAAGAAGGTGGAGCCTGAAATTCCTGGAAGAATCAAAGCACACACTGCAATGGCTCCTGCAAAGAACACATAGGTAAAGTTTTCGACATCTCCTTGATAGTTTCCAGAGATCGAAAAAAATAAAAATGCCAGAGCAGCCGTGATAATAATAATTAAGTAGTTTAACGGGCTTTTCTTCATTTCTACAAAAGGAAACTTTATGGAAATTAAAATAAGTCCAAAGAAAAAAGCATAGGTCTGAACTGGCCAAACTTCCATGGTGTAAACCATAACTTTAGACAAAGATAAAATAGCCAGCACAATGCCTGTCAGTAAAGGTAGGAAGAACTCCCAATCCAAGGACTTAATGGTCTGTAGGCCTTGTTGACGCTGATTACTTCCTGCAAAAATCTGAAGTACAGCCTTGCCCTCATTCACCCCAATACTTCCTAAAAACATGATCAGTCGTTCATAAATACCCGTGACAAATGCCACTGTTCCTCCAGATACACCTGGAATAACATCAGCAGTCCCCATAGCCATTCCCTTGATAATCAAAACAATTCTATTCTTTATTTTTTGTTGCATGAATAAGCTCCTACTTCCAGTGAGTGGGAATGCGTCCTGCTAGAATTTCTGCAGCAACTTTTGTTGTAGGGATTCGACTCAAAACAATTTTCAATATAGCAGTGATGGGAACAGCTAAAAACATCCCTGGCAAGCCCCAAACCAACCCCCAAAAAATCAAAAAGGCAAGAACTGTGACTGGGTGCAAGTCCATATTCTCACCCATAATTTTGGGCTCTAAAATATTACCTATGGTAAATTGAGCCAGGCCCAATAAGACCACAAGTAGAGGCAACTCATAACTCCATCCAAATTGAAGCAAAATGACAGGAACCGGAAGAAGAGTGGCAATAATCGACCCTATAGAAGGAATAAAGTTAAATAGAATCGTCAGAACAGCAAACATAAAAGCTAAATCTACACCAAACACCTTTAATACAACTCCTACTAATACTCCCGTACCTATAGAAGTCATTAACTTAACTAAAACATATCTTGAAATCTTTAGTTGAATCTCAGATATCAACTTGTTCTTTTTAGATTTCTGAGATCCGCTGATAAATAAAAAAATTAAAAACACCGAAATGAGCGTCGCATTGGATATAAACCCCAAAACACCTCCGGTAAACTTTTTAGCTACTGAAAAAGCAGGCGTTTTTCCAATAACTTCATTCAGAGACTGTACATTCGTTGAGAGCCCGTAAGGTTCTAAAAAAATAATCACCTGATCTGCCATAGATAGAATTTTTTCTTTGTAGGTGGAAGCACCTTCAAAAAAAACAGACAATGAAGAACCAATAAGAGCCAAACATACTGAGAAACATAAAAAAATGAATAAAAACGTGATCCCCACAGATATTAAATGAGGAGCCTTCAAGCGGTTTTCAAACCAGTCCACCAGAGGTGTGGCAGACGTATAAATAAACAAGGCCAGTACAAATGGGACCAGTACAGGCTTTGTATAAACCAAAGCCATCGTCAAGGCTATAGCTGTCAGTATGACCAGGCAAACATTATTGATTCTGTTGTATTCAGCAGCCGTGGCCATCTGTATTTCCCCTCGAACTTTATACCAACACCTTCGAGCCTATCATCACTAACGCGGAACACAAAACCTTTTGTTGGCAAATGCCGCAGGAAATATCATAGTTAGGTATGGGTTTTGTGTTCCACCTCAATAAAGAGACGTTCAAGTTTTCATGCACTCACTTCACTATTTTTGGTCCTAACTCCGGGGAACGAATGCATGGACACAACTATTACGTTTCCTTTAACCTTTACTTTGACTCCATCAACCCCAAACAAGGCCTCGCCGTTGACTTTAACTTGTTAAAACCCATTATCAAAGATGTCTGTGAAGAGCTCGATGAACATGTCCTCATTGCAGAAAAATCTCCTTATCAAAAAGTGACAAAAGAAGGTTTTCAAGTCGTTGTGCAATTTAACAACAAAACCTATTCACTTCCTCAGGAGGATACACGAATACTTCCTTTAGTAAATATTTCCAGTGAGGAGCTGGCCCGCTGGATCTGTCAGCGCTTTCTTGAGAAGACTCCTACAGATATTGGATTAAAAAAAGTCGAAACAAGTGTTGAAGAAACTCGAGGCCAATCGGTCACATTTGCCCAAAGCCTATGAAGTTTTTTTTATTGCTTCTTCTTCCATTTATTTTTTCCTCTGCGACTCTTTTGGCAAATGATCAAAGCGATGATTGGATGGATGAGCACATGCCATCTCTAGAGCCTCAAAAGCATAAGAGTCTTCTCAAACAGAGTCATAAAGGTATTTCAGAAACAATTGGATCGTTTTCTAACTCTATTGACATATTTTTTGCTGACCCAAGAATGGACGTAGAATCTAATGGCTCTCGCCTAAAACTGAACCTCCTAAGCAACTTTACTAACAAAGAGCCCGCTGTCTTTACCAACAGTGTAAACTTTCGCCTGGACCTGCCCAGAACTAAAAAAAAGTGGAATTTTATTCTCGTTTCATTTTCTAAGAGCCTCACCGAAAATAATGATGAAGCCCTTGATGCTGAGTCTCCAGATGAATCTGTTCGAAACCAAGATTACTTTGCCGGTTTACGTTACTTTACCAAAAAATCACGTAATTTTAATGTTTCCACTGATGCTGGCGTAAAACTTGTATGGCCTCCAGACCCATTTGCTCAACTACGACTCCGAGAATCTCTGTTTGTTGCTAACTGGGAGTTTCGCTTCACCCAAGCTTTGTTCTGGTTTCAATCCCGAGGCATTGGCGCTAATATAGGTGTCGACCTTGACAGGCCTCTCAATTATAAAAGACTCTTTCGTTTTGCCAACAATGCTGGATGGCTCAAGGATGAAGAAACTACCAATTTTAACCACTCATTCAACATTTTGGAAACTCTAAGTAGCCAAGATGGTATCGCCTACTCAACAGGTGTCACCTCTTTGGCTAACCCCACTCCTATTCTTCAGGCTTACTTTGTAACTGTTCG
The DNA here is from genome assembly GCA_030432925.1 of Bdellovibrionia bacterium. Taxonomy (GTDB): domain Bacteria; phylum Bdellovibrionota; class Bdellovibrionia; order Bdellovibrionales; family UBA1609; genus JABSOQ01. The sequence continues at coordinate 20,448 of JAUILT010000024.1, read as the reverse complement.
TTACCGAAGAAAGCTCTATGCCAATGCCCTATTTGCAGAAGTTCAGCCAGTGGGGACTTGGCCCCGCAATAGAAACTTTGCCTTTCGTCCGGGAATTATTCTTCGTTTAGAATTAGTTATGGGGCCTAACTATTTAGGAGGAAAAGATGATGTGTTTTAGAAAATGAAGCGCAGAAAAACCCCTGTTCTGAAGTTCGTCTTTGTGAACTTATCATCTCCAAAACTATAGGAGTCCTCTCGCAAGGCAATTTTTAAACCAAATAAAGATTCATTACCGATAATATTTTTTAAAGAAACCACTTCAAATAATGTCTTATTAGTACGCCCAAACATAATCATGGCTGACCCCTCCACCATATATTCATGTTTGACTTCCATCCCTTCAAAATCCCCAGTTCCTGTGGCCATACCTCCACGCGCCTCAATGGCCAGATCCCAATAGCGACTAATGGCGGCAAACTGAAAGCCAATCACAGCCATTCCCAAACCAACCTGTTCGATAGTGTGCTCATTAACAGACTCGTCATCCAAAATCAACAGAGGCTCGTAGTTATAAAGAGTCAAAAACCGAAAATCACCAAAGATCATTTTGAAACCGGCTTCTCCACCACCTATGGTTTGTTCAGCCTCATTGAGAATCCGTGCTGAAGAGCCCTCAAATATTGCTGCTGAATAACTTCCCCCCAGACTCAGTGCCAGCCAACGAGTCAGATACTTATCCATCATCAACTCAGCTCGATAACCAGAGTTAGAGTTCAAACTGAAGTTAGAAGCCGAATCCGAAGTTCTGGCCAACCTCGACCGCTCATAGTAACCAGCAAGTTCAATATCCAAGGTCTCTTTGGCTATAGCTCTGGAAGACTCCCATGCCAATAGCACCAGTAGAAAAATAAGTCCCAACCTGTTCATGTTCATTATTATACGTAAAACCCATTTGGAATATACTCTCCAGGTCTGTTGTCTGGATGAAAGGCAGAGGGAAAACTTTTCCCTCTACCTTTGTCGACGGGGCTTTCTCAGAAGATAAACTTCACTTTTGTACACCAAGCGGTACTTACTTTAATTTGGGAGTGATGGGCAGCTCGACAGTGCGACCATCCCGAACCACTTTAATCGTAGTGGCCTCTCCAGGCTTAACGACCTGGAGCGTATAAACATAATCATAGAGGCTTTGGACCTTGTGCTCGGAAAATTGAACAATCACATCTCCACCTTTTAATCCCGCTTGTTCTGCTGGTCCCCCCTTGATGACACCTTGAATTTTTACTCCTTGAACTCCTTCTTGAGTATAGTCTGGTATGGTCCCCAAAAAAATTCTGAATCCTCCCCGAGCCCCACCGTCTTTTTGCTCTATTTTTTGCCAGGCAAGCCCATTCTCTCTCACAGCAAGTTTTTCAACGAGCTTAGCTACGTAATCAGAAACGTCAATAAGGCCCTGATAATTCACCTTTTCCCAAGTATCTCCAGGAGTATGGTAGTCGATGTGAGCACCAGTAAAAAAATTAATGACTGGCACTTCTGCCATATAAAATGACATAGCGTCGGTAGGAAGATAGGGGCTAGATTGAGGTTTGATAGCCATGGCTTTGATAAATGTCATCTGCTCCAAAAACTTATCCCATTCTGTACTCGAAGAGACTCCCTGTACAGAAAGATGATCTCCCAAGCGACCAATCATATCCATATTGATGTAGGCTGATACTTGTCTTGCTCCTGAGCGACCAATGGCTTTTACATAGCTTGCGGAGCCCAAGTTCCCCAACTCCTCTCCAGACCAAATGGCAAACTTCACGTTTTGCCTGAGGTTTATTTTTTTATTTTTGTATCTGTCAGAAATATAGTGAGCCACTTCCATAACCCCAGCCATCCCTGAAGCGTTATCGTCCGCCCCATAATGAATCTCTGTGTCGGAATCAGCGTGCATCAAAGAAGAGGAAGACTTGCCTACCCCAAGATGGTCTCCATGAGCTCCTATTATTAAATGTCGTTGGCGCGTATTCACCCGCAACTCCGCAATGATATTTGTGCCAGTAGCCATTTCTTTTTTTAAATGCGCTGCCAGTTGAAAAGGGTTTGACTGCCACCTTTGCACCTTACCAACATCCCCTTTGTCCAACTGAGCTTGCAGGTTTTGCAAACTGACTTGGGAGTCTTTGGAAAGAAGTTTGCTCAAAGCCTCTCTGGTCATGGAGATTACGGGTATTGAGTTCTTTCCAGAAGCTTTATCATATTTCAATTCCATCAACTCATTTTTCAACTTGGTGTTAGGACCTGTAACAAATATCACGCCCCTGGCACCTCGTTTTTCCGCCAACATTACTTTATAGTCAGAGCGAGCATAACGAAAAAAATGAGCTCGGGTTTTGGAATCCACTTCTGACGGTATATCTCTGAGAATTACAAACCACTGTCCCTGAAGCCCGATGCCATTGATATTGTCATAAGAGTTATAAGCAGAGATCGCCCCTTCTCCCGGAGCCACTAGACCATAACCGGCAAATACAAGGTCTTCTCCTTTAAAATCCCCTGTTGCACTGGAAGCCAGTGGTGTGTACTCGGCTCCTAAAACCAAAGAGGTGTCTCCTGCACGAAAGCTATTACTATTGGCAGGTGCCTCTACAGCCTTTACAAAATTAAAACTCTGATACCAGCTCCCCCTAGGCCCACCAGGCTTGAGCCCCATTTTTTTAAATACCTCAACCATTGTCTTTTGGTAGGCCTTTTCTTCGTGAGACCCCGTGGCCCGTCCTTTCATGTCTTCCGAAGCCAAGTATTTGATCCATTTTTTTGCATCTGTAACCTTGATCTCAGGAGAAAGTTGACGAAACTTCAAGGGGGGCGATGGAAGGCTCAACAGCTTTCTAGCTAACTCATCGTTCCACTGGCCAATATAAATTTGAGACTCTCCGCTTTTGTCTTTCCTTGACCATGTCAACTTTTTGCCATCAGGAGTAAAAACGGGCAGACCGTCAAACCCCTCCAGATTTGTGACTCGAACCGGCTCTCCTTTTCCTTCTACATCAACAATGTAAAGCTCAAAGTTATGATAGCCATGAAGATTAGTGGTGAAAATCAGATAATCACCGCTGGGATGATAAAATGGAGCCCATGACATACTTTTCAGGCGGGTGATCTTTTTCTGATCAGTTCCATCTAATTTCATTGTATAAATCTCAGCAGTGTGTCCATCTTCTGAAAATCGACGCCAAGTGATTCTTTGCCCATCTGGACTAAAGAAAGGTCCTCCATCATAACCATCTGTGGTTGTCAGCCTTTTCAACTGAGTACCGTTGGATCGCATTAAATAAATATCCAGCCCAAATGAGGGGTCCACTTTCATTTGTTTTTTCATCTTTTCAGATGCTGTGGGAAGGTAGGCATGCCGATTGGAGGCAAAAGCAATCCAGCGCCCATCAGGGGAGTACGAACCTTCGGCATCATATCCTTTGGCACGGGTCAGTCTACGAAGCACCTTGCCTTCAGGGGAGGACTCAAATAAATCATAGTTCTCATCATAATCCCAACTGTAGCGACGCTTTTTTCCAGTGGCTCTGAAGTCCAACTCCTCTTTTTGTTTTTCTCTGGCTTTAGGATCCATGTGCGTGGAGGCGTAGAGAACTTTTCTCTGAGTGGGGTGAATCCAAGAGCACGTGGTTTTTCCATAGCCTGGAGACACCCGTTTGGTTTCTCCAGAACTCATATCCATTAAGTAAATCTGGTAGAAAGGGTTTTCTTTTTCTCGTTCCGACTGAAAAGTCATTAACTGCCCATTGGGGCTAAAATAGCCCTCTCCAGAGCGTTTTCCTCCGTAAGTCAATTGCCTGGTTTCTGTCAGCAAGTTGTAGATGTCTGTGGACTTTGTTACCGTCTCTTTGTCTGTGGTAGATTTTTTTTCGACAGATTGACATCCGAGCACTGCTACCGTGAAAATCTGGACAAGTAGAAACAGACTTTTAAATTTCATAATAGACCCCTTTTTTCAAGTGGTCCCACGCTATTCAGAGCAAAGGATTCAGTCAATGAATACCCGACGTCATCTCCACTTAATTTTCAGTGTCATCTTTTTCTGGGGATTGATCTCCTGCACAAAAAAAAAGACCATTGAGGATCGATTTCCCAGAGAGCAAACACTTTGGGTGAACTGGGGGACCGAGCCTCCCACTCTGGACTGGAACCAGGCCAATGACATTGTTTCTAACAATATTTTATTCAATTTAATGGAACCGCTGGTTAGCCTCAAGTTGACTTCTCCTGATTTAGAAGCCGTTCCTGGCTTATTCGTGTCATGGGAACCTGACAAAAACCACACAGAATGGACCTTTCAATTGAGAGAAGGCGTACAGTGGAGCGATGGCCAACCACTCACGCTGCAACATGTACTCGACAGTTTTCGTCGACTACTGAGCCCCTCTCTGGGAGCCGAAGGGGCCAGCTACATGTATCCCATCAAAAATGCGGAGGCCTTCCACAAAGGCAAAATCAAAGAGTTCGAAAAGGTCGGCCTGAAAGTCGTTAACGAAAGAACTCTCCGGTTTACCCTGGAACAACCCCTCGTATTTTTTCCAAAAATGCTGACCTCTGTAAATACCGCACCCATTAGACAAGATATTCTTAAAAAACATAAGGACCTCTGGACGGAGCCGGGCAAAATGATCACTCTAGGAGCCTACACACTGGAAGAGTGGAAACACGATGAACTTCTCGTATTGAAGTCCAACCCTAACTACTACGGAGAGAAGCCCAAAATTCCAATCATTGCCGGCAGAATGATTGAGGACCTCAATGCCGCGGCTGAGCTATTTGATGCTGGTAAACTGGATATTCATAGAGGCCTAACACCCAACGATGAAAAACGATTTAAAAACCGTCCAGAGTTCAGAAGAACTCCATCACTGGCCGTTTTATATTTTAATTTCAATACTCGAACTCCGCCCTTTGATGACATCCGTGCCCGAAAGATGATCATCCACTCCATAAATCGAAAAGAAATTGTTTCATTGCTTGGGGGCGACCGCAGAGTCAATACTGGCTGGCTGCCAGAGGGCCTCCCTGCCGCCATGGAGGATCAAGGCCTATCCTTTGACACAAAACAGGCTCTAAAGTTATTCCAGCAACTTAAAAAGGTACAACGCCATGAGCTGCAAAAGCTAAAGATCGACAGCAATTCCAACGACACCCATAAAATCATGCTGGAAAATATTCAGGCCCAGCTCCGTCGAAACCTGGGTCTAGAGGCCTCAATACATATGCTAGAGTGGAAAACCTATCTACAAAAAGTTCGCACTCAACCCGCTAGCATTTTTCGATTAGGGTTCGTCTCTATGTACCCGGACCCCCATTTTTTGATGTCCCTCTGGAAATCCAATTCCCATTTTAATATGACTGGCTGGTCCTCAAAAAAATACGATCAACTGGTTGATCAGGCAGCTTCAGAAACAGATAAAGAAGTGCGAATTCAGCTTTACAAAAATGCTCAAAAAATTCTGATTGATGAAGCTCCATTTTTTGCTGTCTATTCTGCCACAAACCTGTCTCTAGTTTCCTCGCGAGTAAAAAACTATGTCCCCAACAGAGTGGAACGGTTGATTTTCAAAGGCATGAGGTTGGACGAGTAGAGAATATACCAAAGAAAAATGGCCATAGAAACAAATTCTCTTGCCCAAGTAGGTCTTTTTCTGCTTCTTTCTTTCCTAGGAAGCCTGGTGTTCAGTTTTCCACTGTTTTTTACCCGAAAGGTCAATTGCGTTGAGCCCCCGTTGGAAAGAAATTCTGTCCATTGCCTGGCCCCTAATTATTGCCAATAGCTTCTGGAATCTGCAGCTGACCATTGATCGTGTTTTTTTAGGCGCTCATTCCACAGAATCTCTCGGCGCCGCTATGGCTGTCATGGGTGTGTTCTGGGTGCCCATGTCTTTACTCCAACAGACAGCCAGTTATGTTACAACTTTTGTGGCTCAGTATTATGGCGCCAAAGAGTTTTCAAAAATTGGCCCCAGTGTCTGGCAATCATTTTATGTCAGTTGGATCGGCGGCATTTTATTTTTAGGATTGATATTTGTCTCAAAACCTTTTTTTCAAGCTGTCGGACACTCCGCCTCCATTCAGGAACTAGAGATTGTCTATTTTAATGCTCTGTCCTGGTCCGCGCTTCCAATGGCACTCGTTGCCGCTATTAGCGGCTTTTTCACTGGGCTTGGCCGCACACAAACGGTCATTGGAATCAATTTTATCGGTCTCATTCTCAATGCTCTGCTAGACTACCTGCTTATTTTTGGAAACTGGGGTTTCCCCGAACTAGGAATCGAAGGCGCCGGCTACGCTACAGCTCTTGCAACCTTGGGCGCTGCTATCTTTGGCGGGTTTCTTATTTTTCATCCCAAATATGAGACCGACTATAAAATGCTCAGCGGATGGAGGCTTAACTCTCTTCAAATCCAACGATTTCTCAAGTTTGGTATCCCTAGTGGGTTACAGTGGGCTTTTGAAGGGTTAGCTTTTACCACTTTTTTAATTATTATGGGAAACCTCAAAAATGGGGCTGCAGCTCTTGCTGGTAGCTCTATTGCCGTTACTTTAATGATGCTCTCTGTTTTACCTGCCATGGGTGTCGCCCAAGCTGTAATGACACTCGTCGGACAACGGCTTGGAGAAAAAAATCCAGACGAAGCCGGTAGAGTCACCTGGGACGGCATTAAGATTTCATCTATATACATGGGAGCTGTGGCTTTATCGTTTATTTTAATTCCAGATTTTTATATTTCCTGGTTTGCCAATAAGGACAATGCAACACTTTGGGCTGAGGTCAGCACCTTAACTCCCATTTTGTTAAAAGTTGTGGCACTATTTACCATATTTGATAGCATTTATCTGAATGTTTCTTTTGCCTTAAAGGGTGCTGGTGATACTCGGTTTGTTTCTTTTATTGCTCTGACTGTTCCGTGGCCTCTTATGGTTATTCCTACATACTTTATTCAGAACTATGAAAATGCCGTCACAATCGCCTGGGGGTTTGCCGCTGTTTATGTCATTGCCGTGGCTTTGATTCTGGTTCACAGGTTTCAGGGAGCCAAATGGAAATCCATGAGTGTTATTGACTAGAAGCGGTTTGAATTTTTCAGTGACAACAGTGAAATATTTTTCTCAAATAAATGGGTATGGTAAAAAAATTTCTTCTACTAATATTGCTTCTATTTTCTATTTCATCTGTAGCCCAGTCACTCTTGTTACAATCCAAATGGGATAACGGTTACAAAGAAACAAGGTTTCATCACGTTCTTGATCAAATCTTTGCTCTTGCAGAGCCTTTGGTACAATCTCAAGGTGGAAAATTGCGTTTTTATCGAGACTGGTCCGATGGCGCTGTAAATTGGTGGCCGGGCTATTTCTAGAAGATCGTCCAAGGTGCTGGTATCAACCCTAGATCAGTTCTTGCGTCTGCCAATGAAACAATTTGTGAGCTCGCCGATATTCCCGACCAACATCAAAAATGACGGCATTGATCACTGCTCTCTCCTGTAAGGTTGACTGAATAAGCTTGTAATACAACAATCTTGAAAAGAGCTTATCTGAATAAAATAAGTTCTGCGAACACTTTTGAAGGTTTGGGCCACTCGTGGGGGAAAATATGAAAAAAATCACTGGAATTCTGACACTTACACTTACTCTCTTCGGCTGTAAGGTGACCACGACCCCGGTCAACAAAGGAGACGACGTCCAGGTAGAAAAAGGTGGTTCCATACTCTATGCCAAAAAATATTTTGACACCCCCCAGAGTCCCATTACCCACGGCCTGGATGGGCTGTGGAGGCAGGCTCAAAGCAGCACAGACTCTGGCTATGACCGAAGAGAGGCCTTCATCTTCAAGGGAGCCCGCTCCATGCTGCTTGCCGTGGAATGCCAAAAACGGGGGTTCATCGTTTACTCCATGGTCCGCGTGCCTATTCAAAGGGTACGCAACAAAATCACCATCACTGAAGCCAGAGCCTATGAAGCCAGTGAGAAAGACGAAAAATTTGACATTAAACTCTCCTGTCCAGCTATTATTAAAAAAGGCAGCCTGTATTATAGTATCAAAGAAGGTGGTGAGATCCTTTGCTTGTCGGCAGCCCCTGATTGTCGTGGCAAAAAGTCGGAATTCATCAAAATCAGAGATGACATCTGAACCCCAAAGCCATTGTCATTACCGGTGAATCTCGAGGCATTGGCCTGGGGCTGACCAAGGCCTTTTTACAACAAGAACATAAGTTATTTCCACAAATTATTCCCTGGTGACTACGAGCCTCTTAATAGTGAAACCCCATATTGACTATCAGACCATCTCCCCCAAACGTGTTACCATCACTGGCACCGTCAGAGCGAGTGGATCGATCTCCCATAGAGGATCCATCACTGAAAGTGATTGTGGAGGCATTCGCTGAACCAGAGTCCAATGTTGGGCTGCTCGTTTCTACCCTATAACTCCCTCCCCCCACAAACAATGGGTCACTAGAGATATCATTGGTCCCTGCTGCAAATCCCCCCGTATAGTTAGAAGTGCCACTGTTATTATTCCAGACATCATTGTGATCAATGGTGGCTGTTCCTGAGCTCACCTTAGCGATGCCACCAGCACCACCGTTGGTGATAATGTTGTTGGTGATTATGGCCGAACCATTTTGCCCCACCTCAATCTGGTTGCCAGTATTATTGTTAAACGTATTATTAATCACTGTGACATTTGCGTTATTCTTTACCAACTGCAGACCTTTACCTGAGTTATTGATAATCAAGTTGTTTCTAAAAATAGTGTCAGAGCTTCCCTGATCCAACTGAACAGCTGCCGTACTGTTGCTAGAGACAATATTATTCTCAAAAACCATAGCTCCAGCATTTCTTAAAGAAACGCCAATAGAGTTGCCAGTCATAGTGCAGTTCTTAAAGATAATTCCCGCAGGGGCTCCTGTTCCAGAATAAATCCCCTCTCCTCCAGTGGCCCCAGCAAATATAAAGCTGTCAAAAGTATTATAACCTTTGTTATTCACATTCAAAACCCGGTTGGACCCACTATCAGTGAGTGACACCGGCCCAGGGTCTCCAGTATTAGAGCCCGTGATATCCCCAATCCACTGAATGGTACTTCCAGAGGCTCCTGCCACCCCAAGAGTCAGGCTTTCATTATAAACTCCAGAGCCTACAAAAATTGTATCTCCCGCAACCACATTGGCTATGGCATGTCCAAGAGTCTGCCAAGCTGTTCCAGCAGACGTTCCAGCACTGGCGTCGCTGCCCGAAGCTCTTACATAGTAGATAGTTCCGGCACCATCATTATCCAAAATAGAGTGGGTATAAACGGAGTTTCCTAGAATAATGGCCCCCGCGGGCTGTGGGTTACTGATTTCTACTTGAAAAGACTCCGTAGATTCAGCGGCAGCATCGTCCGTTACAACAATAGGGATTGTAATGGTCGTCACATTCACAGGAAAAGTCGCAGTCCCTGAGGCGTACACATAGTCAGACCCCGAGGTCGCCGATAAATTGGCTGTAGAATAATCCACTGTGATCTCATAGCCAGAGCATGCATTACTAGAAGTCAGCTCCAAGTTAACAATAGTCACACTTTCCAAAGCTGTTCCGTTTTGCTGAGTAAACCCAATAGTGGTACTGCATGGAGGTGGCCCCCCGTCGTCGTCGTTGATTGTATAGTCTCTTACTGAAAGGCCCACAGACACATCGTTGGGACCTGCATTGTACAAATTCACCCGAAAAGACTCGGGAGTCTCTGACAGAGTGTCATTCATTACAGTGACCGGCACACTGGCTGTTAAGCTACCAGAAGGTATTGTTAAAACCCCATTGGTCCCTGAGTAATCACTGCCATTAGTGGCAGACAGATCAGCAAAGGAGTAGTTCACTGTCACGTCAGAAGTACAGCTTTGTGACAACGACACCGTATAAGAAGCATCAGCCACACTTTCATCACCACTGCCGGAGCTATCTATAAAGCCAACAGTTGAGGAGTTGCAAGGCGGAGTTCCCTCATCATCAAATATGGTGTAGGTATGCAGGGCTGTCCCCAAAACCACATTGGCTGGTCCAGCATTAGATAAAGACACCTGAAAAGTCTCTGAGCTGGCATCAACAGCGGCGTCATTGATCACTGAAATATTAATGTTCTCCGACGAGTTGCCAGAAGGAATAGTGAGAACGCCAGAAGCTGCTGTATAATCACTACCAGCTAGGGCTGAGCCATCATAGGTGTTATAAGATAAGGTGATCTCGGTAGCGCAAGTCTCAGAAAGGGCCACCACTAAATCTACAGAAGTTGAAGTCTCACTGCCTGAACTAGAAGAAACCTGAAAGCCCACTGTGGAGACATTACAGGGAGCTGCGGGATTGCTTACATCAATATTGCTTTGCTGTCCAAACACTGCCGGTGTCCCCACCTCTTCAGCACGCACGTAGTAAGTTCCAATAGAGTTGAATGTCACACCGCTGGCAAAAACAGCCTGCCCAGCATCCGGTACAGTAAATGTATAATTGACTGGCAAACTAGAAGTACCATCACTCGAACTGAAAGTAATGGTTCCAAAATAATCAGATTTTACCTCTCCCAAAGTATCATAGGCTGTCACTGTTACAGTTTCTGCAACTCCTACTGTGGTGGGGTCAGTGATTCCCTCAACAATAAAGTAACTAATGGGTGCTGTTTCTCCATCAATAATAGAGACATTTCCAAAGTCATCTCCCAAGCTGGCATTGGTCGCAGCACTCAAAGATACATGAAACAGTAGGTTCCCCTGATAAATAGCATCATTTTGAGTAACCACTTGAACACTTGTGCTCAAGTTGCCAGCTAGAACAGTCGCTGTTCCTGAGTCTCCAGTATAATCTGCTCCAGAAAGAGCCGTATTATCCATAGTACTCCAGCTGAAAACAGCATCGGCTCCAGAGGCCTCAGACAGCGTCACCTGAAGTGTCACTGTCTCTCCCTCATTCACCACAGCATCCAAAGCAAATAATAAGGGGGGGGTATTGTTGTCGGTGATACTTCCTGTGGCAACTATGTCCCCACTTTGAACGTTGGACAGCCCCGACAAGGACACATTAAAGGACTCTGTGGCTTCAAAGCTAACATCTGTCAACACTGCCACGTCCACAGTGGTCACGCTGACTCCTGCGGCAAAGGTCACAGCTCCAGAGGGTGCGTTGTCATCCACACCTGCCACTGCAGATCCGGTATCGTAGGTATCATAACTAAAAACAATCTCTTGTTCACTTGCTAAAGACAGGGAAACAGTAAAACTCAAGGTAGACCCTTCAAGAGCTACAGCATCATCAATAGATACAAATGGGGCCGGATCATCATCACTGATAGCACCAGCACCCACAATATCGCCCACGTTGACGTTACTCAGCGAAGAAAGTATCACATCGAAATATTCGGTAGCTTCGTCAACTCCATCATCGCTGATCGCCACATGCACCCAAGTTGTCAGGCTACCCATTGGGATGGTGCCCACTCCGGAAACTCCAATATAGTCCACACCCTCTGTAGCTGTGTTGGCCGATGAGACAAAGGCAAAAGTGGCATCACTGGTCCCAGCTTCATCCAAAGACACTAGAAAATTCATAGTTCCAGCATTTTCGGACAGATTAACGTCATCAATAAAAATAGAAGGAGCCGGATCATCATTGATAATGGATATCACACCAAATTCCACCAAAGAGTTGGCTCCATTGACATTAGTCATTGTCACTACAAAGTACTCATCAGCTTCAAAGTTGGTGTCAGGGTTAAAGACAACTGTGACTCCAAACACTTGTTGACCTGCACTAATAGTTGCTGTCCCAGACACTCCGGCAAAGTCTGTGGCCGCATTGGCTGTTCCATCAATAGTGTTATAATCAAATGTCACTGGCCGTTCAGTGGAATTTCCGCTGAGAGAAACAACAGCCACACCTTGTAGGGACTCCAATTGAGCATCGCCGTAAACATATAGGTCTGGTGGGGATGAAGCCTCCAAAATGGTTAATGTGGTGTGAAGTTGTCCGGGGCTCAAGCTGACAAGCCCTGCCAAATCAAAAGAAATTGTCTCATCAAACTCATACACTGCATCAGTATTAAATGGAATTCCCAATTGAATAGTCATCTGACCAGGAGCCAGAGAAATAGAACCAGAAGTGTCCACAAAGTCCACTCCATCGGTAGCTGAAATCCCTGTGGTATTGTAGTTAAAAGACGTCGCTTGAGAGTGGGCATAATCCAGAGTGATCACCACAGTAGCCGTATCACCTTCACTAGCACTCACCTGAGTGGCATACAGTTTAGGGAGAGGCTCATTATCTTGAACGGTCACAGCCCCCAAAACCACTCCAGGATTGGCATTGGTAATAGCGCTAATAGAAAAATCAAAAACCTCATCTCCCTCAAACAACAGATCATCTATTGTCTGCACATAAATAAAACGGACGTAACTTCCAGCAGGAATGCTCGAGACCCCCGAGGCCGTGTTATAATCAACGCCGCCACCTGTAGCCGAATTGTCCGATGTGGCATAACTAAAAAAGACGTCTTCAGAGGTCAAGGAGGTCAAAGAGACCTTCACCTGGGCAGACCCACCTTCAGCCACGGCCACATCAAAAACATCGATGGTTGGTACGGCATCATCATTGTTAATAGTTCCTACAGCAGCGCTAGATCCCGCAAGCAATTGATTAAGAGCTGCTACGGTGATCCCAAATGTTTCATTGGTCTCAAAAATCACATCCTCAGTAGTGATCACTGGCACATTCAACTCTGTTAACCCAGCTCCAAATGTCACAGTTGTTGCCGCAACGGGAGTGATATCTGTAACAATGGCATCCCCATTTAAAACTGTATTGTAGGAAAATGAAGAGTCTATAACCAGAGCCCGAGACAAGGATGCCTTGAATAAAATGGTCTCTCCTTCACTGGCTGCTGCATCATATACATACAATGTAGACTCGTTGTCCTCTATGGTAGCCACTCCAGTACCATCAACAATAGTCGCATTACCTGCATTAAACACATTCAAATTAAAAGTTTCTACCCCTTCATCCACAGCATCTTCCTGACCACTGATCGCAAGGGTGATTTGCAAAACCCCCACATCAAAAGTGGCAGATCCACTGACAGCTGCGTAATCGGAACCTGCGGTAGCGGAGTTGTCAGCTGTTGCATAATCAAAAGTAACTTCCAATGCTGGAACTTTACTTAAAGTCACAATAAACTCCAAATTGGAGCCTTCAAGAGTCACAACATCGACCAAATGAATTTCTGGAACTGTATCGTTGTCAGAAATAGAACCCTCAGCGAAAAGGTCACCAGCTTCAGCATTGGCAGACAATCCGAAAAGTGAAACCTCAAAGTTTTCAGTAGATTCATAAATTGTATCGTCCGTTAGAATTGATGAAAGAGTTACCTGAAGACTTCCAGCAGGTACAGTGCCCAACCCACTCAATGAACCGTAATCTACTCCATCGGTGGCCGACAATGAGCCGGAGAGATAACTGAATGTCAAATCCTCCGCCAGAACCTTAGATAGGGAAACTACAAACAGAGCCGTCTCCCCTTCTGTCCCCAAAGCATCAAAGATATCAATGCGAGCATCATCATCTGTCACAGCCACCGTACCATTCAAGTCTATAGGTGTGGCTCCTACCAGTGAGGTTACTGAGACTGAAAACACCTCTCCTGTCTCGTCCAGTAAATCTTCGACAGTGGAGATACTGATAATATGAAACAGGTTTCCTGAGGGAATAGTAATATTGGCAGCCACAGCTATGTAGTCACCCACTGCCGTAGCGGAACCATCCACGGTGGTATAATCAAAAACAATATCCGATATGCTCTGATGACTGAGTGTTACCAGAACAAAGGCCACGTCCCCTTCGTCCACCAGTGAATCCATAACCTGAAAATTCGGCGGTACATCTTCGTTTTGAATAATCCCCTGGGCTCCCAAAACACCGGTTTGAGCGTTTATCAGACTTCCTAGACTGATGGCAAATGTTTCATCTGGCTCATCAATCAGCTCTTGAATAGAGGGAATAGCTATAATGACGGAACTGCTTCCTGCTGGGATTGTTGTCAGAGATGACCCTCCCATAAAATCCACTCCACTCTCAGCTGTTTCGTCATAAGTTTGCCATACGAACGTCACATTTTTAGAGCTTAATGCCGACAGTGAAGCAATAAATCTCAACGTGGCTCCCTCGAACTCGGAAACATCTGAAATGTTCAGTACCGGAGGGGCATCGTTGTCACCTATGGACCCCAAGCCCGAGTTGTCCAAAAGGTTGGCCCCAACTACAGAAGATAAATCTAGAGCTAGAGTCTCAACGTCTTCATCAATGGAGTCATCCACTGTCAAAACAGGATGCTGAGATAAAAGGCTTAGAGCCGCAATAGTTCCACTTCCTGTGATCGCGGCATAATCAAGGCCCGAAGAGGCTGTGCCAAATGTAGTGGCAAAATTATAAGTGACTTCCTCTGTGGTGAGTCCGCTGAGCGACACATCAAAAACAAGGGTTCCCCCCTCGGTCACGGAACTATCATACACAACCAAGTCTGGCATCACTTCATCGTCATTGACAGTCCCAACCCCAAGGTCGTCTCCAGCATTCAGATGAACCCAATTACTCAAAGAGAGAGTGAATGTCTCAGTGCCCTCAAATACATTATCATTCAATCCCGTCACGGTGATAGATACGGAGCTGACCCCAATTCCAATATTGGCAGTTCCGCTAACTGCTGAGTAATCCTGAGCTTGAGTGGCGGATCCATCAAATGACTGATAGTCAAAGCTGCTCAGTGATGGGGTGGGGAAGTTAAAAGTCACAGTAAAGACCCAGTCATTGAACTCTAAGGCATTGACATCGTTGATATAAGCAAAAGGCAGTGCCCCTGCATCATCATCTTCAATTTCAACCTGAGCCGACACCACTCCTGCACTGGCATTGGAGGGGTTGCTCAAATTCACAGATAGATTTTCCAAAGAAGCTTCGGGAATACCATCATTTACTGAGACAATCTCAATGCTGCCAGACAGACTGCCTGCTGGAATCAGCAAAGATCCAGAAGTAGACTGATAATCTGAGCCCGCCAGCGCACTTCCATCTGAGGTGGAGTAATCAACGCTGACATCTCTACCACTCACACTAGAAAGGCTGACCTGAACCGTAGCAGTCTCTCCCTCTGAAATGGAGACATTAAAAATAGAAAGTGCTGGCAAGGGGTCATCATCGATAATAGTTCCTATAGCGGTGCCATCAACAATGGTGGCTTCTACAGGGTTAGATAACTCCAAGCTGAACTGCTCATCGGCCTCGTCCAGAGCATCTTGGATTGTGGCAATAGTCACAGTAGCAGTGAGTATATCTGCGGAGGCGGGAATCACCACAGTGCCCGATGTCGATGGATAGTCCACCCCATCAGTAGTGGATACGTCTACCACCGAGTAGTCTACGCTCACATCCAGGCCTTGAGTGTAATCAATGTTCAAAGTAAAAATAAGATCTCCCCCTTCGGAAACCGCAGCATCGCTCACTGTCATGTTAGGCGGAAAAACATCTTCAGGATCAAGGTCATCTTCAGGCTGTCCGCCACAGGCGACAAGAACTGTTACCATTGCAGTGATCATGAAGAGTTGCAGGTGTTTTTTCAAGGGCTCAGCCAACGTACTTTCCTTAAATAAAGAGATCCAAGAATCGCTCTTTCATTATATAACTTTCAGACGAGAAATTCTCCCGTAAGTACCTAAAACTCCAAGTTGTTAATGGATTTTCACAACTTTGGTTCATAGGTATATTTTGCCTCAAAAAGAGACGGAAACTTTTGCCGAGACCTTGGGTTGATTTGAGAAACTTTCCTGTGTAGGGTTGACTTTTTCACACTGAAACAACACGTAAAGAAAAGTCCATGAACAATCGTATTATCAGAAATATCTGGGCCGTGGGCCGCAATTATAAAAAGCACGCCGAAGAATTGGGAAATAGCGTACCGCAAACACCGTTGATATTTCTCAAAGCAGGCTCCTGCATTCAGGCCTCAAAAGATTCATTGGTATTCCCTGAGTGGGTAAAAGATCTCCACTTTGAATTGGAAGTGGCTTTACAGTTGGATGCAAGCTTACAGCCTTCAAAAATAGCTTTGGCTATTGATTTTACGGAGCGCACACTGCAGTCACAGCTAAAAGAAAAAGGGCACCCCTGGACACTCGCCAAATCCTTTTCTGGAGCTTGCACCATCACTGAATGGAAACCCTTATCTGATCTGAAGCTTCTAGAAAATGTGACATTTGAATTAAAGCTTAATGGCAAAACTCGTCAGAAGGGCCACACAGGAGACATGATTTTTGATGCTCCCACAATTGTCAGCTACGTGAAACACCATTTCCCGGTGTGCCCGAGGGATGTTATTTTGACGGGCACACCGGAAGGCGTAGGATCCGTTGAAGACAGTGATATTCTTGAGGTGGCCCTACCCTCCTTTGAAATACAGCAAACTTGGAGCGTTCATTCCTCTCCAAAAGACCACTCAACCCCAAACACACGTAATGGATCTCCACACGTTAAATAATTTCTTCAAGACTGTCAGGAAATTATTACTCACCGCACCATTGCCTCTGTTAAAAGTCCTCCAAAGGGTACTGAATCTGTCAAAAATTTGTTAGGAAAGAGCTTCTACAAAACTGATGTTGTCATCATCTCAAAACACAGGAGAAACCATGTCCTCTACTGAAGTGACTCCACAATCTCTAGGCCTCGAGCGTTTCGGGATTACCTCCAGCGAAAATATTTTTTATAACCCTAGTTATGAGACCCTGTTTGAGCATGAAACAGGAAGACCAGATGGAGAATGGGCCCAGGGAACTCTCACTGAGTTTGGTGCTGTCACTGTGGATACCGGCCGCTTTACAGGCCGCTCTCCAAAAGACAAGTACGTTGTTATCGATGAGGAAAACAAAGGCAACGTCTGGTGGGCTGGTACTGGTTCTGATAACCATCCTATCCAGCAGGATGTATGGGATCAGTTGAAAGCCAACTCTGTAAAGCAACTGAACGGGAAAAAGCTGTATGTGGTAGATGCTTTTTGTGGTGCCAATAAAAACTCCCGTATTTGCGTACGCCTAGTAACAGAAGTTGCCTGGAAGGCTCACTTTGCCAAAAATATGTTTATTCGCCCCACAAAAGAAGAGCTGGAATCTTTCACTCCTGATTGGACGATTTTGGACTCCTGTAAGACGAGCGCAAAAAATTTCAAAGACATGGGGCTCCACTCTGAAGTCTACGTAGCGGCTCACCTCAAGGAGCGAACCACTGTTATTGGTGGCACCTGGTATGGTGGAGAAATCAAAAAAGGTATTTTCTCTATCATGAACTACTTCCTGCCCCTAAAAGGCATTGGCTCTTTTCATTGCTCTGCCAATGTCGGAGAAGACGGCGGCTCCGCTCTGTTCTTTGGACTATCTGGAACAGGAAAAACCACACTGTCTGCCGACCCCAAACGCCAGTTAATTGGTGATGACGAGCATGGTTGGGATGATGAAGGCATCTTCAATTTTGAGGGCGGCTGTTACGCTAAGTGTATTCACCTTTCCAAAGAAAACGAACCCGACATTTACAATGCTATCCGCAAAGATGCCCTCTTAGAAAACGTGGTTTATGATGGCAGTGGAAAAGTGGACTTTTCAGACAATTCAAAAACTGAAAACACCCGAGTGTCCTATCCCATTTATCATATTGAAAATATCGTTAAACCTATTTCCTCGGCCGGTCACCCGAAGACCATTATTTTTCTGACCTGTGATGCTTTTGGAGTTCTACCCCCTGTAGCAAAATTGACACCTGAACAAGCTGAGTATCAATACCTCAGTGGCTATACAGCAAAAGTTGCTGGAACAGAAATCGGCGTTAAAGAGCCTACAGCAACATTTTCGCCCTGTTTTGGCGGACCGTTTTTAAGTGTTCACCCCACTGTTTACAGCGACATTCTCTCCAGAAAAATGAAACAGCATGGTTCAAGAGCTTATCTGGTCAATACCGGCTGGACAAGCGGGTCCTACGGTGTCGGGCACAGAATGAGCATCAAGGATACAAGAAAAATTATCGACGCCATTTTGGATGGATCCATTGAAAATTCTGAGTTCGAAACGTTCCCTCAGTTTCAGTTTCAAATACCAAAATCAGTTCTCGGGGTTGACCCTCAAATATTAAACCCCAGAAATACCTGGAATAATAAAATAGACTATGACAAAACCCTCTCTAGATTGGCTGAAATGTTCATAGATAATTTTGAAAAATTCACTGACGTTAGTGCTGGAAAAAAGCTCAGTGAATTTGGGCCACAATTTGCCCCTAATAACGGCACTCAAAGCAAACCTTCTCAGACAGATATGACTATTTAAACCAGGTCGGTATAAGTTAAGCCGACCCCAAAGCTCATAGGTATGTATGCTGGCGCAGTAAGGTCTTTGATTTTTTCTAAAAGCCATTGCTTTTCTGTGTCTGGAACATGGATCCACTCGAAGCCATGTACCTGATCTTTTTTAGCCCCTTCCTTTTCGCTCCAGCAGTACTTGACCATAAACTCCACACCAGCAAACTTAAGTTTAATATAACTGCCCGGAGTAAAGCTGATAGCCCTATCACAACTGGTACTAAAGCCGCCTCGCCCCAGCTCCAGTTCACTCTTTTGATATTTGTCGCGCAAACTCTCTTCAAAACTCCAGGTCGCTTCAACCTCTGGTAGGCTCATCACCGAATATCGCCCTTCTAGAGGGAGCAGCTCTTTATCAATACGAGGAAATAACAGATTGTATTTTAATGGTTTAACAAACAGATCACAAGCTCCTTGAGAGTAAATCCTCCCAGGTGACACTTCAGTATACCCTGTCATTAGCGCTACAGGGCTCTCGGGCCGGAGAGCTTTGCAACGAGTAAGAAGATCTAACCCCGACCCCCCAGGCATTCGAACATCCAACAAAGAAAAGTCTGGATACTCCTCCTGAAAGACCTTTTCTCCTGTAGCTGGCCCATCGGCCTCAAGAACAATTCCACCACGATCTTCAAACTCCCAACGTAAAAAATCCCTAATATCTGGCTCATCATCAACAATCAAAAACTTTTTTCCCGATAAATCACTTCTCATTAGATATACCCTTTACATGGCTTGGCTTTAAGGGAAGCTGCACTTCAATAATGGTGGGGTTTTTGACAGAAATCAAACGCAACTGCCCTTTATGATTTTTTACTAAGCTTTTTGAAATACTCAAGCCCAGCCCCGTTCCGCCTTCTGCTGTTTTCGTGGAATAAAACGGTTCTGTCAGCCTCTCCGCAGCCTCTAAAGAAAACCCTTCTCCCCAGTCATAAACCTGTATTTTAACCCAATCATGACTGCCCTCACTATAAGCTCTTGTCCGGATAAGGACTTTAGATTCAGACCCAACGCCCTCCTCTAGGGTGGCATCCAATGCGTTGCCAAGAAGGTTCATCAATACTTGAGAAATATGAACCTCCTGACACTCCAATTCTAAGTGGGGCTGCAAATCTAAATGTATAGCCACTTGAAACTCTGCAAAACGAGCCTTACATAAGGCCACAGTCTCTTGAACAATCTTTTCTAAGGAAGCTGTCTTAAATATTTCACTCGATGGATCTCTGGCAAATCGACGGAATCCTGAAACAATCGCACCCGCCCTCTCAACGGCTCGCAAAATATCTTCGACAATCTTCAGAGCTTTGAAAGCCTTTTCATTTTGATCTCCATAAAATAAGGATTTTAATCGAACTGTATAGCCTGTGATAATGGCCAAGGGGTTATTGATTTCATGAGCAACACCACCAGCCATTTCCCCCAAGGCCGTCATTTTAGAGGCCTGAATCAAGCGAGAACGCTCCAATTCAAGTTCTTTTTTGAACTTCAATTTTTCTGTAACATCAAAAGAAATTCCAGTTACTGTTTGCACTTTATCGAACTGATCAAATGTCGGAAACTTATAGCTTTCGTAGGTTCTAACAGTTCCATCGGGATGGGGGACATGCTCAATACTCTCCTGAACCTGTTGAGATTTTATAACTTCCAAATCATTTTCACGTAATTTTATAGCTGTATTATCATGATAAATTTCATAGTCTGTTTTTCCTACAGGATCTTCCACTCTCATACTGACGGCTTTCAGAAACTGCTTATTTACAAAGAGGTAAATGCCATGTACAGATTTAGAGTAAACAGGTCCAGGCATAAAATCTAAAATTGTTTTGAGTTGATTTTGCGTACTGATCAACTCCTGCTCTGTCTCCATTTGGTGAGTCAAATCGCTAAAAGTTCCCATCACCATGACGACCTGTCCCTGGCTGTCTTTACCCGCTGAGATCTGAGCCTCCACCCAACGCGCTCCACCCTCTTGGCCTTTTAATTGGAGGCGACTATACCAAGCACCACCATAT
>JAUILT010000130.1 GCA_030432925.1 Bdellovibrionia bacterium | reverse complement strand
ATGGGTGGTATGATGATGGGCGGCTACCCCTATGGTGGCGGCATGATGGGTAACTATGCCATGTCTGGTATGATGATGGGGTCGTCTCAAATGCAGATGCAGATGCAGCAAATGTATATGCAACAGATGCAGCAGGCAATGGCCATTCAAAATCAGCAACAACAAGAGGCGATGTATCGTCAACAGACGATTTCTCAATTAACAAATGAACTCTATAGAATTCAAATGCAGATCCAACAGATTTCTATGGGGGGATACGGGTCGACAGTGATGCCAGGCATAATGGGCGGAGGGGGCTATGGCGGTACACCCACATTTGTTCCAGGAGGAGGTGTAGTGACCCCTGGTGGAACCGGCACTGGAACGGGAGGCAACTCGGCGCCCCGACGCTGAGGAGCTGGAGGATGACAACCTATTGAAATTGAGCATAATAGCCCTTGAAAATTTTCAAGGGTTTTTTATGTACAGTGGACGGATTTCCAATTGTTATGACAGTCACTCGCACCTGCTTGCCACAGGAGAGGTTCAGATGCGTTTGAACTTAAGAGGCCTCAAAGACCCAGATCAAGTGAGTGAGTTGATTGTCAGAGATCATCACAAAAAAGGGAGTTGGTTGGTGGGCTTTGGTTATGATGAAAGCTCTTGGAACCAAAAACCTCATCGCAGATTTTTAGATCAAGCCTTTCCGAAGACTCCCGTAGTTTTTTCGCGCTGTGATGGCCATGTCTACTGGGTGAATACTCAAGCCTTACGAGAGATGGGTTGGCTCAGTGCAGAGGGACAGTTAAAGGTTACGGTGCCAAGTGTCGTGGGCGGAGAGATTCCTGTGGGTATTGATGGAGTCCCCACTGGGGTTTTTGTAGATGCCGCTAAACTTTTGGTGGAACCCCATATCCCAAAAGACACCGCTTCTGAAACAAAAGGCTATCTGATGGCCGGAATGCGGGTGTTTCGAGAAAATGGTTTCACTCACGTGCGCGACATGAGCTGCTCTGAAATGCAGTGGAATGAACTATTGAAGTTGGAAGCCAGTGGGCTTTTGACTTTGGCCATTGAACAGACCTTCAGCGCAGAAACACCGGAGCAGTTTGAGGAAGCATTGGACCTGGCCAGGCGAGCTATTAAAGTGCCATTAAAAAAAATTCGTCCACAGGCCATAAAGGTTTACTATGATGGAGCCTTGGGGTCTGAGGGGGCCTTACTCAGTCAACCTTATCAGACGAGCAAAGACACTTATGGTTTGCAGCTATTAACGCAGAATCAGTTATTAGAGTTTATGCGTAGGTCTTGGGAGCTGCCATTGGATTTTGCCGTGCATACCATTGGTGACCGGGCCGCTGACGATGTGGTCAATGTGGCCGTGGAGCTGTGGGAACAGGGAGTGAAAGGGTGCCTTCACCTGGAGCATGCCGAAGTCATGCGGCCAGAAACCATTCAAAAACTAAAGGGTCGGAAGAGTGTTTGTCATTTACAGCCCTGTCATTGGCTTACAGATCATATATGGCTTAAACAAAAATTAGGAGCATTGACTCAGTATGCTTTTCCTTGGGCGACATTGCAGGAGTGGGAAGTGCCTTTTTACTTTGGCAGTGATTCGCCGATTTCTAGACCGAGTATCAATGACAACTTTGAGGCTTTGGCACAGAGCCAAAAGCAAGGTATTGCCCCTTTAAAAGGGAGAGGAGATATTTATCACTCTCACCCAGATCATGATTGGGTTTCAAACACATTTACTGTGTTTCAGGACGGCTTGGTGAAGGAGGTGGTTTTTGAAGGAACCCCTATCTACCAACAATCGGATCACTCATAAACTGTGGTGGGGTGAGAGTCTGATCCACTAGAGCTTTGATTATTTTCATAGATCATATACGCAGCCCCAGCACTGGCAACTCCAATCCAAAGCCATTTATTTTTCCACCAGGGCGTTTTTTTGGGTGCAGAGACAGTAGTATGATTTATATTGAACGTCGAGGGTGTAGGAGAGCCTGAGGCAACCTGCAAATGGATGGGGTGTCGGGGTGAAGGGGTGAGAATATTTTTTCCCGAGAGACCAATAACACAATTGCGGTTGGCATAAACTTGAGTGACTTTTTGTGAGATTAGGCTTTGGGTATTGATATCAAAACAAGTTCCTAAAAAAATGCTTTCTTTGTAAGGGTTCCAGATTTTGAAGTCTTTTGAGTCAAGGAGAGCTTGAACGGTTTTCCACTTTGAAGAGTAAGCAACCACTTTGGTCATTGTATTAGGAAATTTGAGTTGACGGTTTTTAAAAGTTCGAAGGACTTGCCCCGCCACACTTATAATTTCTGCATCTTTTAAAGCTTCAGGAATGGGGACTGTTTTTAAAGAGACCTTCTTTAAAGATTCAAACTTTTGAATGAGGGGAGGGGGGAAAACTTTGGGGTCAGGTTTTTCTACGACACTCACTTTAAGTGCTACTGTCAGGTAGTTCTGCCTTTCTATATCTGAGTCGCTGAGTTCGGCCGCTCGCAGCGCTGATGTGAACAAGATTTTTCTTTGAGGAGGCTTCCAATCGGCCTTTTCAATAAAGGTAAGAACGCCAATAAAAGCCTCGAGAGCCTTTTTTTTGCTATCAGAAAAGAATATGTATTGGGCGCGTTTAAAGGCTTCAAAGAGCGCATCTGAAATATCAGCTTTAAGTGACTGGCGATAGTTTTTTTCAGCCAGGCTGGTATGTTGAGGGTGAGCCTTTAGATAGGCTCTGAACTCGCTTAAGCGAGCCTCTGAAGCCAGCCCCACCGTTGATGGGTTGTGTGGCAAACTGAATGACACCTGTGAAAAAATCACTAATAAAATAGAAAAATAAACTCTCATAACGAATCCAGGCCGTAGAAAATAGATCTTCGGGAACTGTGCTTTTTATTAACAAAATTCGTTCCACCCGTAGCTTTGGGATTTTTTAGCACAGCTATGATTTTGGGAGCCACTTGAATCATTTGTGACATTTTCTGATCAGGTACCAGGGCTAGAAATGTCTCTGGATTCTTCTGAGATCGAACCAGCTTCAATCCATCAACTATAAGGCGCGAGGTATCCCCATCATAGATGGCAACGGTCCCCATGACTCCCATAACTCCTGAAAGAGCTTCATAGTTCAAGGGTTTAATAGGAAATAAGCTATGACCCTTTGGTGCCAGGTGATCCAAAGAAATGGAGGGTGGAGGAGAGGCTTCTGTGGCAATACCAGACGTGCTGTGATCCAAATAGACACCAAGAGCTATTAATAAAATAGCTAAACCAGCGAGCACTGACTTCCAAGTAAGATACTTTTTCATTTTATCACCTTTTCAAACTGGTTTTTTTGTAATTCTTTTTGAGTTTTATTTGTAAATTTAATGGTGGAAAGGCCCAGCCAAAGAATAATAAATGCTATAACAACTATTGCCTCTATCATCATCGAGCCCCTCTCTTTATTTAATGGTAGGCCGCAAGTTCTTCTCTCCATTGACGATTCCTTTTTCGAAGGGTTCCTGCACATTGGCCTGTGAGCTTTTTACTCTTGATGTTCATATAATTGACCCACCTTTGCCAGGGCTTTGGCAAAGGCCAAGACCAACTCAGTGCTACAATCTGCCATTTTTCTATATTTGGTCGCGGGTGATACGTGGGAGATTCTGAAGTTATTCCCTGAGGTATTACTGGTAGGGATAATGGGTGATTTTGAACGGTAGTAAAAACTTGATTCTTGGAGTAGTTATGTTTGATACGTTTCAGTGATTGGGCCATATTTTTTTTAGCTTGAGTTATTATAGTTGTTTGTTTGTTTCTTAAGATGAGTTGCTGACTTTTAATAGCCCATTGAAGAGCTTTTGCTGCAATAATAGCTTTTGGTTGACCTGATTGGAGAGCCTTATTAAGGACTTTATTAGCTATTTTGCGCTGGCGCCGAAGATTTTGTGCCTTTTTGTTGAGGCTGAGTAACTGCCGGAGGTGATGGGACTGTTGACTTTGTAGTTGTAAGACTTCCTTTTGGCAGACATGCTGATTCTGGCGATGTCGAAATAACAGACTTGTAGAAAATAGCAGGCTTAGGACTATAAAGAGGATCAGTGGCAGGACAATTGAAAATGACACCAGTGAAAAACCATGCTCATTGGTCATCATTAGTACCTCAAACTCTTTGAATAATGCACTTTGTGATCGTTAAAAAATGTCCAGTTGATATTCACTCGAAACCAGCTATTCGATTGCTTTAATTGAACCTGATCTAGGTGACCCAACGGCAGATGTTTTTCGAGGGTTTTCTTTGCCCGCCTTTGGCAAGCGCTTTTAGGTTGTCTTTCCGCGATACAAATAAGAGCATTATACCCAGAGTTAGAAATTGTGACTTTAGCAAAGTAAAAGTAAGCTACAGACAAAATCATTAGAATCAACATCACCACCATAACGGCTGAAATTGAAAACTCCACGACAGCTGTTCCTCGGTTATTCACCACTGGTCTGAGATCCGTTCATGAAATTGGAAAAATCAGTGCGCTTATAGTCATGCTCTTTCAGTTGAGATTTAGGGGCTTTCTTTTTTTTACCTCCTTGAAGACCATAAATGACATTAGCAAATTGAACTTTCACGTTTTCATTGAGCTTAGTTACTAGAACAATGGATGCAACTCCCATTAGGGCTACGAGAATGAGATATTCAATAAGCCCCTGTCCAGATTGATGATTCTTCTTTTGGAAACAAAACAATTTCATTAAGACACCTCCTGCTGGAGGACACCTTCATGCAAAAGCAATTCATTTATCTAATGGAAGAAGTATTGATACAGTGTCCGTGGGCCCGAACCTTGTCCGCTAGGATTTTTTTCTTTTTGCGGCCTTCTTGCTGGCCTTTTCCTCTTTGCGCTTGGCAATGATTTGCTCAAGGATATCAAAGGCCTCAGACTGGAGATCGTTTTCAAATACAAATCGATAAAAACCCTCGATCTCTGGGCTTTGACGAAATTTTTTGGTGGAGGAGGGAAGGTTGTCCGATTGAACAAAATCAATGGAGCTTCCATCTTCTGAAAGTTTCACCTTGCTGGCCATACCTAATTTCCCCCTGCGAGTTTGGATCCCTTATCAGTATCCAATTTCATACAGGTGGTCAAGGCCCTATACCTAAAGATTGAGAGCTGGCACATACCATTGTTTTGGATATACAGAGAGGTGATGGTTTTTCGTGGGATTTGGGTTTATAGTGGGTGCAACTCAGGGAGGTTGATGTGCGATGTTTAGATGGCAAAGAGGTGTCCTCCGTTATCCGGAGGCAGATTAAGGAACAGGTTCAAAAGCTGGATCATCCTCCGGGTCTGGGAGTGATTCTGGTGGGAGAGGATCCTGCCAGTCAAGTTTATGTCCGCAATAAATTTAAGGCCTGTAAGGCTGTTGGCATGAAAAGCATTGAAATCAAACTGCCTGCTACGATCTGTCCCGATGACTTGAAGGCAGCGATGACAGACATGAATGAAAACCCTGATGTGACAGCTTATCTTGTGCAGTTGCCTCTGCCCAGGGGTAAAGGCTTTGAGACTCAGCAGGTGATGTCCTGGATAGCTCCTTACAAGGATGCCGATGGGTTGACGGTGGAAAGCTTAGGCCATTTATTTGCCGGAGTTCCCAAAGTGATTCCTTGTACACCCCATGGGGTGATGAAAATTCTTGAACATTATAAAATTCCTGTGGAGGGTCGAAGAGCTGTTGTCATCGGACGCAGCCAAATTGTTGGTTACCCCATGGCACACTTATTGACTGATGCCAATGCCACTGTGACCATTTGCCACTCCCGCACACAGAACCTTTACAGTCATACTCGAGAGGCAGATATTGTGGTTGTTGCTGCTGGCCAGCCTCAGTTTCTTGGCAAAGATGCTTTTAAAAAAGGAGCTGTGGTTGTGGACGTGGGTATTCACAGGATGGATAATGGCCAACTTTGTGGTGATGTTGACGTCGAAGACTTAAAGGGACATATCGAAGCTCTAACTCCGGTTCCGGGTGGTGTTGGTCCTATGACGATCACCATGCTTCTTCAGAATACGTTAAAGCTGGCTCAAGGCAGAGGTTGATGAAAGTAGGTGCGCCAACGGCTGGCTGCTTGTTCACACTGCCTATCTTTGATGGCCTGTGGTGGAAAAAACTTGCGTTTATGAGTATCGGGAATATCCATTT
>JAUILT010000023.1 GCA_030432925.1 Bdellovibrionia bacterium | reverse complement strand
TGTTTGTAATTGGCCATGGTGTTCTCCTAATGATGTCATTAAGAGTAGTGTGATACTTTTTCAAACTCTTGCAAGCCGTGAAACGTAATTTAAGAGGGAGTGAGTGGAAATCTCCGAACACGCTCTAAATATCACTGATAAACTCTCTGGTCAGTCGATTCCGGTGTCTTGAATATTCTGGAGTTTCCAGAGATTCATAGTTTGGAACTTGGTGACGGTCCAAAAAGTCATAGTATTTTGGGCTTAGAGTTCCTTCATTGAGTCTTCGCATCATCTCGCCTTCATAGTTTACGTCACTGTCGCCAAAGGTTCTGTTTGATCCCATCAGGCAACTAAAATCCTGTGCAAAAGCCACTGAGCTAAATGGCATTAATGACAATATTCCTAAAATGCTTCGTCTTGATTTATTCATGCTATCTTCCCCTTATTTTCTTGTGCTGGTTCAATCCAGCATCCTTTATCTTTTTCTAAAAAACTGCCCGTTGTGGCATAACTGATGTTGCGATCACCACCACAGCGAGAATAATACATACATTCGCCGCACCCTTTGATGTTTCCATGCCTTAAATCTTTCATCAGTGAGTGGTTAAAAAATAGATTTTGCAATCCTTCTTCAAGGACATTTCCAACTACATAGTTGGCGCGGCTCGACGCTTTAAGGTTTCCTTTGTAGTCAACAACTAAGCCCTGAAAACCAAACTTTCCATTCTGCCCAAGCGACGGGTCGATCAGATTAAATAAAGGTAAATCACTGTGGGTTGTGATTGCGTGTTTTCTGGAAAGTGAGACAATTTCAATAAGGGCATCCCGCAGTTCGATCCCGTATAGTGAGTCATCAAGTCCTTTGTTTTTAAGGTCTTCCCCGTAGCCTTGTGGAATGAAGCGCGTAAAATTCATAGCTGCAAAGTCATGCTCTTTTGCCATTTCAAAAAACTCTGGAATCCATGATGACGTTTTTTGAGAGAGAACGGCTAGAATGTCAGTTTTAATTCCATATTGAGCAGCGAGTTTTGCCCCTGCCACGGCCTTATCAAAGTTGCCTTCCCCTCGAACAGCATCGTGCCGTTTTGCATCTGGTCCGTCGAGGGAAACTTGAAATACAATATTGTAAGGCTCAAGGTTCTTGAGTAACTTGTCGTTAAGTTTTGTCCCATTGGTTAGTATGGAAATCGGTGGACGGACCCATTTTTCATTGAGTTTCTTAAGAATGGGGAGAAGGTAGGGACTGATCGTTGGTTCACCACCACAGAGCACAATACTGGGCTTGAGTTTCAGTTTATTTAAAAACTCCTCATACTGGTCGAGGATATTAAACCAACCGTCTAAATCAAGAGCACCGTTATTTTTATGATGAGAATGGTAGCAATGAGCGCACCTCAAGTTGCAGGCATTGGTAATGTCGAGCTGGATCGCCATGTGCTCTTGCCCACCAATGTATTTGATCGCTTTGGGGGCAATAATATCTTCAATTCTTTGAAGCCAACTCACAACCCACCCACTCTTTCACCTTCAAATGTGTAGCCCCATTCATTGAGCTTTCTTTGTAGAGAAGTGTTAGGAATGGCAAGGGCTTCCGCTGCGGCTCTGATTGATGGGAACCGTCTGATATTTGAAACTAAAAACTCACGCTCTTTTTCTTCCATTTCTTTTTTAAGAAAATCCTTAAACTGAGAGTATGTGCGAGCTGATTTTTTAGTGGCATTGAAAACTTTTGCATCCAAATTTTCTGGTCGAATTTCTTCGCCTGGGGTCATCACTAAAAGTCGATTGATGGTGTTTTCAAGTTCTCTGACATTTCCATCCCAGTCATAGGCTATGAGGTACTGGAGAGTTTTGAACATCAACCGCTTTTTCTTTCCCATTGGATGTTTTTCAATGAAATGAGTGACAAGGGGGTGAACGTCTTGTGGTCGATCCCGCAAGGCTGGTACAAAGATGGGAATTTGATTGAGCCTATAGAATAAATCCTGCCTGAATAGACCTGATTCAATTTTTTCTTCAAGCTCTGCATGAGTAGCCGCCACCACGCGCACATCAACGGGAATGGCTTTATTGGACCCTACAGGCTCAATGGTTTTTTCTTGTAAGACTCGGAGAAGTTTTGCTTGAAGGTCTTTTTGCATTTCGCCAATCTCATCGAGAAAAATGGTGCCACCAGTAGCAGCTTGAAATTTTCCAAGTTTTTTCCTGTCAGCTCCGGTGAAGGCTCCTTTTTCATGTCCAAATAGTTCTGACTCCAATAGTCCTTCGGGGATCGCTGCACAGTTTAGAGCGACAAAAGGTTTGTGCTTTCTACTAGAAGAGTGGTGAATGGCTTTGGCTAACAGTTCTTTGCCCGTACCAGATTCACCGCGAATAAGAACAGTCGAGCTATCGCCGCCATTTTCACTCAAGCTTAAAATTTGTTTGGCAATATCAGCCATTGAATCCGACCAACCGATCATGCCAATTTTGTTAATGAGGGAGCTGTTTTCAATAAACTGTTTGTTCTTATTGGATTTGTTAGTAACGACTCTTGCTAGCTCATCAAACTTTTTGCAATTGAGTCTGATCTTTTCAATCACTTGGTTAATAGGCTCATCTTTTTGAATGAAGTCACTGACTCCGGCCTTCAGACAAGAAATGGGTGCCTCGCGGCCCATGTCTCCGGTGCAGACAAGCACAATCAGTTTTGGATTGATTTTTAAAATCTCCTCGGCCACCTGTGCGCCATTGAGACTTTGGTTTTCAAAGTGGTAGTCAATGAGGATAACGGCATATTCAAAAGGGTCTTCTTGCACCAGCTTGATGACATCGGTGGCCTCGTTGGTGAAAACAGGTTCAATATCAAGATGGCTTGTGAGCTTTTCATTGAAGTTGTCGAGCACCCTTTGATTATCGTCGGCAATCAAAATTCGGTAGTTCATAAAACTGGTCCCTCCTCTTTGCTTCTTAAGTGGGTCCGTTTCCCACACGGGATTCGGACAGAGCATAGGGTGTGCCAGTGCTGTACTCGAAAATATTGGACTTTGATCCCTTTTTGCTCCCACTCACTGACCCAGTCGTGGGTCAGTCCCAAAGGGGTTTATCTTCTGAAGAGACTTTCATGTTGTTGAAATCAAAAAACAAAATTTGATTTCCAAAGCGTGATTCTGAATGACCCAAAGGTGGGCCATTTCCGCTGTAACCCCTTTTAACCTGACCCATTTCTGGGTCAATGCTCATAAGTGGTACTAAAATGGAACCGTTTCAGCAATGCGGAAGGGTATTTTTGAAAAATAAACATGAAATATTTATCAGCCCTGCGTTCAATTGCTTCCTAACCATATTAAAATCTGATCTCGGTCTAGATCAGCGTTTAGCTTCCCCAAACATTAGCAGATTCGCTCTGGTAAAGACCCAGCTCTAAATTTCCCTTTTTCCCTTTGGGAGTCTTCGATAGACCGTCTAAAATTTCTTGCCTTTTTTTTACCATGCCCTTTGCCTTAAGGATTTTTCTTTGGTTCTCA
The DNA here is from genome assembly GCA_030432925.1 of Bdellovibrionia bacterium. Taxonomy (GTDB): domain Bacteria; phylum Bdellovibrionota; class Bdellovibrionia; order Bdellovibrionales; family UBA1609; genus JABSOQ01. The sequence continues at coordinate 33,089 of JAUILT010000023.1, read as the reverse complement.
TCACTGTCGGGGTCGCCAAACAGACCAACCCAAATCTTTCTGAGACTGAGGTTGTTTACAATTTCATCAAAAATATGATCGTCTTGGTCTGCCAGAGAGTGACCATGTATAAATAATTGCCCTTCGATCCCGTTAAACTTTCTGAGGCAGTTCCAAAGGTAGCTGCTGGATTCAATTTGTTTTAATTTTGATTTGTTATCACCCTCGGCAACTACCAACGGATATTCTTTGTTTTTCAGACCATTTCGGATTTGCTCAATGAGACTTATCCCAACATCGTTCCAAATTCGTTTATAGACTTGCCCACCCTCCGTGAACAAATGAAGTGCCCCATGCAAAAAATAAATGTGCTTTTTGTTACTTCCCCCTGATGGAGAAAACTCACATAGACCACTTGGGGTGGACTTGTATTTAGTAAAATAATCTTCAAATTGAAATGGCTCCTGACTGAGAGATGTCCAATAGAGCAAAAGGTCATAATTTAAAGTATATATGTCATCGAAATTCTGAATGAATGAGTAGCAATTGCTATACTTGGTTGTCTCAATGTCAGAGGTCTTGTCGGGATGAACTTCGCTAATTGATTTTGCCAACGCCTCTTTTACCGCTTCATAATCTCTGGCCATACATTTATCGGAACTTTTGAGGTCATACAGTTCAGCCAGCCAATGACCATCATCGAGTGCTTTCAATACAGCTTCAAAATTGCATTGCCCAAAATAATCGAAGACCTTTTGAATGTGCTGAGGGAGCCCTAGTTCCACGGCTTTTTCATAGAGAGCAGGGTAATTGAACTTTTGCATACAACCGATGCTAAACCCATTCCCTAGAAGCAATCTTTTCTTGGAGCACTTTATTGTCGTTCCGAATTTTTCAGCTTTCGCAAGAGCAGAATGAAAGTCGATCACTTGTGCCATTTTATCTCCCTAGTTACTCTTCAATCGGAAATAACTTTTGTTTACTAAATTATTTACCTGAAAATCATAGATTTGGAGTGCCACAGTTCACAAGTATATTCAGGCGTTTAGAAAAACTAAACCAAGCGCCTGAAGCCCGCGATTTTCCATAAATACTGGATTTTTTGCAAGTTTATATGAAATAGGCACACCACTTGCTTATTAACCAGTAAGAAATCCTGTAGAAAGCGGAATTTTGGGTGTCAACGTCTCAAATGGCTCAGATTGTATGCCATTTTTTGTCACTCCGAGGTGATTTTTACAGGATAATTTTGGAGGAAAACTATGAACGTCAGTCGGGATAAACTCATACTTTTGGTGATCAGCCTATTTTTCGTGGCTTGTTCGGAGAAAAAGGACGACCCAAAAATAGTGGATCTTTCTGGCTCCTATTACACAGAGAAAGTCGAGCATAGTGACTACTACGAGCCTGAAACCAGTTATGTGTTAGACAATAAAGGTAAGGTCACAATTACTTATGTTCACGAAATCAAAGATTCCAATGGTCAGCCTTTAATTTATAAAGAAATTTACGTCGGTTCATACTCTGTTTCTGGGTCAAAAATATCAGTGACGAATTTCAAAGCCCAATCAGTGTGTAAAGGTGAAAAAGAAAGCAATAAGCCAATTGATTTTACAGTTACATTTAGAAAAGAAAACGGAAGCATCATTCTCATTGATGGAGAAGAAGAAATTGTCTTAAAACCTACACCTGATGGTCTAGTAAAAAAATTTGATTCGGCGAAACTTTGTGTGGACACACATATAACCTCTGAAGATATTGACGAAATCAAACCTTCCACACCAGAAGAAACGCCTATTGAACCCTCTACAGAGACTCTTAATGAAAACTCGACTGAAAAAAGAGAGCCTACTCAACCAAGAACTACTGTGACCCTTCCGCCTCAGATATCACCCGTTGTTGTTCGTCCTCCAGGTAATAACAAACAACCAGATTTAGTTCCTTACATTGAATTTGATAATGAGAGTTATGTCGAAAAGGTAGTTGATGCCGCAAATGTTAGCTGTGCTGATAAAAATGAGTGCCCTGAGTTTGTTGGTCTATTTATAGGGAAAAAGAGAGCAAACAAGATCCAAATGTATCAATGCTCAACGACCTACATCGGGAATGGCTACTTCTCGACCAACAGCCACTGTTACCACAGAGACATCTCTACATACGGTCGGTCTTTTGTTCAAAATTGTTCTAATGAAATTTGGGTAAAACTACCTGAAACTGGAGATTATGAAGCACAGACTTTAAACTGTGAAAAAGTTATTTATCTTACTGATATGGTTCCCCGTACTCTAATTGAATCTGATGATGATGCGAATAAGGGTAGAGAAGCATTCGATGTAATGATTTTTAAAGTCAAGGAAACCGTGAATCGGCCCGAGGCAAAAATAAATTTTGATTCTCCTGTTGTCATCGGAGAAAAACTGACAGCTTGGACAGTGAATCCTGTTCTTGGCAAGCCAGGAATCAATGGGATTATTGAGAAAAAGACCTGCTCAACATATGACCACAACAGTAAACGTGCCGCCTTTAAACTTGATAGCCGTTTATCAGATTCAGTTTACCAATCTGTTCATGTCAATAGCTGTGATAAGAATATGATGAAGGGTAATTCTGGTAGCACGCTTTTCAATAGTAAGCGTGAAGGTGTTGCTGTTTTCAGCCATATTTACATTGAAAATGAGAATGATACTCAGTCTGATAGTGGTTATGGTACGAAATATAGTTGCCTAGGCGACATCAATGATGGAGACAAGCAAATCTTCAGTGGTAGTCAAATGTCCCAGTGCCGCACCCTCAGCAATAGAGATGTTGAAACAATAAGAGAAAATGTAAGAATTCGAGAGCACAATGATGTTGTGGAATCTGTGAGAGAAATACGAGAGAAGATACGAGTTGTTTTCAATGAATCGCAGACGATTATTGGTGGCAAAATTTCTGCTGAACCGTCTCTCGCCAGAAATAAATTTGATAGCCGCCAGCAAGGGATTTCATTTGGTAGTCCGGATTGGATATCAAGTTTCAAAGAGTACCAGGCGTCCCCCTCATTTCGTTATGCTCCATTGAAAAATTTCGATGAAAATGCAATGGGAATTAGATCTGAAAATGGACAAATTATTTTTGATGTCAACAGCTTGGGTATAGCTCGAAATATTTTCGGTGAGAGTGTTCCAGTGAGACTTGATGATTTCTCAGTTTTTGAAGTTCAATTTCCCTCGTGCATAAAAATAGACCGCGAACAGCTTTCTCGAAGACGGACTGATAATAGGCTGAATCCGTTTAGCTCTATTACATACGAGTACGGTGAGATAAAAATTAAGCTGCCTACTAATGCCTATGTTGCAGACTATCGGTATGAACCAAGGTTAATCACAGATGAGAATATTGATTTGATTTCTGTTAATAAAAAAGATATCCGCACTGGTTACTTGCCTTTTGATATCTATTTTAAAATTGATAAATCTGGGTACCTAAGTCAAATGCAATTTGAACCGGAGCAGGACTTAGAAACAAGTGATCTTGCAAAGAAAATTAAGGCTGGATTTAAACAGTATTGTAGGTAAATGTAAAAAAAGCTGACCCAATAATGGGTCAGCTTGAAATATTACTCTGAAATCAAAGCATCTGTGAACTTCACAGTAGAATTCAAACCGCGAGACACCTGTTTTATTGAAGCCTCGCGAAAAAATTGATAGATTTCCACGGTTGAATAGGCCGTAAAGGACCAAAAAGTAAGGGCAATGATTAAATCAGCGATAAAACGCATATCAGTCTCCTTTTTTAGTTTTCTTGAATGATTTGGTTGGCGTATTGAAAAAGTTGAGTGACCTGTTTTTGGGTCATGGCGTGCAGCAAAACGTTGAGTTTGTACGTCACAGGAACCTTTTCACTTCTTTTGTCTTTAGTGGAAAAATTTTTAAAACTTGAGGGCTTGTAGCCATAGGATTTCAATAGCTGATCTCGCATTTTTCTTGAAATGGGCTTTGACCCATTTTCCAATTTTGATAAATAGCTCTTGGAAAACCCGTTTTTGGCAGCAGCATCTTCGAGCGATGACCCATTTTTGGTTCGTAGGTATTTGAGTACTGCCCCATCGAGCGCAACTTCATTGTCTGAGACTGACTCTGACGAGGAACGGTAAAGGTGGGAATAGTTTCTGGGATCATAGTTGACCCCATAGGCTGCGATGATTCGCTCAAACTCAGCTTGCGAACACTTGGCCGAGGGTTTGCCTGACTCCACTTCACTGAGCCAGCCTGTGCTTCGCTGAATGAGTGTGGATGCGGCCTTAAGAGTGAGCGCATTGTCGGTGCGGATTTTTCGTAAAATGATTCCGAAGTGATTCATGGGAACCTCCGTGGTAAAGGGTTTTGAGTTTAAAAATTGAAGATTGAGAAAAGTTGACTGAAGGAACGGGAAACTTTTCCGCAAATTCAGAGAGTTTGAAATTTGGGAAATGTTGACCGCGTGAAAGAGTCAGTGGCAGGGTTTTGGCAGGGAACTACAGTGATGTAGAAGGTTGGTAAAAGCCATTCCGGCTTTTGTGATCTTGAGTGGTTAATGATTTTAAGTATTTAGAATTTTTAATTTTTTAAGATTTTTTGCTAACTTTTTGAATTTAAATGGTCGGGGAGACAGGATTCGAACCTGCGACCCTCTGGTCCCAAACCAGATGCGCTACCGGGCTGCGCCACTCCCCGACTGGGATGCTATAAATCCGGTAAAAGAAGGCTGAAGTTAGTGAAAAGCTGGAAATAAGTCAATTTCAACTCCCCCAGAAGTCATTCTATCTTTTGAAAATAGGTGGTTAGTGCACTGGCTGTTGGGCCAGCTTTTTATTTGCAGCTTGTGTGGGGGTGTCTGTTAGTGGAGCCACAGATATGATTTTTGACCCATAGAAGTTTTATTGTTTTTATGAAAAGCCCTCTGGCCTCTGTCTAAATCTGACAGATATCTCTAACCTATTGAAAATAAATGATTTTTTGTTTGTTGTTTCTTTGGTCCTGAGAAAGGCTTTGTGTGAACTCATGTTAAGAGTGTGTACGATAGGTCACAGTTTTTCGGGCCGCTGAGTCTTCTTTCAGGGCCGTTTATGAGGCCTCCACTCATAATGCGCTTAGCTAACTAGTTGAAAAAACCTTTGCCTTTTCAACCTCGTCATTTTTACGATTAGCTAAGCGCGTTGTCCAAGGGAGTGATCAGGACCATTGAAATGGGCAGAATTTGCCAGCTCAATGGCTTTGAAGGGTAGCAAGCCAACATTTGAGAGAGATATCAACTTTTGAGAAACAAAAAGCAAAAACAACAAAGAAAACAACAAGGAGATCTCATTATGAAAAAACTCATCGCTTTAGCTGCGATTTTGGCTGTGGCCGGGACCGCTTATGCTGATGATCATGGCGGAGACGGTAAGTTCACGCACAATGCTGAATATCGTGTTCGTTATCAGTACGATCAAAACATTACAGGAGACAAGGATAAGGCTCCGTCTTCTCAGGACAACATTGTTCATCGATTCAAGTTTGGTACCACTTTCAAGGCTTCTGAGAAGTTGTCAGCCACCTTGACCCTTTTGCACAATGCTCAATGGGGTGTTGAAGCTGGCGCCACTACAAACACCAATAACAGTGGAACAGCAGTCAACGATGGAACTGGTGGAACAAGAAACAATGAAAACCATATTCTTGTGAATGAAGCCTATGGAACCTGGGTTGTTTCTGATGACTTCAACCTGAAGTTCGGTCGCGGTAATGGCGGTCTGGCCGACGGTAACCTGATCGGTGAGAACGACTGGGAAGCCACTCCCTACGCTTATGAAGGTGTTGTTGGAACTTATGAGCATGAGTCTTTTCAACTGCAGGCTTGGGGTGTGAGATTTGCAGAGTACAATGACACTTCTGCCAACTCTAATCAGGACGACGATGCTGAAGTCAACTCCATGGGATTGGCGTTTGAGTTCAAATCACTTCCCGAAGTGTTAAATATGGTGAATGTTCACGTTCTTTATAATGATGCTGACGTGGCTTTTTCTGCCAACAACGCCGCAGTTATTCAAAATGGTAAAGCTGAAACCAGGTATGGTTTGGTGATCGGTGGTGAAACTGCTGGTCTTGATTATAAAATCAACTACGAATCTCATTCCGGAAAAGTCAAAACTGGTACTGCTGGAACAGGTGCGGTTGCTGAGTCTGACAGAGAAGGTATGATGTACCAGGTTGAGTTGGGATACAGCATGCCTGAAATGATGAATTCTCGTTTCTACGCTCTTTATCACTCTGATTCTGGAACTGGAACTGGTACCACCAAGAACGAAACTTATGATCCATACTTCTATGAACTACATAGTAATGCGGGTCTAATGGATGTGGTCATGTGGGGGAACCTGACTTATATTTCTTTAGGTTACACTCTTGAGCCCATGGAAGACACAATGGTTGGTATTCACTACCACATGTTCTCCAGAACTGAGACTGCTACTGGAACAACAGCTGGTGCCAATGGTGGAAGCCTCAACCTGGGTGCCAATAACAACACCAAAGACAAAATCGGTGACGAAATTGACCTGACTGCGACCCACAACTACGGTGATGGTTTCTCAGTGACCACTCGTGCCGGTATGTTCATGCCTGGTGACTACCTGAAAGATGCCGCTACAATCAACAAAGGCGACACTTACACTCAGGTGTTTGTAGAAGCCAAAATGATGTTCTAAATCGTACTGCGCGATATGAATGCAAAAAAGCCGAAGTCTGTGAGACTTCGGCTTTTTTTATGTTGTGGTCAAATTCCTGACTTTGTGGCACCATGGAGTTGTATTGAAAGCAAAGTGATCGATCATGAAAAAATCCAATTTGAAGTTTCTGGCCGTCCTCCTTCTACTGACATTCTCACTGCCATCCGGGGCCCGAAAATACTATAAACCCATGCCCTTACATGAGGCGCTGACGGCCGAACTGAATAGCGTTTTGCGTGCAGCCAACGAAATGCATACGGCCTTTTATGAGCAGAACGAGGAAAAAATAGAGGCCTCTGTAGAGCAGGTGCTGAACTCCCTGGATCGAGCCCGGAAAAAATCGGCATTGGCAGACTCCCAAAAGCCGCATCTTCAGAAGATGCTGGAAGCGACCAAAGAAGAAATGAATGAAGTCAAAAACTCCTCTGGCAAGGATCGAAAAGATAACCTGAAGAGCGCCTTGGAGCAGTTAGTGTTGATTGCCCAGACTTACAAGCTGGAACGTTACAAAATCTTCTTTTGCCCTAAGGATAGAGCTGTTTGGCTACAAAAAAGTCGCAGTGCTAAAAATCCTATCCACCCTAAGCTTTATTCAAAATGTGGAAAGCTGGTTCGCTGACAGCCGTTGGGAGGTGTTGCTATGGATCAGTTTTTAAAATCCCTGTCAAAAACGACTCTGGCATTTCTAGTTATTGGTGGTGGTATTATTTTGATTATTATTTTTGATCCACCTCACACTTTGTGTGATTCTCAATTGGAAGCTTTTAAAAAAAAACAGCAGGTTTTTTTATATACAAATCCCAAAAATAAAAGTGAAGAGACAACGAGACAAGAGAGGCTGGTGAATCAGTGTAAAATTTCAAATAACCCTGGGGGGTGTTACGAATACTTCGTCGAGCTTAAAAAGCTTTTGAAGGATGTACGTACTATCCCAGATGAGTGTCTGGAAGATCTAGGAGGAGTTTCACAGTACAAGAAAGCTGTTTGGGAGGCTATAGGGTTAGTGGCTGATCTAGCTTGGGGGGAAAAACCACCCGAAACCTATTTTGAAAAGTTCGGGTGGCTGAATACGGCGGATATTTCCCTCTTTTGCCATCTAAAGAAGGTTGCTGTAACTGTTTGGGGGCGTGAAGAGTGGCGCCGTTTTCAAGAAAAGAAAATGTTCACCCACCCTGGTACTGAAAGTATGGAAAGAAAAAAAATCTGGGAAAAAACCTTGTTCTCAGTGAATTGTGCTGAATATCCATAGAGAGTGAATCGTGAGCTATTTCCGCTCCTCGGTCAGCCTCTGGCTGACCTTCGGGGCAGCAAATGACTCACAGATCCCAAGCCAGATCAGCCCATTGCCAGAAATAAAGACTGTTGGGCCTTGGACATGACTTTTCAATACGCCCTTTGATTCTCAAATTTGGATCTTTTCGGTGGCTGACTTCAGCAAGGCCTGAATATTTGCTGTCTGACCAGGTAAGCTCCTGAAACCTCCATTCCTTGGGGTTCAATCCGTAGTGTTTCAGTTGATTGAGAAGTTGAAATTGGGCGGTTAGCTTAAGTATTTGAGTTCGGTCTTTGATAGTTTGGATAGATGTCATTGTTGCTCCTCTTGTAAGTGAGTTTTAACTGAGAGGAATTGCAATTGGGTGGGACTGGCTCTATTGTCTGTCTGGGTGGGATACGGCAATTTTGTCTATCCGTCTCGCGGACAAGGAGGCTTGTATGAAATGGCAGGACTGTTTGAAAGCTCTGGGTCTAGCATTGATTGGTGGAGCGTTGGCAGGTTTGTCATTTTCTCTGATTCCCTCAAGGCTGGTAGCTGGAGCTGTGGCTGGGGCAGGGTTTCTGGGTGTGGGAGGATACTGCTTGTGGATTACGTGGAGGGCGCAAAAACCTTGGATGTGGGTGACTTTCTATACGTCACTGGTTCATCTGTTTGGAATCTCTCTGCCCATGATTATTGTTCGTTGGATGGACCCTTCTGTGCCCTTTGCCCAAATGAAGGTGTGGGGGATTCAGGGGCACCAGTTTCACCTCTACTCCACGAACTTTTATTATACGCTCATATTGGGATTGGCTTTAGATGGTCTTCGAGCCTGGATCGCGGAGCATTCAAAAAACAAAAGCCAGTCACATATGACTGGCTAAGTGGTATTTTGGTTTCTCTCTTCTGGAGAAAATCAGATTTCAAAGGGCTTTGGGGATACGGGCTCAGCCTTATCAAACTTGTCGTAAGCTTCTGATCCGACGGGCAAAAGTGCCAGACTTCGGGCCTTTCTTACGGCTGCAGCGACTTTTCGTTGTTGGCTCATGGACAGCTTGCTGATTCTGGAGGGAATGATTTTGCCGCTCTCCATGATGAACCGAGAAAGAGTTACAGGGTCTTTGTAGTCAAAGTTGAAGTCGCCAGGAAATTCAGGACGATATTTGGATCGAAAAGACTTTTTAAGCATAGTACAGGTCCTTTGAGGTTACCGAATTCAATATCTGCACTGATATACGACAATTTTCGGTTGCCAACAAGCCCCTTTTTCCACTATACGTTATTTTTCTGTGAAACACGTATTTTCAGGAGCTGATAATGCCTCGTTGTGAACTTACTGGGAAGGGCCCAGTCGTCAAAAATCTGGTGAGCCATTCCAATATTAAGACTAAGTCTCGTGCTCATCCAAATATCCAGCAAAAACGTGTATTTAGCCGCGTTCTCAATGAGATGGTCAACTTGAAAATGGCGACCACCACCATTCGGGATATGGAGCATGCTGGGGGATTTGATACCTATATCATGAATCTTCCCGAACAGAAGCTCTCCAAAAGAGCTATGACGGTGAAGACCCGCATGAAAAGAAAAATGCGATCCGGTCAGAAGAAGGGAGCCCAGTAATGCGAAAGCTTAAAATCAAGACAGGTGCTCGTGTAGAGGTGATTTCTGGCGCTGACAGAGGGAAGCAAGGGACTGTACTGGATTTAGATTCAGAGGCTCTAAAGATCCGTGTTCAGGGTGTTCGTCTGCAGACTCATTTTGACCAAAAAGATGGTTTGAAACAGGTTGAAGGGTTTATTGACTATTCCAACGTGAAGCTTATAGAACAGGCCCCTGCTAAAAAGAAGAAAACCAAAAAGAAGGCCTCTAAAACCGCTTAATCACTCAGGCAAATGGAGGTTTGAAGGTGAATTTTCTGCTGTCCATTCTGATTGCGTCTTCGGTAGCTCAAGCGGCTATTGAGAGTGTGATTGAGCCACAAAAATATATCCTATGTAAAAATAAGTCTATTGTCCGAACTATCCGTATTGAGACTGATGGTGAAGGCTGTAAGGCTAAGTACACTAAAGCTGGCGTGGATCGGGTGATTGGCTACGGATCCAGTGCTGGCGCATGCAACCGATTTGTTGATAATGTGAAAAGCAACTTAGAGGAAGCCTCTTGGGTTTGCCGAAGTCTTTCCAACTCCAAAATCACTGCTCAGGCATCAGACGAGAATGAGTAAGAAACCACAACTGAATATCTCTGTGATGCAGTTATGTTCGAGCGATGATACTTACAAGAATCAGCAACAGATATTAAGACTTTTAGAATATATTCCCCGAGAGACGGATGTTGTCTTTTTACCTGAGAATGCCTTATTCATGAAAATCTCAAGTCAAAGCCCCAAAGTGGGGTTGGCGCTGGGTGACTCTATCTATGAGCCATTTATTCACTGGGCTCAATCAACAAAAACTCATCTCTTGTTTGGAGCCAATCCCACACAAGTTCCTGAAGGCATTGCTAATGCTACAATACGTGTGTCTCCCCACGCCGGTGTTCAGCAGGTGTATTCCAAAATTCATCTATTTGATGTGGACGTTGAAGGGCAAAAGCCAGTACGAGAGTCAGATCAGTTTGTAGCAGGGTCGGATCGTTCTGTAATAGAAATAGAAGGTTGGAAAATAGGTCTTTCCATTTGTTACGATGTTCGTTTTTCTGAACTCTACCTTGATTACGCTAAGCAAGGTGTAGATGTACTGGCTATTCCTTCGGCTTTTTTGGAGCCGACGGGAAAAGCCCATTGGCACGTACTGATGAGAGCTCGAGCCATCGAGTCCCAATGCTATGTTGTGGCTGCCGGCCAGGCCGGTGAACACAAAGGAGTGGGGGGTGCTCGACGCAGGACTTATGGCCATAGTCTTGTGGTTTCTCCCTGGGGAGACGTGCTTGTAGATATGGAGCTTCAAGAAGGAGTTCGGTTTGTGACACTTGATGAAAAACTCATCAAAAACATGCGCGAACAAATTCCAATGGTCAACCATAGAAAGCTTTGAGTTATTGTCGGAGTCGCAGTAGGATTGAGAGGTTCTAAACACCTCAGTAAGGGAGAGAAGGGATGGTTTTTAAGTGGTCTACTGTACTAACTGTTTTGTTAATTCTTCCAACTCTAGGTCATGCTGAAATCATTAATAGGGCTGTAGATCAGCTTTCTGAAAAAGAAATGGCTCTTCAGGAAAAGGCTAGAAAAAGACTTTACCCCGGAGGAAGGGATGAAGAGGATCTCATTGTCCACCCTCAGGCGATTATTGCCCGTCGAAAGCTTAACCGTCGGGAAGTAGAAAAAGAAGTCTATAAGCAGTTATTCAATGAAGAGTTGAAAGGTGCTTCTGAATCTGATGTGGAAGTGGAGCCTGAAGAAGATTGAGTTTTGTGGTGCAGTTGCGAGAAAACTCAGTCGCTCCTGATCAAATTGAAACATCAATATTAATTTTTACTACTCAATACCCCATATTGAATCTCAGTCCGATCTGAGTGCCTGGTCTCACTCTGAATCAGCCAAATATTTTTTCGGGATGCTACAATATAACCTGATTATTTATAAGACATTCGAAGATTTAGTCCGATAAAAAAGTGGCACGTCAGGGGATTAAGTTGTCGGTATTGGATTTTAAAAATTCAAAATTCTTACGGCTGGTGGTCATCCTTTGCTGTTCAGGTATGGTTATGTCCTGCGAGCGCAAGATGGACAAGTCCGCTCAGCTCCAAATCCAACTGCCTTATACAGCTGCTAATCAAATGACAGCAAAAGCAGGGCTCTCCGCACAGACTGTGGCGGGAGGAGTCGCCTGGGGCGTTTCTGATCCCGCAAATTTTAACGATATTAGTTGTTTTGCGATTGCAGTAGAAGCACCGGATCTGAATCAATTTCGATGTATCCGTTCGGACGGAAGTATTGCCATGAGACCCGGTGTTCTGGTGGGGACTTTTCCTGCTGGGTCAAGAATTGAAGTGGATGTCCCGGCAGGACCTGACCGGCGGATTCATGCCATAGGCTTTGCGGCGACCAGCCCGGACGCTTGCAAAAATTTTGACACCAATGACGGGCCGAACAAAGCTCATCTCTCGGCGCCTCATATGCTGGGATCAGTGAAAAGGAATCTGGATCCAGGGCCAGCCACCGTTGTGATCACGGCTTCTTTGTCTGCCGCCGGAAAGTTCCACAGTTGCGATAAGCCCAATTTTGGAGAGCTTCCGGACGATAGCAGTGGGAGTCCCAACCTGATGGTCATGGACTCCACAGTCACAGAAGGGTCACCTTTATCTTTTGATTTTGTGTTGGATGCCACTTACGGTTCAGATATCACCATCAGTTTTAATGTCGCTGATGGAACTGCTTTGGGCAGTGGAGTTGATTATAGTGGACTCCCTGGGGCTTATTCCATCACTATTCTCTCCGGTCAGACTATTGCCAATTACCAGATGACCACGGTCCAGGACTTCCAGGATGAGCCGATGGAGAGTATGAGCGTGTCGATCACCTCGGCGCTCATGACTTCAGTGATCGATGACTACGGTGTCGGCTCTATCAGTGATGATGATGCTCCGCCAACGGTGTCTTTGAGCGACTCCAGTGTCACAGAGGGGGGAGAAGTCGTGTTCCTGGTAACCCTCAGTCAATCCAGTGGATTCGATGTGGGTCTCAGTTGGGTGACCTCGGATATTTCTGCTACGTCCTCGCTAGATTACTCTTTTGCACTCAATACCTACACTATTGTTTCCGGAGGGCAGGGTGTTGCTATTACTGTCCCCACAGTTGATGACGGTGATATTGAGTCCACAGAAACCTTTATGGTGAGCCTTTACAGTTTGGTGAATGTCATTGCTCTTGATGATGTCGGAATTGGAACCATCACGGACAACGATGGTATGCCCTCCATTTCTATTTCAGATGCCAGTGGAACGGAAGGGCAATCGTTGAGCTTTTTGGTAACCATGAGTCAGATCGTAGGGGCGGATGTAACTTTTGAGGTTTATACATCCGACGGTACGGCCTTATCTGCTACTGATTACGGAGGTATTTCATTTCCAACGCCAATGACCATTGCTGCTGGCTTGGCTTCCACCTGGGTTTATATTCCCACTATAGACGATGGCATCAGTGAAGCCACGGAGTCTTTTGATGTGTATTTGCAGTCCCTTTCTGGGGCCTCTGCAGCAGACATTGTGGGCCAGGGAACAATTTTAGACAATGATGTCGGTGCTCACTTATATGTGCTGGACACCAGTGTCACAGAAGGAGGCACGGCAGCGGTGATGTTCAGTCTTTCTGCAGCTTCAGGAAGTCATGTGGATATCGGTTTTACAACCTATGACTCTTCAGCCATTGGAGGAGGAACAGACTTTATAGGGGGGTCTTTCAGTGTGCAGATTCCTGCTGGTCAGACCTTTGCAATATTTGACATAGGCATAACTGACGATGGCATGAGTGAATCTTCAGAAATTTTTATGGTGAGTATTGATGTGGCTAGTAATGTCACTATTGCCGATGGAACAGCCATAGTAACCATTAATGATGATGATAGCATGCCAGGGCTATGGATGGGCACACCATTGTCCGTGATGGAGGGGCAGTCTGCGGTTGTGGGCTTGAATCTTGATAGTGTTTCTGCTTCGGATGTTACGGTAAACCTGTTGACAGATGATGGCACCGCTTCTTCAGGAGCTGCTGATTACACGAGTTTCTCTGGGACAGTGACCATTGGAGCAGGCATCACCATTGTTCAGATTTCGATAACGACACATGATGATGTGTTCGATGAATACGATGAGTTTTTTAATGTGTCTCTGAGTAGTCTGGGGGGAGCCTCCTTAATTGGATCTGGATTTGCTGCGGTTTCTATTGCAGATAATGATCCTGAACCACAGTTGTCGATCAATGACTCCACTCATCTTGAGGGGCAGTCTTTGATGTTTCAGGTTTCCATGAGTCAAATATCTGGGCGAGATGTTTCTTTCAATATTTCAACTTTTGATATAATGGCTACATCGGTGAGTCTATCAGACTATTCACCCCTAAATCAGACTGTGACCATACCTGCTGGAAATATTATGCATTCCTTCACGGTGAATACGACCAACGACACATTGTATGAGCCTGTTGAGGACTTTGGCGTGACCTTGACATCATTGTTGTACCTGAACCCTTCATTATCGTCGACAGGGGCCAAAGGGATTATTCGAGATGAAGATGGTTGGAGTGTGAACCCCATGGTCACGGCCTCTAATGGAGAGGCACTGGATATTTTTGGTGTTGATTTAAATGTGGATGGAAGCCTGATTGTCGTTGGAGCCTCTCAGGAAGACAGTAATCAAACGACAATCACTCAAGGGGGAGCTGGTTCTGGCGACAACTCAGCAACATCTGCCGGGTCTGCCTATGTCTATCGCAGGGTAGGAAACTCTTTGGTACAGCAGGCCTACTTAAAAGCACCCAATGCTGAAGCCAACGATAGGTTTGGAGCCAGTGTGGGTGTGGATGGTTCATTGGTTGTGGTGGCCGCCACGGGTGAGAGCTCTAATCAGACAACAATCAATCAGGGGGCTTCGGGGTCAGCAGACAACTCATTATCTATGGCTGGAGCTGTTTATTTGTTTCGTGATATGGGGGGAACCTGGGTGCAGGAGGCCTATCTGAAGCCCAGTCATTTGGATGCCAGTGATAACTTTGGAGTGGAAGTAGCTGCTAGTGCCGATATGGTAGCGGTGGGGGCTTATGGGGAGGGTTCCAATCAGACACACATTTCTATGGGGCCAGCCAGTGGGAGTGCAGATAACTCTAGCTCCAACTCTGGTGCTGTTTATGTATTTCATAAATCCGGAGGGTCATGGGCACAAATGGCTATGCTTAAAGCCTCTAACGCTGAGGCTTCTGATAGTTTTGGTGCGAGATTAGATATGTTTGGGAGTATGATTGTAGTGGGTGCCTATGCAGAAGATTCTTCTACGACGACTGTTATTCAGGCAGGTCCTGGTTCAGCCGATAACTCTGCAACCAGCTCTGGTGCCGCTTATATTTATCGACTGCAAGGTGGATCCTGGGTGGAAGAGGCTTATTTAAAAGCAGCCAATGCGAATGCGAATGATTATTTTGGATACAGTGTGGCTGCTTTTGCTAATATGGTCGTCGTTGGAGCCCAGAGTGAACAAAGTTCTCAAAACTTTGTCTCTCAAGGGGGGGCGGCAAGTGCCGATAATTCTATGACGGCTTCGGGGGCAGCTTATGTTTATGAAAATATGGGCGGGACATGGTCTCAAACAGCTTATCTGAAGCCAACCAATCCAGGGGATAATGACAAATTTGGATTCTCTGTGGCTGCGACATATAAGACAGTGGTTGTGGGCGCTCCCACTGAAGACAGCCAAGCTTCAGGAGTTGATTATGGCCCTTATGCCGCCCATGATGATCTCAGTGCAGAGTCAGGCGCCGTCTATGTTTTTCAAAAATCTGGTGGTAGTTGGAGCCAGGTGAATTACATTAAGGCTCCTGCCAACGCCACACTCGAAGAGTTTGGTGACCGGGTGGATATTGATGGCGACCTTTTGGTTGTGGGAGCTAGAAAAAATGACAGTCTTGGTAACGATGCCGGTGCTATTTACCACTACAACTGGAGAGGACCCATGGAGGCCATTATAACTCGAGATCCTGCACAGCCTCAAACAGCGTCCGGGTTTCCTGTGGTATTTCACGTGAGGTTTTCAAGGCCGATCAATGATGGAACCTTTGCCGTTGCGGACCTTGTCAACTCTGGAACAGCCACGGGAGTCACTTGGACTATCACAAACTCTGGTGACAGCATGAATTACATCATCCAGGCGACAGCAGGTCCAGCAGGAGGGGTCACATACTTGCCTTCAGTTCCAGTGAATGCCGTCATGGACAACGAAGGCATGGGCAACAACGCCTCGACGACCATAGGGCCCACTCAAGTGACTCAACCATAGGGTCAAAAGGACAATTCCTGCACAGTTAGAGAATAATTTCCAACGTCAGTTGTGGTTGCCTCCATAACAGCGTAAACTCCGCAACTATTATGGCCAAGTTTCTTGCCGTCACATCCCGAGGCCTTGGGCAGGCTCTCAAATCTGAAATCGAATCTATGGATCTGAAAGTTATTGATGCCAAAGATACCTCAGTGACTTTTGAGAGTAACTGGGCGGGCTGTTATAGGGCCAACCTCAGGAGTCGTGTAGCAACCCGGGTTCTTCTTCCTGTTCTGGAGTTTCCCGCTTATCAGACCGATGATATTTACAACAACGTCATCAAAAAGCACGATTTCACCAAATATATGAAATCCCCAGATGTCACGTTTATGGTGGATGCCTCTGTGAAGGAAAGTAAAATCCGTGATCAGAGAATCGTGGCTATGAAGTTAAAAGATGCCAT
This sequence comes from Bdellovibrionia bacterium, assembly GCA_030432925.1. Lineage (GTDB taxonomy): Bacteria > Bdellovibrionota > Bdellovibrionia > Bdellovibrionales > UBA1609 > JABSOQ01. The sequence continues at coordinate 16,703 of JAUILT010000023.1, read as the reverse complement.
TGTGGATCAGTGTTACAAAAAGTGGGACCGTCGGCCGGATGTGGACACCAAAAATCCTGAGATGGTGTTTTTTATCAAGCTATTTAAAAATCAAGTGTCTGTCTCTATCAGTACAAGTGGGGCGAGTTTGTCACAAAGGGGTTACCGGATCTCTCGGACAGAAGCTCCTTTGCGAGAGCATTTAGCTGCCGGTTTGTTAAGCCTTGCCGGATGGAACCCCTCTATTCCTTTGGTGGACCTGATGTGTGGATCAGGAACTTTTTTAATTGAAGCAGCTCTTCAGTCAAAAAATATTTACCCAGGCGCAGACCACGAAAAGTTTGCCTTTCAGAAATTTCCCATTTTTGAAAAAGATGTGTTTCAGACAGAGGTGGACGCCATTCTTGATGGTGAAACAGAAGGACCAGAGGAGCCGATGATCTGGGGATATGATATTGCAGGAAAAAGTCTTCAAGCCACACGGGAAAATGCAGAACGAGCCGAAGTTATGGAGCTGATCACCCTGACTCGTAAAAACGTGGCATTGCTAGAAGCGGCCCCCACAGATAAACCAGGAATGGTGGTGGTCAACCCACCTTACGGAGAGCGTCTCAACGACCCGGAGACGGTCAAAGATACCTACAGGGATTTGGCCTACACCCTGAAGAGGCATTTTAAGGGCTGGGATGCTTGGATTCTTTCAGGCAATCCTGAACTTAGCTCAGCCCTGCGCTTGAAGGCTGAGAAGCGGCTCCAAGTGTACAATGGTAACCTAGAATGTCGGTGGTTGAAGTACCAGATTCGATAATATCAACAAAGTAGGGTTTAAAGGGGTTTGTAATTGGCTACCCATGCGGCAAGTCCACCAATGGCGATCACAGCATAGAATAAACCAGCTGCCCATTGGCTTTTTTTGCCAATAAGAGCCACGGCTCCACCCAGGCCCATCCAGATGACGACTTTGAGATAAATCCACAAGGGCCAACCGGTCCCCATCATGTTGAGGCGAGCCATCAGTCCAAAGCCTGCCACCAAAACAATTCCAAGGCTTCCGTAGATGGTCCATTTCACCATCTTTGTGCCTTTGACCCCTTTTTTTCCGCCGTGGCAGGCGTGCATGATCAGAGCCCCGAGGCCTGTGAAAACGCCAATAATTCCAATGAGATGAAGGATCTTATAGACACTGTAGCTCAACATGCGCGACTCCCGGGTTTTGTGGTGTCGCTAACATCTCTGATTCTGCGACTAAAGTCATCCGATTTTAGTGATTGGGTTCATCAAGCAAGTTAAGAATTCGTTGACTTTCGAGCCTGAATAAGTGACTCAATGTGACTTTAAGACATTTAATATTCACTCAAACCTTTCATTATAAGGAGAAGGATCCATGCTTGATGCAGGCCTCATAGCCCCTATCGCCGGTGTGGCGGGATTGTTGTTTGCTTTCTTCAGCTACGCAGCTGTTGTGCGGCAATCTGCTGGTACAGAAAAAATGATCGCCATTGGAGATGAAATTCATCTTGGTGCGATGACATTCCTTAAAGCGGAGTATTCAAAGCTTGTGATCTTTGTCGTGATCGTTGCGGGCTTGTTGTTTTGGGGATTTAATATTCAGACTTCTGTCGCTTTTGTTTGTGGGGCCCTTGCCTCTGGTCTGGCAGGTTTTATTGGAATGAAAGCGGCTACCAAGGGGAATGTAAGGACAGCTGCTGCCGCTAAGGACAGTGGAGTTTCTGCGGCCCTGTTGGTGGCTTTCAATGGTGGAGCCGTGATGGGTCTGTCGGTAGCTTCTCTTGGTCTTGTTGGTTTAGGTGCCCTTTACTACGTGTTTGGCCAACAGGCAGATGCTGCTTCCATTATTTCTGGTTTCTCCATGGGGGCTTCTTCCATTGCTTTATTTGCCCGTATCGGTGGAGGGATCTTTACAAAAGCTGCGGATGTGGGCTCTGACCTAGTTGGCAAAGTGGAAGCTGGAATTCCTGAAGATGATCCCAGAAACCCTGGTGTGATTGCTGATAACGTGGGTGATAATGTGGGTGATGTTGCAGGGATGGGCGCTGATATTTTTGAGTCCTATGTGGGCGCCATGGTGGCCTCCATCACCATTGCCGCGACAATGTCTACCGAAGTGATGGCCACGTACTTTGGAATCGAAGTGACCCGTGAAATGCTGATGGGCCTGCCTTTGATTTTGGCTGTTCTTGGTTTGGTGGCTTCTGTGGTTGGAATTGTTGGAATGAACGTGTTTAAAACTATGGACCCCTCTAAAGCGTTGTTTGTTTCTGAGTTGACTGCTGGGGCTTTATTCTTGGGAGGTACGTTTGTTCTTTTGCAGACTTTTGAATTTGGTCTCGGAATTTTTTGGGCGATTATGGCTGGTACTATTGGTGGCTTACTGATTGGTAAAGCTACTGAGTACTACACAGCAGCGGGTCCTGTTTTCAAAATTGCAGAAGCCTCCAAGACGGGCCCTGCAACCAATATCATTGCCGGTATTGCTGTAGGCCTTCAGTCTTGTGCGGCTCCGCTGTTTCTGATTGCCGCCACTATTTATGTATCTTATCTGACAGCCGGTTTGTACGGAATTGCGATGGCTGCAGTGGGAATGCTGGCCACTGTGGGTGTGACAATGACCATTGATGCTTATGGCCCCGTTGCTGATAATGCTGGCGGAATCTCTGAAATGTCCAACCTGGGCCCTGAAGTGAGAAAAATCACAGATGGTCTGGACGCTATTGGAAATACAACAGCTGCCATCGGAAAAGGTTTTGCCATTGGGTCAGCTGCTTTGACGGCTTTAGCTCTTTTTGTGGCCTACAAGTCTGCGGTAGAAGTGGCCAACGGTGGTTCTATCACCATGGATATCACTGATCCTCAAGTGGTGATTGGTTTACTTCTGGGCGCCATGACAGTTTTGATTGCTGCGGCCATGACAATGACTTCTGTTGGTAAAGCCGCTGCAGAAATGGTGACTGAGATTCGTCGTCAGTTTAAAGAAATCCCCGGCCTTTTGGAAGGAACAGGAAAGCCTGATACCGCCCGTTGTGTGGAAATCTCCACGAACGCTGCTCTTAAAGAGATGGTGGCTCCCGGTCTTGTGGCCGTGATTGCTCCTGTAGCTGTTGGATTTATTCTTGGCCCTGAAGCTTTGGGTGGAATGCTGGCGGGTTCTCTTTTGACAGGTGTGACTCTAGCTTTGCTGATGTCTAATGCTGGTGGCTCCTGGGACAACGCTAAAAAATATATTGAGCAAGGTCAGGTGGAAGGTGAGAAAAAGGGAGGAGAGGCCCACTCTGCAGCTGTTATAGGTGACACAGTTGGTGATCCTTTCAAAGATACAACTGGTCCTGCAATGAACATTCTGGTCAAGCTGATCTCCATTGTAGCTCTGATTCTGGCTCCATTGATCGTTTGATGTCGCTGGAGTCGTTGAAAAACGATGATTTGCAAAAGGGGTCTTCTCGCAAGGAGACCCTTTTTTTTGATTACCCCCTACATGCCATCTGGGAAAAGACAAAAAAATTGATTCACTCTGATCAGTGGGGACAACTGGCTTATGAAAAGGTGGGAAACACCTGTGTTGTGGCCGGAGACCCTGCTGGACGAACCCTGAAAAGCAAAGCCACCGCTTTTGAAAACTTCCGACAATGGGCTCACGCGAATAAATTCAATGTCTGTGGCTATTACTTTTCTGAAGAATTTTCTCGATCCGTACCCATGAACCGTCACAAAGCTGGAGTGTCTTTACTTTTAGATCTCAAGAGTTGGAACTTGAAGGGAGGTGCTTCTGAAGAGGCGCGTCGGTCTTTGAGAAAGGGGTGCAATCAACAACTGGAGTTTGTGGAGGTTTTGCAAGAATCACTTTCTGAATGGGATTTGGCACTGATGCAGTTTTCTCGAGACTGGAGAAAGAGTAAAGGTTTATTTCAAGTTCGTTTTTTGCTGACACCCTTGAGCCGAAGTCTGGAGTTTCTTTCCAAAGGGGAGCGGCTGTTTGTCGGCCACTATCGAGGAGAGCTAGAAGCCGTTGTGTCGGTGGTTTCTTGGGCGGAGGGCTGCTGGTATGTGGATCAGCTCATGCAACACCCAAAAGGGGGGAGGTTTGCATTGGACTTTCTACTAGTGAATATTATCCAACAATTAAAACGCGAAGGTGCCAAAACTCTCAGCTTTGGCTTTTGTCCGGGAGTGATTCACCAGTCGAACTCGGCGGTTGAGAGAACTCTTAAGGCATGGGGGAAAATAAAATTGTTCTACTCCCCTAAGGGACTTTATAACTTTAAAAAGAAATACGCCTCTCAGGAACTGGATAGGTATTTACTACTAGACCCTGAGGCTTTTTTTCCCGGCCAGCTTTGGAATATGGAGAGGGCGACAATGGTTCTCGGGAAAAATTATTAGGGCGTGTACTCAAAAACATTTGATTATTTTCTATGGCTACTCGCAGGAGACTGATGCGATGCAATAGATTTTGATTTAGTTGTGTTTGGTAACCCCTATTGGTAGGAACGTTGACGCAATGCTTTTCCTCCTGAAATATGCTCCCATTCTAGTTTTTGGTTGTTTTTTTGCCCTGGCCGAAGAGCCTACAGAATCCCTCATGAAGTTAGATTCTGTGTATAAAATGGAGCCGATAGAAATCTCTGATGACGAGAAAAGTCCCACGGGATCTTTTGTGGGAAAGGCTTTTGATGAAGAACTGTTAGGCGAGGATTTAAAGAAAAATCAAATTGGCAATGTGGATGAGTTAGTCAGCCAGGTTCCAGGGGCCGATAACCTTGGAGGGCCTAGAAAGGAAGCTCAAGGAATTAATATTCGTGGGTTTCAATCCAAGCAGGTTTTGCTACTTCTGGATGGCACTCGGTCCAACTTCTCCATGACTCACAATTCGGTGATCCCTATTCGTACCCACTTACTTAAGCGGGTGGATGTTCTTAAAGGTGGAGCCTCCAGTCGTTTTGGCAATGGAGCCCTTGGTGGCCTGGTATCCTTCACCACTCAAGAGGCCCATGATGTTGTCAGAGACGGAAATAGTTTTGGAGCTTCGATTCGGGGGCAGTATTTTGATGCTTCAGCCTCACAACAGTCCTCTCTAACGGCTGCCCAACTTTTTGGAAGGCGAAAACAATTTGGTTTGATGGTGGATGACACCACCACTACAGCTAAAGATATTCGCCTGTCTGATAAAAAAGCTTTGGCTTATTCTGGGTTTGAGGATAGCTCTCTTTGGGCCAAGGGTAACTGGAAAGGGCGGGGAGGCCATGGCCTATGGTTTTCTGCGGAAGAGCAAAACAAGAGTTCTCTGACGCCGTTCAACCCAGCTTTAGAGGAGTTGGACCCGGTGGGAATTGCGGATCAGAGAGAAAAATATCAGTCTTTTAAAATGCAGTACAGCCGCAAAGGTAAAGCTCGCTTTCGGCCTGAAGTTCTGGTGTATCAGTCCAAAACAGACATGGTTCGAGAGCAGCTGAGCGTTGGTCGAATAGACAATCGTGAAGTCAAAACCTCAGGACTATCGCTACATAACAATGTCGACGTGGTGGTGCCCTCACAAAGCCGTCCATGGAGTGTGCGGTTGCAGCCAGGAGCAGAGTTGGTTCGAGATGACAATCAGGGAGACCGAGATGGTGGACCTTTAAGTAACTTCCCCAACGGTCGAGCTGAGCATATAGGGGCTTATATTTTGGCCGACGTGGCTTACCAAGAGACTTGGTGGGCTCAGGCGGGAATGAGGTATGATGAGGTTCACTTGCAAACCAATAGTTCCGTTCTGGAGGACCGAATCAACAAGGCCTGGTCCCCTGAGGTGGAACTTGGCAAGCAGATGACAGACAACTGGAGTGCCGCGGTCTCTTACGAAGAGGGGTATAATGCCCCGAAGATTCAGGACATTTATGTGGATGGTCCACATTTTCCAGGACCATTTGGGTATAACAACTTTATTCCTAATGAAAATCTGAGTCCTGAAGATTCGAAGACAGTCGAAGTCAGAACCACCTATGATTACGGAGATGAGGACTATGGAGGGAGTTTTCAGTGGTCGGAGTATGAATCTACTATTGATAATTACATTGAACAGGAGATTGATTTTTTCGGGAATACCACCCAGTTTGTGAACCGGCCACAGGTAAAACTGCAGGGGAGGGAGTTTTCATGGAAGCAGAATATTGACAGAGTCCAATTAGGTGTGACCTATGCTCGAGTGCGTTCCATCAAAAGCAGTAACGGACTGCCACTGAGCACCAGCCCAGCGGATCAGATTCGTATGCTTTATGGTTATGAAAGAACCCAATGGTTTTTAGGCTTTGAGAACATTATTTACAAACGACAGGACCGGGTGGATAGCACTGTATTGGGAGCCCAGCAGTCAACTCCAGGTTCCAATGTGCAAAATGCGTTATTGGGCTACAAATTCAATAGGTCGGACTATTTTGGTGTGGCTAGACTCAAGCTGAATAATATTTTTGATCGTGAGTATCAAAAGCATGGCTCTCCATTGAAAGAGCCAGCTAGGGATGTGCGGTTAGAGGTGGTTTTTAGTTTGTAAAAATTTAAGGAGATAGGGGTAATGAAGAAACTAACACTTGCTATATATATTTTTTTTGGAGCTTTTGCTCAAGCGAATATAGAGCCATTACTTGGGAGTTATATGGTGATGGATCTTGGATGTGCCAACGCTGCTTTTACCAGGTATGGTTTGACTGTGGATATGACAGTGGGTGGTTTTGAGCCAGAAAGAAATTCAGCAACACGGACTCTGGAGGTTTACGTGAATATCCGCGAGGCCGGAGTGGAATGTCGTGTGTGGTATGAGGGGCCTATCAGTTTTGTTGAGGGTGGATATTATGGCTCATTGGCTCGTTCAGGGGCCAATGGTGGACGAGGCTATAATTGTGGTCCACTGAATGACCGTCAGGCAGAAGGCATGGTTTCGGCTTTTATTGACCCCTATTTTGTGGAAACGGATGTGATCACTCCATTGAATATAACTGTCACGGGTTCATCACTGAGTATCCAACAGAATGTGGCCCCCCCCCAGGAGATTCGTGGCTGTGGGAATACTTACCCTGTATTTACTTTTACGGCACTCCGTGAGTCAAAGTGATTGGCCCAAAGCACCTATCTTCATAAAGTGGACGTCCATATTTGTTAATGACTTTTAAGTATTGAGGGTCTTTTGTTCTGGCATAAGCAATTTCATAAATACCCAAGCCCTCTTTATTGTAACTTTTAATTTGTTCATAAGGCCAACTGCTAGTATTGAGTAAATAAGGGGTATGGTATTGCCATGCTAACGTTAAACCAACGGAGCCTGCTTGATAATTATAAAGGTTAACACCTCTTTGATGGGCAACTTCAGCAATAACTGTCATAGCTGCTAACGCATACATTGAGTAGTCCAGAGATCGTGTGCGAGAGAGTTCTTTCTTCATTCGTCCAGTAGAGTCAATAAAGTTTGTCAGTGTACTTTTAAATCGTAGAATTTGTTGATTGATCAAGTTTTTATCGTTTATTGAAGCCGCTCCAGTAATAATAAATGCTTGCCGCCAGTTTTCCCAATTATTGCTATAGGAGTAAGTCTCAGCATGATAGATAAAGTCTTTTGTCCATTGTAGGAACTGTGTTTTTTCTGAATCTGCCCAGCCAGAGTAAGATTGTATCAGTGAAGCTCCATAAAACATTGCCGGAAAAGTTGCATATTGCTCGATACCCTGGGAACCAAAGACCTTTGGTGACATATAAGTTGAGCTATTAATAGCCCAGGAGTTAATGTGCTCAATAGCTCGTTTTGCATATTTTGTCTCCCCCGTAAGGGCGTAGGCGATTCCTAAGGATCTAACAGCTCGAGCCATTAAGATAGATGCTGAATAGTCCCCTCGGTCCGCTTTGGGGTTAATATATCCATCGCAATGGGTACTGCCACAGGGGCTGGGCATATTATTGGACCAATTATAAGGTTTTTGTGTGTAATAATCGTGAGAAGATTGCCCCTGGTAAGTGACGGACTGTAACTTTGTAGACATTGCTTGCTCAGCATTGGCGATAGCTTTATTGTATGCCGTCGCAACGGGCTCCATCCCTTGTGCAGCTAATTCTTTAATTTTTGAGAGTTCTTCTGTTGATAAATAAACTCTTGAAAGAACATGCCCTGCATTAACATCATCGGTATCGATGTCAGGTGGACTTTCAGGAGGAGGAGTTTCCAGGGCCGGTAATGTCACAACACTTGTACTTTGTAAAGAGCCTGAAAGTTGAACTTCAGTAATGCTATTCCATTGATTTATATTGTTACCATCGCCAACGATGCGGATTCCACTTAGAGGTGTGTGGGGAGAGGGCGAAGCTTGAAAAACTCCAGATGTTGCTGAATCTGCGTCCACAAATAAATGAACCCACCCAAGGTCAGACCAGCCTAAAATATCAAAATGAGAGGTTCGCTCGCTTCCCTTGTAAAAATAAATAACAATATCACTCAATTTGTATTGACCACTAAATTGAATATCAAGAAACTCCCCTTTTCCTTCTGCCGACCAGCGGGTATTCAAGTTCTGATCAATAGCATTTTCAGGTACATTTCCATCGTGAGAGCTGGATCGTACCCAAGCTATTTCAATAGGACTCACAGAGCTTTGGTTATCTCCACTGCTAGGATTTGTAATAGGCGGGGTATTGTCTTCTAGGTTAGACTCGTTCTGATGATCGCTAGAGTCATTGGTTATGGGACTTATTGAGCTCTCTGTTTGAGATTTAAAACCATCATTTAAAGAGCAGTTTTGAAATCCCAAAATGAGAAAAAACATCGTTAAGATAATTTTTAATTTATTTATAAGCGCCCTCATAAGAATCCCTCACGGTAATAAGTTTTGCAAAATAAATGCCGTATCAGAAATGGATATTTGATTTGAAACCTTAAAGATGAGTTTATTAGAGGGTACAGACTTTTGGGGCATGTTTAAGAAATGAGCTATGTAGAGCTTTTAAACGTTTTTGAGTCACTTTTTTAATACGTCAGGAGAGGCGCGGCATAGCTGTGTGCAGGGTAGGAGACATGTATCGCCGACAGGTTGTGACCAAGGGTCTGGATTTATTATTGAGCATCTATTCGAGTTTAAAAAACTAGCCCTTTGGTGACGTCAACAAGGAGTCAGTGAAGCCGATAAACCATTGAAGTTCAGAGAGTTGTGGAGGGTGAACCCATGAAGCCTGAGGTGGAGATTTTCGAGCGCATACTCACAAATGTTCAAAAGGTGATTGTTGGTAAAGAGGATGTAGTTAAAAAGGTGATTTTGTGTTGGATATCTGGAGGCCATGTTCTTTTGGAGGATGTTCCTGGCACTGGAAAAACAGTTTTGGCTAAAGCTCTGGCTAAGTCGACCAACTGTGATTTTCATCGCGTGCAGTTCACTCCGGACCTGTTACCGTCTGATATTCTGGGAGCCTCTGTTTTCAATCAAAAGGAAAAAAGTTTTGAGTTTCACCCAGGCCCTATTTTTACCACTCTGTTACTTGGAGATGAAATCAATAGAGCCACTCCAAGGACTCAGTCTGCACTTTTGGAGGCGATGGGAGAGGGGCAGGTAACCATTGATGGAATCACTCGCAAAATGGACCCACTATTTTTTACGATGGCCACCCAAAACCCAGTAGACCAGTTGGGAACTTTTCAATTGCCAGAGGCTCAGTTAGATCGCTTTCACATGAAGCTAACAATTGGGTACCCGAACACGGAACATGAGGTTCAAATGGTTAAAGGGCAAAGCCAAAGGCATCCTTTGGAAACCTTAAAGCCAGTAGAAACTGCGGAGCGTGTTTTGTGGTTGAAGCAGCAAATTTCTAAGGTTAAAGTTTCAGATGATGTTTACTCTTACATCGTAGACCTGGTCAATGCTACAAGAAATAGCAATGATATCAAAATGGGAGCAGGTCCCAGAACCACTTTGGCACTGGCACGATTGGCGCAGGCTTCTGCAACTATTGAGGGGATGGACTACGTTCGTCCGGCTCATGTCTTTGCTTTGATCAATGAGGTTGTGGCTCACCGGTTAATACTGACACCTGAGGCTCGACTTTCGGGGCTCAGTGCTCAGGACGTTTTAGAGGGACTCAAGAGAAAGACCAAAGCCCCTATTCAGGCTGCATGAAGAAGGTGATCGAACGTCCCTTTAGAGATTACTTTAATCCTCACTTAAGGGCAATGAGGTCTATTTCTCTGAGCCTTCCCAGACATATTCTTTGGAGCCGATGTATCAACCCACTGTCGATGATGGTTGGTCTGATCGGAGTCTGTCTTGTTGTTGGATTGTTCTCCACTGTGGTTTTGAGTTTGGGTGTTGCGTTGGCTTTGTTTCTGGGATTTGTCTATCTGCACACCCGTTCCATGGCTGCCAATATTTATGTGAAGCGATCCCTTCCCAAAACAAGTTTTTTTGAGTTTGAAGAGATTGAGGTCAAGTACACAATTCTCAATGCGTCCACAGGAAAGACTCCACCGTTAAGCCTTTTGGATCATTTTGGTCCCAGCAAGGAAGAATTGGTGTCACAACCGGTTCCGGTTTTGCTGGAAAGAGAGAGCCGACGTTCCTTCCTCTACAAGAAAAAGGCTGACAGCGGGATGGGCATCAAACAGGTGGGGCCGATCTCCGTTTGTTTTACTGATGCTTTTGGTTTTTTTGAGTTTGAAGTGATGGACGACAAAATCATCGATGTGGAGGTTCTACCAAAGGTGGAGGAACTGCCCGATCTGAGCATGAGGGGTTCTGCAGGATCCCAGGTGTATGGAAAATACAACATAAGCTCCCAAGGCAGTAGCGTGAACTTCGTGGGCATTCGTGAGTATGTGCAAGGGGATTCCCTCAAAAACGTGGCATGGAAGCTCTCGGCAAAAAGAGGGGAGCTGTTGGTCAAGGAGTTTGAAAAGATGGTCAATGCAGAGGTTTCCATTTTTTTAAATCTGGAAGCTTCACTGCAGATTGGCACTCGTGAGCTGTCCACCTGGGAGATGATCAAGGATGTGACGTTGTCCATCACCAGTCAGCAACTGCGGCAATACAATTCTGTCCGCTTTTTCACACAAAGTATGTATCTGGAATCTTTGAAGGGACATCAGGGAATGCACGAACTGGCCCGACGGCTGATCACTCTGGACCCCGTCATGGAGAGTTTGAGAAACAACAGTCATGAAACCGGAGTGTTGGGATCGGTGGAGAGCCTGGTCAAAAAATACATGGGGCTGCATCAGCCGGGTGAAAATGTGATTGTAATCACCCCCTTCCTGACAGCGGACTCCAACTCCATTGTTGAAACCATGGGTGCTTTGAAATCATTGGGCATGAATGTTTACTGTATTCTTGTCGATACGGCGGGGTTCTATTCCCGTTTTCTCAACAATATGGAGTTCAACGTCAAATTTTCTGCACCGGCATTGAACGGTCTGGACGAAGTGATTTATCGGTTGAAGGTGCTTGGTGTGGAGGCTCTGGTTCTTGATCCGGAAACCGAAATTCAGGAAAGTTTCTTACGTGCAGGGAATGCGCCATGAAGAGGCCCTATACGATGTTTCTTTTACTCGTCTGCTCTGCACTTTCCCTCAATGCCTTTGTGGCTTTTGGCTATGAGGGCTGGCACTATTCAGTTTTTTTGTCAGTTTGCTATTTTATGGCCTGTTATCTGCGGCCGATGGTTTGGGATCAAAAGCTGTCGGATCTTCCCCAAAAACTCAGGGACTTTCAGGAAAAGCCCCGGTGGTTGTTCTTTTTTGGACGAATTTCCTCAGATAAGGGGGATATTGAAAAGATCCTTGGAAGGCTGGCAAAGAATCTGTCCCGATCTGTGGTGATCTGGATGCAGATGCTTGTGATTTTCTGGTACATCTTCTGGGGCTACTATTTTATGGCTGTATTGGGTTTGGAATTTGCCCCCATGTATTTGCCCTTTGCATGGGTGTCCTGGCTGATATTGAGATCTTATCATCAAAAACAGTTTTTAATTTTGTGGAGTGTGAGTGTTGCTTTGAGTCTGCTGACCCTGGCCAATATAAAAATGGAAGAGTCGTGGATGCTGTTTCCCAATCTGGTTCTTTACCTGATGGCATTGACGGTTTTCCGAAAATTCAGAAGGTCCACCAATTCTCCGGAATCCCGTCTTGCGGCAGTGGTACTTGCCACGGCCTTTATTGGTTCCATGACCCTGATAGCTCATTCCTTTTTGGACAAATTGAAATGGGAGAAAAATCCGGAGATCTCCCATCCGTCGGTGCGGGAAAGGCTCAGCCAGAGAATTGCTGAAAAAGCCATTGAGTATTCCGAAGAGCATGCGTCCCATCGTCCCCGGGGGGATCGTGGGTCCTCATCAGGTGGAAGGCAGGGGTCGGGAAAGCCCACCAATAGTCCGGAGCCATCCCCCGGTGGAGGAGGGCAAAGCTCTGCTGGTTCCGGTCATGGGAGCCAGCCGAGGTCCGGAGGTGGTGAGTCCAAAATGGATATGGAAAAACTCAGTCGACAGTTAAGTCAGATGGAAAAACAAATTCAGCAAAGATCCCAGTCACCCTCTGGTGGAGGGGGCTCTGAGATGAACCGTCCCAAGGGCGGAAGTTTTGATGATCAACTTTCCGAAAAGGGTTCCGGATCCTCTCAACAGGAGATGAATCCTCAGCAGGCACAAAGAAAGATTGAGCAACTCCAGGAGCAGTTGCAGAAAATGGATCCGAAGCAGATGGATCAGCAGATGCAACAGATGAAAGAACAATTAAAGGAAATGAATCACCGTGTGGCCCGACAGAATTCGCAGCAAGGGGACGGGCATGGACAGGGAGAGGGACAAGGCACCGGGACCGGTCAGGGCTCCGGCGACGGATCGGGCTCAGGGGATTCCCGTACTGCGGACAAAGGAGGTGCTGGTCAAAATGGCGGGGGAGGTTCCCAGGCTGATCAGGGTTCGATGAAATCCGCAAAGTCTTTTGAAAAGGACATGGCCCGGGAGTTGAAAGACAAAAGAAACACCACCAAAAAGAAAATTGACGAACTCAAACGAAAGATCGACAGTGTGATGAGTCTGCTGGAAAAAGCCTTTAAGGCGGCACTGGTTTTGTTTGTGATGTTCCTGATTTACAAAGTATGGAACTGGAACCGGAAAAGGGACCCTGATAAAATTGAACGAAAGCCTCCTGGTTTGAGTGAGTCCGACAGAAAGATTTTGAATTCCAAATACAGGGCATTGATGGCCAGAAAACTGAGCCCGGAAGAGGAAGTCAGTGAGACCTACAGTCTATTCCTTCAGTCCATGTATCTGATTGAGTATCCCAAAGAGCTCTGGATGACGGCCTCAGACTATCAAAAGCAACTGGAGTTGGATTATAGTTCACTGAGGAAGTGTTCCAAAACCATTACAGAAGTTTATTGTGACACCTACTACGGAGAAAAGCCTGTACTTTCAGAAAGTCTGACAGAGTTGCGCACAGCTAGGGATCAATTGATTCGGTTGGTGGCTTGAATTTCAACCAGGTTGGCAAAGAACTGGCCTTACAAGTTATAGCGAATGGGAAGGATCACTTGGATTTGGCTGGAAGTGACTTCTACAGGAAGTGGATAGCGATTTTCTTTTAGAGACAACACCGCCTTTCGAGCCGAGGCATTCAGCGTCTGAAAGGGACTGGGGGTATCTACTACGACGTCCACAACTTGACCTGCTCGGGTTACTGAAAACTTAATGGCCACCTCACCTCGCTGTCGAAACCGTTTGGCTTTTTTGGGGTAGTGTTTATTTTTTTCAATGTCTTTTCTCAGTTGGAGTAAAAACTTTTGCATGGCTGGTGAAAGATGACTCTGCAGATTTCTTAGGTCAAAGCCACTTCCCTTGGGTCTGGGGCTAGTGAGAAGAGTTTTTTTAGCGACGACTGGTTTTTGAGTCACTTTGACAGATTTGAATATTCTGTTGGTTTTTTTTATGGATCTTGGAGTGGATAGTTTTGTTTTGCCTCTTACCGGTGCAGGCGGTAAGGATTTTTTTTGGATCTCCACAAAAACTGAATCCGCCCCCCCTTTTTGAGCGCCAACCAGCACCCCTTCTGGGCACAGGTACAGCATGGTAAATAAAAGCCCATGAACCAGAGCAGATAGAGAGACAGCGACTTTAAGCATTTTCGGGCATCTCCACTCTCGGAAACAGAGGTTGTCCCTTTTCCATATGAGTTCCTGAAGGAGTTAGCCCCCACTTTTTGGCATCTTCAAAGCTCCTTTTTTTACAGCCAATGCGATTCAGCAGTTCTGCCATTTTTTCGGGAAGTACAGGGCGCAGGAGAATGGCGGAAATTCGCAAAACCTCAATGGCCGAGTAAAGATCTTTTCCAGCCTGAGTCGTATTTGTTTTAGCCGTAGTCCACGGAGCTTTTTCTTCTAAAAACCGATTGGCCTCGTTCAATAAATGAATGACGGCCTCCAAGGCTCGGCTGGGATCAAAACTTTCAATACGGTCTTGAACTTTGGCGGCTGTATTTTCTGCAAGGGTGATCAACTTTTTGGTGGATTCGTCAGTGTCGGACTCTCCGGGGCATTGGCCATCAAAATACTTGGCAATTAGATTGGTACTTCGAGATAAAAGATTACCAATATTATTAGCTAAGTCATTATTGATTTTGTTCACTATAATTTCAATGGAGACAGGGGCATCGTTGCCAAAATGAATTTCGCTAGCCAGAAAATACCTTAAAGGTTCAACGCCAATCAGGTCAGAAAAGTCTTTGGGTGTGGCAAGGTCTCCAGTGGATTTGCTCATTTTATTGTTGTCTTTGTTGAGAATCCAGCCATGAGCAAATAGCTTTTTAGGCATTTTCACTCCGAGAGCCATTAGCATAGTGGGCCAGTAGACAGCGTGAGTGGTTAAGATATCTTTTCCAAGAATATGGTGAGCTCCAGCGTTTTCAGAACTCCACCATCTTTCAAACTCCTGTTCTTTGCCCTTTTGTTCGTAGCCAACAGCCGTCGCATAATTTAATAAAGCATCAAACCAGACATAACAGACATACTCTGTATCGAAGGGTAACTCCACCCCCCAAGATAAACGAGATTTAGGCCGGCTAATACAAAGGTCTCCCAGTGGCTGCTTGAGAAATCCAAGGACTTCATTTTTTCGAACATCCGGGCAGATAAACCCAGGGTTGTCATTGATATAGTCAATCAGTTGCTGTTGATATTTGGACATTTTGAAAAAGTAGTTTTTCTCTTTGATGCGGGTAACTTCACGACCGCTGGGGCTTTTGCCATCAATAACTTCTTTATCTGTATAAAAGATCTCCTCACTCACAGAGTACCAGCCCTCGTAGGTATCGGAATAGATTTCACCCTTATCCCAGAGCTTTTGTAAAGCCGATTGAACAGCTCTTTTGTGCCACTCATCGGTGGTTCTGAAAAAGTGATCATACTTGATCTCCATGTGTTTCCAGGCCATTTTGTAATTTTCGGCCATTTCATCACAATGGGTCAGTGGATTCATCCCGCGGTCTTCGGCAGCTTTTTGAATTTTTTGTCCATGCTCATCGGTTCCAGTGATAAAATAAGTCTCACGGCCAAATAACTTGTGATAGCGTTGTAAAATATCTGCCATGACGGTGGAGTAGGCTGTTCCAATATGAGGTTTTGCGTTGGGGTAGTAGATGGGTGTAGTGATATAAAATCTATCCATGTTAGCTCTTCTCACTTTTTTTAACTAAGTCCGCCAGAGTCTTTCGCATTTCAGGCACTGAGGCAAGAGAGGACAGGGTTTTCAGGTTGGCACGATACTCTTGAAGAGGGTAGCCGCCGTATTTGCCCGGTTGAGTGATGCTTTTAGTGATTCCAGAAACACCAGAAACATGGACATCATCACAGATTTCCAGATGACCGCCAATAGTGGTTCGTCCTCCAAAGACACACCGACAACCCACTTTGACAGAGCCAGCCACAATCGTTCCTCCTACAAAAATGGTCCTTTCACCGCAGACAAAGTTATGTCCAAAATGATTCATGTTATCAATGATAGTACCATTACCGATCCGACTGTCTTCAAATGTACCTCGATCCATAGTGACACCGGCTCCGATGTGCACGTTATCGCCAATTATCAGCTTTCCGTAGTGAGTGATTCGGTAGTGATTGAAGTGTTGATCTTGAGCATACCCAAAGCCTTCCGTTCCCAAAGAGGTTTGCGGGTGGACCTCGCAATCTTTACCAAGAACCGTACCATGGGAGATAGACACATGCCCATGCAAATGAGTGCCCGCACCGATTGTGACATGGGCTTCAATGATTGTATTGGCGCCAATCACGCAGTTATCTTCAATAATAGTATTCGGTCCAATAGTCACATGAGGGTAAATAATAGCCGTTTCTGCTACTTGTGCGGTTTTCGAAATCACCGCTGACGGGTGAATACGTTCGCCATCAAAAGGCTGCTTATTAATAGTAACTGGAAAAAAATTTTTTCCTACTTGTGATAGGGCGAGAGGGACATGTGGGGAAGAGAGAACAGTGCCCTCAAAGTTTTTAGCCTTTTCCACGTCTTTTTCCCCGACAACGAGGACATCAGCATTAGAAGTCAGAGCTTCTGTGAGCGTCTTTGCTGTGCCGGCAAAAACAATGGAGCCTTTTTGAGCTTGGTCGGGAGCACTTATTCTTAACACTTCTTGATTTTTTGTTCCCGATACAAAGGTTAATAAAGGAGCGAGTTTTTCACATAAGAGCTTTGCTTCAACGTTC